>CAZNCI010000094.1:7916-11994 GCA_964571475.1 uncultured Saprospiraceae bacterium | reverse complement strand
GGTTTTCCGATTAAGCTTTCCTGCTGTTTAAAATCCATATATTCAAGTGACTTCTGAAACGAATCAGATGTGCCGGCGGGAATTTTTCCACTAATTTTGATACCCATTCCCGGATTGGTACCGAAAGTAATCATCGGGCTTATCTCCGCTGCATCAAAATGGTATTCCATATCAAAAGAAGCCGCTTCATCGCTATATAACGTTTTCCATTTGGCTACAGCCATATCCCAATCCGCTCCCTTTGGAGCAAAAGTTCGACCTTTCACATAATCAAAAGTGGTGGCATCAGGTGCAATCAGCCCTCCTCTGGCTCCCATCTCGATGCTCATATTACATATTGTCATACGGGCTTCCATAGACAAGTTGCGAATGACGCTGCCGGCATATTCGATAAAATAGCCCGTTCCACCAGAAGCGGTCAATTTCGAAATAATATAGAGAATAATATCCTTTGCCAATACATTGGCAGGTAAATCACCGTCGATGGAAATCCGCATGGTTTTCGGTCGCTTCAGGATCAAACACTGGGTCGCAAAAACCTGCTCCACCTGACTGGTACCAATGCCGAAGGCGATACTTCCAAATGCCCCATGAGTCGAAGTATGGCTATCACCGCAAACCATCGTCATTCCGGGTTGCGTAAACCCCCATTCGGGACCAATCACGTGAACAACGCCCTGCTTTTCATGTCCCAGCCCATATAATTCAATACCGAACTCCTCACAATTTTTGGTCAACATATCCACCTGCTTTCGAGATAACGGTTCTTGTATCGGTTGATCCTGATTTTTGGTGGGGATATTGTGATCTGCCGTTGCTGTCGTTTGTTGGGGGCGAAAGACGGGCAAACCACGGGCTCTAAGCCCATCGAATGCCTGCGGGCTAGTCACCTCGTGAATATAATGCCGGTCAATATAGAGCACATCCTGCCCTCCTTTGATGCTTTCCACTACGTGAGCATCCCATAATTTATCAAAAAGTGTTTTTGCCATTTTTCTATCATAAAAATAGACGGTAAATCGAAAGTGAACAGATTAAGTCCCCACCTGCTATTTTACCGTCCATTCAACGTTTTGAATATAAGTTGGTTTGTTTAAATACTCGTTATTGATTGGCTCGACTTGCCAAGCTCTCCTGCAATAGGGACTTTAAGGCTACATCATCCACTTCCTTCATTCTGTCCGCCCATTCCAAAAAGTGTTTATAAGCCACATCCAGTTCTTTTTTCATCAGATCAAAGCCAATCTGCTTAGCACGAAACGCCAATGCTGCTCTTCCAGACCGAGCCGTCAAAATGATAGAAGAATGATCGACACCAACTTCTGCCGGATCGATAATTTCATAAGTCGATCGCTCTTTAATCACTCCATCTTGATGAATTCCGGATGAATGCGCAAAAGCATTATCACCGACGATGGCTTTATTGGCCTGCACCACCATCCCCATTTGATCGGAAATAAATCGACTAATATCATGAAACTGGCGTGTATCAATACCTGTTTCAAACTGCGCTCCATACCGATGATTCAAGATCATAACCACTTCTTCCATGGCAGTATTCCCGGCTCTTTCACCTATACCGTTGATGGTTGACTCCACCTGTAAGGCTCCAGCTACTACTCCTGCCACAGAATTAGCCGTTGCCAGCCCCAGATCATTATGGCAATGCGTCGAAATTTGAACCTTATGGATGCCCTTTACATTTTCCATCAGGTATCGGATTTTTGCGCCGTATTCATGTGGCAGACAATACCCGGTAGTGTCGGGGATATTCACAACGGTAGCACCGGCTTTAATCACTTTTTCCAGCACCCTGGCTAAAAATTCATTATCTGTTCGTCCGGCATCTTCGGCGTAAAACTCCACATCTTCTACGAATGTTTTGGCATATTTCACCGCTGCAATGGCGCGCTCCGTAATCTTATCTCTAGTGCTGTGTAATTTATGAATAATATGGGAATCAGAAGTACCGATACCGGTATGAATCCTAGGCACTTTTGCATATTTTAATGCTTGCGCCGCCACTTCAATGTCCTTCATCACCGCTCGGCTCAAACCGCAAACGGTTGCGTTTTTCACTACTTTAGAGATACTCGTCACTGCATCAAAATCACCGGGACTCGAAACGGGAAAACCGGCTTCAATCACATCGACACCAAGCAAGTCCAGGCGTTTTGCAATGACAAGCTTTTGTTTCTTTTCCAATTTACAACCGGGCACCTGCTCGCCATCCCTCAGGGTCGTATCAAATATGTGAATTCTTTTTTTATCCATTGTTCCGATTTTTTAACTCCAATTATTTCTTCTTGCCCATTTTCGTATTGAAGTACAAATATATGTTTAAATTTGCCTTGAAAATGGAGGTTCGCAAACGTATTTTTATTAATATTACAATTTCCAAGCCAATAAAAAAATAGATAAATAGTTGATACACTAGACTTTACTACTTGAACAATTACAATGGCTAAGGCACAAAAAGATTTTTTAGTACAGCTGATCAATTCCTTGAGCAAAAATGAAAAAAGGAATTTCAGGCTCTTTGTCAATCGGAACAACCCCAAGGGAGATAAGCTGTTTATGTCCCTATTTGAAGTTTTGGACAAAATGGGCATTTTTGACGAAAAAACAGTCTTAAAAAAGATTCCCAAAATCAAAAAATCTCAACTTTCCAATCTAAAAGCAAATTTGTACAAACAGCTACTCGTCAGCCTTCGTCTAAATGAAAAAAATAATATACCTGACATTGCCATAAGGGAACAATTAGACTATGCGAAAATCTTACATGCAAAAGGTCACCTCCTTGCCAGTCTGGAAATCTTAAACAAAGCCAAAAAGCAAGCCGCAGATATTCAGCATTTTCCACTTTTATTATCAATTATTAATTTTGAAAAAAGAATTGAGAGTTTCCATGTGACCGGAAGTACCTTCACAAAGGCGGAAGAAATTGACCGGCAAAGCAACGAAATTGTTGAAAAAATCAGCCATAATAATCAGCTCTCCAATCTATCGCTATTAATGTACGGCCATCACCTAAAATACGGCTTTGCCAAAAATGCCAAAGATAGAGCCTTCATTAAAGACTATTTTCAGTGTAAATTAGAGGGGCTTGATTTGGAAAAAATGGATTTTTATGAAAAAATGTACCTTTTTCAATCCTACATCTGGTATTATCACATTCTGGTGGATTTCGCTAATTATTATAAATATTCCCTCCGTTTATTACAATTATTCCATGAGCACCCTAAAATAAAAGAACGGGAGGCCTCCCTCTATCTTAAAGCCTTGAATAATGTATTAAACAGCACTTTTCTCTTGGAACGAATAGATAAATTCCAGCCGGTCTATGAGGAACTTCTACATTTCATTGATAATAATAAGCTACTCCAAAAACAGGATACCATTACACAATGGCATTTTTACAAACATATTCACAGCCTCAACAAATGCTTCCTCCAGGGCAATTATGCAGAGCAGGCCAATTCCTTTTCAGCGCTGGAAAATCTCCTGCAAACGAATGAGCTGCATTGGGATAATAACCGGCTTTTGGTCTTAAACTATAAAATAGCCTGTGTGTATTTCGGGAATGACGATTGGGAAAAAAGTATCCACTTTCTCAACGAAATCAATTGGCAGATTCATTCTAATTTTAGGGAGGACCTTCAGTGTTTTGCCCGTATTTTAAGCTTAATTGCACATTTTGAATTGGGTAATTTACAATTGCTCAAATACCAAATCAAATCCACTTATCGCTTTTTAGCCAAGATGGATGATTTGCAACAGGTACAAATCGAGGTCTTCCATTTCCTAAAAAAAATACCCCAAATGCAGGAAATTGATCTAAAACCGGCATTTATTCAATTGCACGAAAAATTAATAGAACTTAAAAAAAATCCCTTTGAACAAAGACCTTTTTTATATTTAGACATTATTTCATGGCTGGAAAGTAAAATTCAAAATAGAACGATACAAAGTGTATTACAAGAAAAAATAAAGATGAGAAATTATGGGGTGTGAATGATTTTATTGTCGTAAAATTGCGATTGGTAATGGGTTCAGTTGGCAGGCTTCAGTTGGCAGT
>CAZNCI010000094.1:0-7816 GCA_964571475.1 uncultured Saprospiraceae bacterium | reverse complement strand
GGCAGTCTTCAGTCTTCAGTTGGCAGTCTTCAGTCGGCAGTGGGAGGCATAGGGGGACATCTTTGAGGGGAGGGAAAAAGAGAAGAGCAAAAGGTGTTATTTTATGGGAAGGGAGCAGTAGGTAGAGGGGAATTGCCGGGAGGTGGATGAAATGGAGAAAAATTTTCAAGAAGAAAGAATAATTCGACAAAAATAATAAAGGAATATATCATGGATAATCAACAGCTTAAAAAAATTGCCAATACCATTCGAGGGCTTTCAATGGATGGTGTGCAGGCGGCGAATTCGGGTCACCCCGGCTTACCAATGGGGATGGCAGATGTCGCAACCGTACTTTGGTCCAAACATTTGAAATTTAATCCCAAACACCCCAATTGGCACGACAGAGATCGTTTTGTACTTTCAGGTGGACATGGTAGTATGTTGATTTACAGCCTACTACATCTTTATGGCTACGACCTTGAATTAAGCGAATTAAAGCGCTTCAGACAATGGGAGAGTAAAACGCCCGGACATCCCGAATATCGGGAAACACCCGGCGTAGAAACAACCACTGGTCCATTAGGGCAGGGCTTATCCAATGCCGTCGGAATGGCACTAGCCGAAATGTCATTGGCTGCCCGCTTCAACAAAGAAACAAAAATTGTTGATCATTACACCTATGTCATGGTTGGAGATGGGGATTTACAGGAAGGAATATCCCATGAGGCAGCTTCCTTCGCCGGTCACAATCAATTGGGTAAACTCATCGTGCTTTATGATGACAATAACATCACCATCGACGGAAAAACTGAATTGTCCTTTTCGGAAGATGTACTAAAAAGACATGAGGCTTATGGCTGGCATGTACAGGCAGTAGATGGCCACGATTACGATGCCATCGATGAAGCCATCAATAACGCAAAATCCAACCAAAATCAACCATCTATTATTGCCTGCAAAACCATTATTGGATTCGGTAGCCCTAATAGAGGAGGCACCTCCAAAGCACACGGAGAACCCCTGGGTGTCGAAGAAGTCAAATTATCAAAAAAAGCATTGGGATTACCGGAAGATGAACTTTTCTTCATAGAAGATGGGCTCTATGACCTGACCAAAAAAGCAGGAGATAATGGAGCAGCGGCAGAAAAAAAATGGGACCAGCTATTCCAACAATTTAAAATAGACAATCCCGCTCCAGCAGCAACCTTTGAGGATTGTATGAATGGTAAAATTGCTGCTAAAGCACTACAAATCCCCTATTTTGAAGCCGGCTCTAAGATGGCAACCAGAGCAGCATCCGGAAAGATACTTGACTATCTTGCTCCGCTTATCCCTAACTTTTTGGGAGGCTCTGCAGACTTAACCCCTTCCAATAAAACATTCCCTAAATCAGAAGAAAGTTTTAGTCCAAAAAATCCAAGCGGCAGATATATCCACTATGGTGTCAGAGAACACGGCATGGGTGGTATTATGAATGGCTTAGCACTACACGGAGGGATACTTCCCTATGGTGCAACATTTTTTGTTTTCACGGATTATATGCGACCGGCTATGCGAATGGCTGCCTTGATGGGCATTCAGGTAATTTATGTGATGACCCACGATAGTATTGGCTTGGGAGAAGACGGTCCGACACACCAACCTATTGCCCAATTGGCTTCATTCAGAGCCATGCCGAATATGACCACCATCCGCCCTATGTGCGGTGATGAAACAGTGGAGGCATGGAAAACCGCCATCCAAAATACAACTGGACCGACGATATTAGTATTGACGCGTCAGGGATTGCCCATCTATGATAGAAAAGCAGCAGCAATGACTCCGGCAAATATGGCACAAAAAGGAGGTTATGTATTGGTAGAGGATGAAAATTTCGATGCCATTATCATTGCTTCCGGATCGGAGGTTGAAATTGCGCTTGACGCAAAAAAACAATTGAACAAAAAAGGTCAAAGTGTAAGAGTAGTTTCCATGCCTTCCTGTGATTTATTCGACCAACAAACGGCTGCTTATCGCAATGAAGTACTACCCGCTACCATTACCAAACGGGTGGCAATTGAAGCAGCAGCACCGGACTCTTGGTACAAATACGTCGGGCTGAATGGGAAAGTGATTGGATTAGAACGCTTTGGAGCTTCAGCGCCCTATCAGGTATTGTATGAAAAATTGGGAATTACGGCGGAAGCGGTGGTAAATGCCTTGCTTTAACAAAAGCCGGGAGTAGAAACTTATTCAAGAAGTGGACTTAGTATTGTTTTATGGTTTTTTATCACACAAAAGTCATAGCGAGAAATTATTAAATGAGTAAAATAAATTTATGTCTAAATCTATAAAAATAGCGCCTTCACTTCTTTCGGCAGATTTTGTCAATTTAGAGCGAGATATTAAAATGTTGGAAGCGGGAGGAGCGGACTTACTACATATTGATGTAATGGATGGACACTTTGTACCTAATTTAACAATTGGACCACCTGTCTTAAAATCAATTAAACGGGTCACAATTCTTCCATGCGATGTACATTTAATGATAGAAGAACCCGGGCAATATGTGGATGCTTATTGTGATGCGGGTGCTGATTATCTTACGGTACATGTAGAGGCGACTACGCACCTTCATCGGGTATTACAACAAATTCGTGCTCGTGGTGTAAAAGCGGGAGTATCCCTGAATCCGCATACGCCTCTAACCTCTATTGAGGAGGTCTTGGATAATATTGATCTGATCCTAATCATGTCGGTCAACCCGGGATTTGGCGGGCAATCATTTATCCCCAATACTATTGATAAACTTAAACGTTTAAGCAAGCTCTTAAAATCGAAAGGATATGAGCATATCGAGATTGAAGTAGATGGAGGGATAAAATTGGACAATATTAAAGAAATCTCGAATGCAGGTGCTGATATTTTTGTTTCGGGCTCGGGAATATTTGGAGCGGAAGATCCAAAGGAGATGATTGGGCGTTTGAAACGTGAATGCTAATATTGAGCTAAAAACCGTACTTATAAAAATAACATAAAATGGGATTAAAATTAAATGAACCGTATTTCCAAAATTTCTGGGGAAAGAAATTCACCACCTATGGAGGCATTTTTTTTGTCATTCTTTTACTTTGGATGATTTACAGGCATTATAGCTTAGGGATACCATTTAGCCCTGATCAACCCAAACAAGAAATAGTAGAACCAATAAAATAATAAGGATGAAATTTGATAAATACGCAGGAACCGGGAATGATTTCATCCTCATTGACAATAGAAATTTCGATTTCAATAAAAAAGACACCCAATTAATTCAATTGCTTTGCCACCGCAAGTTGGGTATTGGGGCAGATGGACTGATTTTATTGGAAAATGACGACGAAGTTGACTTCAAAATGATCTATTTTAATGCCGATGGTAGCACGGGCGCAATGTGTGGCAACGGAGGTCGTTGTATCGTTGACTTCGCTCATCAACTCGGGATCATTTCTAAAAAAACAACCTTTAGGGCAGCCGATGGATTACATAGGGGTGAAGTCTTTTCTGACCAAACCATACAGATTTCATTAAGGGATGTATCCAATATTGACGTCCAATCCGATTATTATTTTTTGGATACGGGTTGTCCTCATTATGTCACTTTCGTGAAAAATTTGGACAAAATAAATATCAAAACCGAAGGTCGGGCTATTCGATATGACAAAAAATTTAGCCCCGATGGTACGAATGTTAATTTTGTGGAAATTAATCAAAATGGACTTACCGTTGCGACTTACGAAAGAGGGGTAGAAAATGAGACGCAAAGTTGCGGCACAGGAGTTACCGCTTCTGCCATTGCGTATGCCCTTGCTCAAAAAGACACAGCCCACCATCAGATTGCAGTCAAAACCAAGGGAGGTGATTTACTCGTCACCTTTACTAAAAAAGAAGACCGTATTCAGGATATTCATTTAAAGGCAAAGGTGGAATTAGTGTTTCAGGGGTATATATTGGGAAAATGATAACGTATGGAGTTAGTGATATTTTTGGGAATCCCAATAGGGGTTTGTGCTATTTTCAAACGTCCTATCGGTAACAGTTATTCATTCAAAACAAAATCTTCATGAAACAAGGACTCATTCTTTTATTTTTATTGGTGATGACACCGGTCTTCTCTCCTATTTATGCCATTCATCCCATAAAGAAAAAACAGGAACAAACCATTCAAACGGATCAGCTTTCCCGCAAAGAAAAAAGAGCGCTCAAAAAACAGCACCGAAAAGAGAAAAGGGTCGATAAATTACTCAACAATAGAAGAAGAAGCCGTGGGAATGATTTATTGTTATTGGGGCTCGTCATGTTGGGTGTTGCACTTTTGCTTGGACTTCTTTCATTATTAATTTCTGTCTTTGGCTTGTTGGGTTTTATTGCTAAACTCTTTGCTTTAGCAGGGGTTGTTTTGATTATTGTTGGCTTGGTTTAAAATCCTAATAAATTTGCCACGAACACCTCAAACAAAATACAATATAGGTGTTCGTAGCCAATATATTATCAATAAGGGATCAAGCCCTTGTATTTGCACCTTTTTTGATTCTTTTACAAGACCAAACCGGAGTAAAATCAGCTTTCTCATGGCTAAACCGACAAAGGATGGTTTCGTTTTTATTTTCGTATTGGAAGGATTTGTTCTTAGACACCCGATCGTCGGGCATCGAACTGTGATAGACGTGTTTTAATTGTCCTCCCTGCCAGGAAAAGTAATTTTTTTCAATCCCGGTCGCACAACTAATGGTCATTGAAGAAGCCTCTATCATAATCTCCCCCTTGAATGGCTGATCGGTCAATACACGTACTAAAGCATCGGAGGTACACTCTTCAAATAAGCACATATCCGGCACAGTAGTAGAAGCGATTACTTTATTATCACTCACCACTTTCAATTCTGCTTTGGTATCATGTATTCCTTTCCGCTTTTGAGAGGAGACGCCTAATAAAACAAACTCCTCGCCGCCATCTCCCGTTACAAATGCTGGCTGGTAAGCTTTTGCGATGTGTCCACCCCATAAATAACCAATAAAACGATGACCTTTCTCATCAAAACCCTTTACCCGATGCCAAATGTCATTGTATCCATTAATAGACTCCCAAACAATATCATCGGTTTCATCAAATAAATTAGTCACAGGAGCACCTATTGGCAATTTAGTGATTATGGTTGATTCTATACAGGCTTCCCTTCGGATGGGAGCATTTGAGACAAAGGTGTAAATAATCTTTCCGGACTGATACAAATCTACGGTATTGGAATGTTCGTGAAACCAGGAAAAATAATCTAATTGATCGTCTCGATACTCAACAGCTCCCTGAGAAAAAATAGTAGTAGGTACAGAAAAAATAATGGCAAGAAACAGTAAATTTTTCATACTTGTGTGTTTTGATTAATAAAACACCAAGTGTATTCCAGGTGAGGAACACAGCGTGGCAATAGTTCGTTTTGATTCAAAATTTCTAGCCCGCCATCATTCCTCAGCCCAAAAAACGTAAGACTAACTGAAAAATAATGAAGACTAAACTCTTGTAAAACTATTGCCTTATAAGTATGATTTGTTTTGATTGTTGGGGTTATAACCAATGAAGCCGGGGAATTATTGTATTTTCCTGATAAAAAATTTGGAAAAACATAAAAGGAGGTATGGAATCGGAGGAAGTAGTTTTTTTTCAAACGGTGAGATGGGCATTGAGGGGTCAAGGGGAACGCAAGGGAAAAATGCTTCCCCCTCTTGATTTATGCCTATATGGATTTCACCCTTCTTCTAATATCGGCAAGATTTTCATCAATGAGTAATTTCCCGTCTCGGAACACCTCACGAAGTTCACCCGTTTGTTCTTCTTGCCAACTCACTTGATCGATCAATAGATAAGCTCCATTTTCTTTCACAATTTTAAGCAGACCTTTGGCTGATTTTTTGACACCATCATCGGTAACTGGGTCTTTAAAAATCTCCCGACCAATACCGTTCACTTCTCCGTAGGTTGCCTTCATCGCAAACCCAAAGGTATCTCTCGTATTATATTGATAAGTAAAAGAGCCAATACCCAAGACCACATTTGTGGAGGCAAAACCCTTCGTTTTCAAACGCTCACATATCTGACGGGCACGATCTAATGTGATGCTATCGCCGTAAATTGCTCCGATGTGTGGATCCAATTCTTTATAGCCTTTTTGGTTGATATAACCACCGAAAATATCCCATAATAACTCAATTACCCCCTTACGCTCTGCATCGTTTTTGCCATTCGGTGTACCGCAAATGATGTCCACGGGATTACCGCTATCCGGACGAATTACCACCTTGCCATCTCTTGCCAACACCTCCTCCTTTAACCCGGGTAAATATTCCATCAGTACCTTCCATAAATCCCATGTATCCGATACAATGGAGACAATTCCATTCGGGTAAATATCAGTAATTAGCCGCTTGAAGGTCTCTTTTTCGCCCTCATCCGTACCCATACACATAACAGAATGCTCGGTCGCAGCCACTGTTCCTCCAATTAAATCGGTATCGGAATCAGCGTTATAATAGATTTCCATAAAGTCAATTGTAGGAATAGTATCGGTACCGGTAAAACTCAATAAATGACCAGCGGCACTCATGACGGCAGCCTCTAAACCCGCCATTCCCCGCATGGAAAAATCGTGTCCCTGCCAATCCACAAATTCAGGAATAGAAGAAGTTTCGATGGCGTAAACATCAAGAATTTTACGGTAGAGCTTTGCAATAGTGGCAGAATTACATGGCAACCAAACCGTAGTAGAAAGTAAGGTTTCGAAATAATTAGTCAGCCAAAAAAACTCGGGAAGAGTGTTGTACATCGTGAACATTGGCACTCTAAGAGGAACAGAAACACCTTCCGGTAGCGCCTTAAAAACCATCGGAATGTAACCCAGATCATGGAGTGCTTCGATATGTTTTATACCGACTGCATTTTCACCTAAATAATTATTAATTCTTCGTGAATATCGGGCACAAACCAGTGCTTTTGGCTGGTTAAAGAATTCAGTTTGAAATTCGTGAATGATGTATTTTTTAATAAAATACTGCAAGCCAAAAAAGACCACTTCATTGGCACCTTCAATGCGACTCATTCTCGGTGTCCAATTGGAATAAACTAGAGATGTTCCGGCAGGATATTGTCTTCTGTGATCGACTTTATAACCGTCTGTTAATAGTAATGGACTCATGATATTTTGTGTATTTTTAAAATTATATTTAAAGAATTCCCAGCTTTGCGAGAAACCACATAAGTGAAATTTAAAAGGTAATTGAAAACAGCTGAAATTTTTTTTACATTTCAGTATTTTGGCAAGTATTTCTCCTCAAACTGATCTATGATTTTCTTAAAATCAGTCGGCAGTTTTTGCATCGTTTGCAGGACTAAATGATTGGGGATAGATTGATAAAAAGCTTGAGAAATCGCGCCTGTCATACAAGCGATGGTATCGCTGTCACCTCCAATCGAGATGGCCGTTCGGATGGCATCTTCAAAGTCGGCAGATTCCAAAAAAGCGATGATTGCCTCTGGCACTGAACCTTGGCAACTGACATCAAATTTGTAAACCTCGCGAATATCATCAATGCTTCTTGAAAGGTCATAATTAAATTTTTTCTCAATTATTTCTTTTATTTCTATTTTACGCTTTCCTTTTCTAGCAAGAAATATGGCTAATGCGACAGCTTGTGCTCCTTTGACTCCCTCCGGATGATTATGCGTAACTTCCGCACTTTTTCTTGCTTCGTTCAGGACTGTTTTTTCATCATCAAAAGCAAAACCGACTGCACTAACCCGCATACCTGATCCATTTCCCCAGCTA
>CAZNCI010000093.1:0-12038 GCA_964571475.1 uncultured Saprospiraceae bacterium | reverse complement strand
AGTGTCAGCTTGAACCCTCCTGCGTCGGGCATTCAAACCGACACTTTTGGGGAATTACTGCATCTTCACCACCTTGACTGATCCACTCATCCCCCTGTTTCCCACAGGTGGATGAATGCTTTTCAGGCATCAAACCGTCCAATTCAAATTTCCTTAAATAGCACCTCCGCAATTTAGTAAAAAGAAACATTATACTTACTGTAACAATAATCACAGCTTTGATGTTAACATAGTTGTATCTTTGCATTATTATTAAAAATAAAATTATTTATGCCTACAATAAAATTAACAACTCAAAAATTCAAAGACGACGTTTTTGATTATACAACAGAAAAAGAGTGGAAATATAAAGGGAGCGTTCCAGCGATTATTGACTTTTATGCCGATTGGTGTGGTCCATGTAAGATGGTCGCGCCGATATTGGAAGAGCTCGCCAACGAATACGATGGAAAGCTAAATATCTATAAGGTCGATACAGAAGTGGAGCAGGAATTATCACAGGTATTCGGCATTAGAAGTATTCCTTCTATCCTATTTATTCCAATGGATAAACAGCCGATGATGCAGGCCGGCGCACTGCCTAAGCACGTGCTAGTTGAAGTGATAGAAAAAGAACTACTGGGAGCACCTGCTGAAAAACAAGAGGTGAAATAAAAAAATTCCACTTCAATAGTAATAAAAATTCCTTTATAGCCCAATGAGCTGTAAGGGAATTTTTTATATTTGTCGTATGAATCAGCGATTTCCGTATTTATTTTTTCACGAAAGTGACATCCATGGCCTTGGTGTTTTCACCGGTGCACCTATACCTAAAGATACATTATTGGAAGTTTGCCCTGTTATCGTATTATCCACTGAAGACAAAAAATTAATTCATCAAACACATTTGCATGACTATTATTTTTTGTGGGGAGAGCATAACGCCCAATGCGCCATCGCCTTGGGCTGGGGATCACTCTTCAACCACTCAGATACACCCAACGCAATAGTAGAACTTAATCAAATCGAAAAAACCCTTGATATTTACAGCTTGAGAGATATTGAAGCAGGAGAGGAGATATTTATTGATTATAATGGAGGGGAAGACCAGGAAAATATCGTTTGGTTCAAACCGAAGTAATATTTTTTTTAAAAAAAGAAGCATTTTAATAAAAAAGGACTTATCTTTGCAGTCGCTTAAAATGGTCGGGTGGCCGAGTGGCTAGGCAGGGCTCTGCAAAAGCTCGTACGTCAGTTCGAATCTGATCTCGACCTCGGTGAAAGTCTGTGCATTTGATAGCACAGACTTTTTTTTATCATGTCTATTGTTGAATGAGTGAACATTAACATAAGGCATATTTGGAAGCAAGCCTTTTTTTTGTAAATTGGGTATGCCTTATAACACATCAAAATTGTTATCCACAGCTCCGAAGTAAAACAAAATGGATTGATTGGCAATCCTTGTAGCTGTATAATGATTTTAAAAAACAATAACATGAATGCATTCTTAGAATTGGGACTATCTCAACCTATTATCAACGGGATTCAGGAAATGGGATATACCGAACCTACTCCTATCCAGGAAAAGGCGATCCCTCAATTATTAACCGGCGATCAGGATATGGTCGGTCTTGCCCAAACTGGAACGGGAAAAACAGCCGCCTTTGGCTTACCTCTTTTAGACTTGGTCAATATTTCCGAACGACATACGCAGGCATTGGTCCTTTCACCGACACGCGAGCTTTGTTTACAAATTTCAAGAGAGTTTGAATCTTTCAGCAAATACGTCAAAGGAATGAAAATTCAGGCGGTTTATGGAGGAGCTGACATCTCTCGCCAAATCAAAGAAGTAAAAAAAGGATGCCACATCATCGTAGCAACTCCCGGCAGACTCCGGGATTTAATGAGAAGAAAGGTGGTCAATATCAGCCAAATACAATACGTCGTTTTGGATGAGGCAGATGAAATGCTCAATATGGGTTTCAAAGAAGAAATAGACGAAATTCTTGAATTTACACCCGATAAAAAAAACACCTGGCTCTTTTCTGCGACCATGCCTAAGGATGTAAGGCGTATTGCAAAAACTTATATGAGCGACCCCATCGAGCTTTCTGTCGCCAAGGAAAATACGTCTAATAAAAATATTAAACACGAATACATCTTTGTTAACAACGCTCAAAAATATGCCGCCTTAAAACGTTTCATGGATTTTGAAACAGATATTTATGGCTTAATTTTCACGAGAACAAGAATGGGTGCTAAAAACCTGGCCGACCAATTAACCAGCGATGGATACAATGCCGATGCGCTTCACGGAGACATGAATCAATCTCAAAGAGATCGTGTAATGGCCAAATTCAGAGCAAAACAACTGTCCATTCTCGTCGCAACCGATGTGGCTGCCAGAGGTATTGATGTTCAAAATATCACACACGTTTTCAACTATAATATCCCGGATGATCTCAACTTCTACACACACAGAAGTGGCCGTACCGGACGAGCAGGAAAGCAAGGCATCTCCTTGATTCTGGGAAGCCAGCGCGACAGAAGAACAATTAAAAGGTTAGAACATAGGCTACAGGTGCAATTTACAGAAGCAAAAATACCTTCGGGCATAGAAATATGCAAAAAAAGATTAAAGGTAGAGTTTTCGAAAATAAAAGAAGCACCTCTCAATTCTTCAATTGATACCTTTTGGCCAATTATTGAAGAGGAGTTGGCCAGCTTATCAAAAGATGAGCTGATGAAGCAGATAGCATCAATGGCTATTAACCAATTACCCGCCGCTTATCTAAGAGCTGGCAGTGATGCCGCTTTTAACAGCAAGGGAAATAACCGGGACAGAGATAATAATGACAGAGGGCGTGGAGATCGTGGAAAAGGAAGAGATCGGGATAGAGACTCAAGAAGAGGCAATGAAAAAAGAGACCGCAATAAATCGAACAAAAGGAATGGAGCGCGACTCTTTATTAATATTGGGGTGAATGATAAAATGAATGAAGAGGATTTGACGGCTATGTTTGCCGATTTTTGCGAAATTCCTTCAGAGCGATTTTTTGATATCAAAATGGATGCTCGCCACTCCTTCTTTTCTGTTGAAAAAGGCCTGGAATCTAAACTTATTAGCGTTTTTGATGGCGGTACATTCGAGGGGCGAACACTTCGCGTAAATAGAGATGAACCCATGCCTAACCGTCAATCAAATAAGAAAGGGCGTAAAGGGAAAAATAGATTTTCTGGTTCAAAAAGAGCTAAAAAAAGTGGTTTTAGGGGCAGAAGGAAATAATTTCAAGAAAATTATCGCATTTTCTTTCTCCGCAAGCAAGAAAAAACTAATTTAGCGTAAATTAGAATGAATCTAAATAAAACTAATATGGCGCTTCAGGATAATATAGAGGAAATACCGTTCTCTAAAGGTCAAATTGGTCTTACTTATACGGTTATGTCTTATAAGGACACGAAGCTTGCATCAAAACTGCTCACGATGGGGCTTCTTCCGGGAATGCCCATTACTTTGGTACGAAAATCCTTACTAGGACATACGTTTTTTGTTCAAAATCAACATAATTTTCTTGCATTGCGACTAGAAGAAGCTGCCTCTATTATGGTTACTAAATCTTATACTCTTGAAAAGTCTGCCTAAAAATATAAAAGTTGGGCTTGTAGGGAATCCAAATTCGGGAAAGTCTTCTGTTTTTAACCTGCTTACTGGTTTGCACCAAAAAATCGGAAACTTTCCGGGAGTAACTGTCGATAAAAAAATTGGCCATTTCTCTCTTCCCAATGGGCAAAAAATCGAATTAATCGACTTCCCGGGATTGTATAGCCTTTACCCTAATTCATCTGACGAGCAACTCGTCGTCAATACGTTATTGGATAATAAAGATGAGAATTTTCCAGATATTCTTTTGTATATTTTGGATGTTACGCATTTTGAAAAACAACTACTTCTTTTCCATCAATTATTAGACTTAGGTTTTCCATTAATCTTAGGGCTCAATATGATGGATATTGCCCAACAGGAAGAAATTCATGTCCAGGTGGATCATCTAGCCCAGAAACTGGGTGTTCCTGTCCTGAAATTAAGTGGGCGTACCGGACAAGGTATCTCTGAAATAAAAGACAGTTTACAAAAAATAATTACTTCTACGCCCCCTCCTGATCATAAACCCAGGTCATTCACTCCAAAAGAACAAGCCGCTATAAGTATTTCTCAAAAAATATATCCTACTAAAAACACATACCGGTCATTACTAATTGCCCATCATTTCCAATGGTTAAATTTCTTGTCCAATCAGGAAAAAACAAAACTCAGGGACGCACTGGCACAATTATCATTCGAAAGCCTGCGCCATCAAGTTGATGAAACAATGGATCGATTTGAGGACATTATACCACTTGCCAAAAAAGTCATTCAGGGGCAGGCTGTTTCCGGAAATCAATTAACCATTCGTCTTGATCGGATTTTCACCAATAAGATTCTCGGTCCCATCATTTTTTTCTTTATTATGTTTTGGGTTTTCCAGGCAATTTTTTCATGGGCATCCTACCCCATGAATATGATTGATGGTATTTTCACATGGGGCTCAGATACGCTAAAAAAAATAATTCCGCCCGGTTATTTTCTGGATTTCCTAACAGATGGATTACTTTCCGGAATAGGTGGAGTGCTGATATTTATCCCGCAAATTGCCATTTTGTTTTTCCTGATTGCCATTTTGGAAGAAGCCGGTTATATGGCGAGAGTCGTTTTTTTGTTTGACAGAATTATGAAGTTTTTTGGTTTAAGTGGGCGTAGTATTATTGCTTTGATCTCAAGTAGTGCCTGTGCAATACCTGCAATCATGAGCACAAGAACCATCACTAACTGGAAGGAGCGTTTAACGACTATTTTTATTACTCCATTCATGAGTTGCTCTGCACGAATCCCGGTCTATGCCATGCTGATTGGGTTTGCTTTTCCATCCAAAGTAGTGGGTGGGTGGTTTAATTTGCAAGGACTTGCATTTATGGGGCTTTACCTATTGGGCTTATTGGGAGCCTTATTTACTGCTTTAATATTTAAGCTCGTGTTCAAATCCAATGAAAGAAGTTACCTCACCCTGGAATTACCGGAATATCGAGCCCCCGTCATGAGAAATGTTTTCTATTCTGTATGGGGAAAAGTAAGAACATTTGTCACTGAAGCAGGAAAAATCATCATTATTATTTCTATTATTTTATGGGGCATGGCAAACTTTGGTCGCCCGGGGCACATCAATCAAGCCCAAAAAACAGCAAAAATAGAAGCTCAATCTCAAGGATTAAATCCAAATCAAACCGAAGCATTGATCGCATCCAAATCACTGGAGGCGTCCTTTGCAGGAGACTTTGGCAAAGCAATAGAACCAATCGTAAAACCATTGGGTTTTGACTGGAAAATTGGCATTGCCCTGATAACATCATTCGCGGCAAGAGAAGTTTTTGTAGGTACAATCTCTACCATATACAGTATCGAAAGCACAGAGGAATTATCTATTCGGGAGCGATTAGCCACTGAAAGAAACCCACAAACGGGAGAATTAGTCTATTCGATCGCAACTTCATCCTCTTTGCTGATCTTTTACGTATTTGCCATGATGTGCATGAGCACCCTCGCGGTTGTCAAACGAGAAACGGGAAGTTGGAAATGGCCCATTATCCAGTTTTTTGTCATGACGGGACTGGCCTATGGTTTGAGCTTCATCACCTACACCTTATTATCCTAATAACAACATTAGTCTTACATTTTTCATAACTTTCCTTTACTTCTCTAAAAAAAAGTAATACCTTGCGGGCGTATTAATAATAACATTCAAGAGAATAAAACAATCCCGTAAATGACGCAGAAGAAATTGGCAGGGTTTATTGACCATACCATACTAAAGGCAGATTGCTCAAAAGCTGATATTCAAAAATTGTGTTCAGAAGCGATTGAATACGACTTTGCCGCAGTATGTATCCCCCCGTATTGGGTTAAAACCAGTGTTTTGTTACTAGAAAAGAGTAAATGTAAGGTCGCGACGGTAATTGGTTTCCCTATGGGCTACTCTGCTACCGCATCCAAAGTGGAGGAGATAAAAAGAGCTATTGATGAAGGGGCAGACGAGCTCGATGTTGTGATTAATATTTGTGCCCTAAAAGAAGGAAATTGGAGTTATGTCGCTAATGACATCAATACCATGACAACAGCCGTGCACTTAAAAGGCAAGGTCATTAAGGTTATTCTCGAAACAGGGCTTTTAACGACATCCGAAATTCAGAAAGTGTCAGAAATTTGCATGAAAGCAAGAACTGACTTCATCAAAACTTCAACCGGATTTAATGGAGGAGGTGCTACTATTGAAGCCGTAGAAACAATGAAAGCCGTCGTTGGAAACAAGGTAAAAATAAAAGCCTCCGGTGGAATAAAGACGGCAAAAGATGCACAATCTTTCATTAATGCAGGAGCCAATAGACTTGGTTGTTCGTCAGGAGTAGCTATTGTAACAAAAAAATAGTACTTTTGTGTTTGTTACTCAATCTTTTACTATGTTTAAAAAGTTTATTTTTCCTATTTTGTTCCTGCTAATCGCCTTTCCTTATTTTGGCTATTCACAGAATATTGTCATTCATGAAGAAACCGTTATTACTCAAATAATGGATAAATATGAAGAAATCAATACAGCAGAAACCTTTATTGACGGTTGGCGTATTCAACTCCTTGCCACTACTGACCGGCAAAGAATGGAGGCAGAAAGAAGAAATTTCAGGTATCGATACCCTTCTGTTTCGGTTAACTGGGTGCATTCAAGCCCTTATTACAAATTAAGAGCAGGTGCGTTTATCTCAAAATTAGAAGCACTAAGGTTAAAATATATCTTATCTCAGGATTACTCCGGTATTTATTTGGTTAAAGATGATAAAATTAACAAAGCAGAGCTATTAGATTCATTGTAAAATAATTATTGCCGGTGAGCAATTCCTTACATTCTTATTCAAAACCGGATATCACTATATATGGAACCTATTTAACACTTGTTTTTACAGGTTGGTTAATGTTGTTTTCTATTGGTTATAATGAAACGGGATACAGTTTAGATACTTTTTTTTCAACACCTCTCGGCAAACAAAGTATTTGGATTGGGCTTTCTTTCTTTGTATTCGTAGCACTTCAATTCATTGATTGGAAGTTTTGGCAAACAATGGCAGTACCCGTATATGGTATCAGTCTGGCATTACTGGCGGGGCTTTTCATTTTTGGCGTCAGCATCAATGGTGCAACATCGTGGTATAGACTGGGCGGAATGACTATACAGCCTTCCGAATTTGCAAAAGTAGGCACGTCCCTGGTTGTTGCTTCCTTCCTAAGTAATTACAATACAGACTTAAAAAGTGTACAATCCATCGGAACCTTAGTTTTATTAATAACGGCACCGATGTTATTAATACTATTACAACCGGATGCAGGCTCCGCTTTCATTTATGGTTCTTTTCTGCTTGTGATGTATAGAGCCGGTCTTTCCACACGGTTTTATATCATTACTTTCTTTGCGGCATTTATGCTTGTGATGGGCTTAATGTATCCCGCTTTGAATATTTCTATAACCTTGGCATTGGCAGCATCTGCCATTTTAATTTATTTGGCAAAGCCTAAATTTTACATCAGCTTAATTTTTATTTTATTTTTAATCGCCTTTTATGATGTATTCCATAAATTTCCGGAATACCATTTTTATCAATTGGCAGGGAGTGTTGGGCTATTATTTTTCTTAATAGGAATTTTGTGGAATAGGAAGAAAAAGAGAGAGGTGAGTCTAATCGTCTTATTTTTTTTGATGGGAAGTTTAATTAGTGGTGGAGCCAATTGGAGTTTCAACCACGTTTTAAAATCTCACCAGCAACAAAGAATAAATGTCTGGTTACACCCTGACCTTGTGAAAAACAAGGATGCTGGTTATAATTTAGAAAAATCTAAAATAGCCATTGGAGCCGGAGGTTTTGCAGGAAAAGGCTTTTTACAGGGAGATATGACTAAAGGTAATTTTGTGCCGGAACAAACAACAGATTTCATCTTTTGTACCGTAGGAGAAGAGCACGGCTTCATTGGAAGTGCTTTAATTATTGGACTCTTTTTATTTTTACTTATCCGAATTGTTATGGTGGCAGAACGACAACGATCAAAATTTGCCATGTACTACGGGTATTGCGTCGCAGGAATTATTTTCGTTCACTTTTTGATTAATATTGGGATGACAATGGGGCTCGCACCAATTATTGGCGTTCCTTTACCTTTTTTAAGTAAAGGAGGATCATCTCTACTGGGATTTAGTATTTTATTAGGCATTTTGGTAAAAATTGATAGCAAACGGTATTAATAAAAAAGCCATGATTTTCCCCTAAAGGAAATCATGGCAGTCGTAAACTTCAATTAGGTATTTTAGGTGTTTTACTGCTGTTGGTTTTTCGAGAAGGTGTCTAAAATTATATATTTATTAAAAGTCCGAGGTTGACACCTACTCCTCTGTTTGATGAATTTAGTAATGGCACATCGAATAATTTTGTTAGTCCAAAATTGTATCGAGCATCCGCAAATATTTCTCCTATTCCAATATCCAGACTCCCTCCTATGCCTGCAACCCCACCAACTTCAAATCGAGCATAACGAACCAATGAAAAATCGAAATTCGTCGAAGCTAATTCTACTTCTTCCCCTGAAGCCGAATAGGCTTTTAGTGCTCCCTTTGAAGCATAACCTAAATAAGGTCCCAAGACGGCATAACCTTTGAGTGCATTTTCTCCAAATTTATATTTGGCAAGAATTGGAATATCGACATAAGAAATTTGTGCTTCAACCTTGGTCTGAACAGGTACCGTCACGCCAAGTAAATCTACATCCCCCAAATCTTTGGTGACCACAAACCCCTTTTTGAGATAATTGACCTCTGTTTGAATACCAAATTTTTCAGTTATACTGGCAGCATAAACAAGCCCTATATTAAATTTTTCAACAGACTTTAAACTATTCCCTATATTAACAAACGGGATAGAAGCTTTCACGCTATTCCAATTGGCACCGGTACGAACACCTATTTGATTTTGTGCAATAGCACTATTTGCGAAAAGCAAACACATTGCACCAATGACAGATAACATAAATCGTCTCATAATCAATATTTTTTTTAATTGATAGGACAAAGAAGCACCTTTTAAATGTTAAAAAGGGTTAAGCAAGTGTTAGCCTAATGATAAAAAAGGAATTTTATCCGGAAAAAATATTAAAAAGTGCTAAAACAGGGCACAACTATCGCCCAATGTGTTTCATAAATGCCTTTACTCTATTGCCATCCAAGCCATTTTTCCAAAATCCATCTTTTTTAAAAGAAGAACCTATAATGAGCGCATCGCTATGACCCAGATATTGATTGACATTTTGGATTGTAATTCCAGAACCTATCAAAACGGGAAGATGAGTAGCTTGTTTTACTTTTTTGACTTCGTCAAGGGAAGCTTGATGCCCTGTTGAGTTACCTGTAATAATTAAACCATCGCTCGCAAAAAAAGTGGCTGCCCTTGCTGTTTCTTCGATTGACACATCGGATGTAATTGTATGGGCACTATGCTTTTTCTTAATATCAGTTAAGACTAAAATATCATCTGCTGCTATTTTTTTGCGGTAACGCAATAAAGCACCTGCATTAGATTCAATAATTCCTTCATCTCCAACGTGTGCAAAAACAAAACCTTCTGCTCTGATAAACTGGAAATTAGCTGATTTTGCAACCGCTAAGGCTTCCTTATTCGCCCCTGCCAGTATTTGCAACCCACAAGGCAAATCTGTATTTGCTCTAACCGCTAATGCCGCTTTTGCCATAAATGCCGTTATTTCGGGACCTACATTTTCCTTCAGATATGGAATATCATGCATATTTTCGATGATGATCCCATCGAGACCCGCCTTATTATATATATATAGCTCCTCCAATACCTGGTCGATTATTTTTTGGTCATCTCCATCGTAAAAGGGAGTACCGGGAAGGGCCCTTAGATGAATCATTCCAAGAATAGCATTAGGCGTTTTAAAAAGTTGTAAAAAAGTGGACATAATTTTTATTTAGGCTGATAAGGAATGAGATATAAATAAATGTTCATTTTTAACTCATTCATAAGCATTATAATGTATAAAAATCAAAGATAAGATTTACCTTTGTGAAGATGGATGTAATGCCTTATCAATTTCTAAATAAAAATTGATGGAAAAAAAAGTTATTGTTATTGGAGCTGCGATAATGGATATTATGGGCTTTCCGAATAAGCAATTGATCTCTTATGATTCTGTTCCCGGCGAAATACATACCGGCAATGGGGGCGTCGGTCGAAATATTGCCGAAAATTTACTGCGTCTTGGAGTAACAACCTCTTTCATCTCGGCTTTCGGCGGAGATGCTTTTGCCTTGCAATTACAGCGTTCAATCACTGACTTAAAAGGGGATATTTCCAATAGTGTATTCACAAAAAAGGGCAATAGCGCCCTGCACCTTGCCATTATGGATGATAAAAATGATATGGTCGCAGGAATTGCAGCTATGGATATCATTCAAGCAATCACTCCCGAATTTTTAGCTACCAAAAAAGAATTTTTATTATCAGGCGCCAAAATAGTCGTTGAGACAAATATATCTCAAAAAAGCCTTTCATGGATTTCAAATCATATTAAAAAAGAACAACTGTCTATTGACCTCGTGTCAATCGAAATGGCTCAAAAAGCAAAAAAAATTATTGGAGCATTCGGCACAGTAAAAGCGAATAGAAAAGAGGCTGCCATTTTTTTAGAAAGACCCATCCTTTCGGAAGATGATGCCCGGTTAGCTGCCAAAATTCTCCTAAAAAAAGGCTGCCAAAATATTTTCATAACAATGGGAGCAGAAGGTGTCTTGTCCTGCAACCGTAAAAAATGTATTATAACTCCGGCTCCTAAGACACAGGTGGCAAGCACAACCGGAGCAGGAGACGCCTTCATGGCAGGAGTTGTACTAGGGCAAATGAAAGCCTTACCCATTGAGACCTGCACGGCTTACGGGATGGCGGCCGCACTAATCGCTCTCGAATCAAAGGAAACAGTAAGCCCCCTGATGAATCAAAACTATTTAAAAGAAAAAATTGACCAGTACTTTAATTTATAATTTATGCACCAATATTTAAAAATAACGGAAGAAGTCAAAGACGCCCTCGCTGAAAATAAAGCAATTGTAGCCCTTGAATCAACTATTATTTCTCATGGCATGCCCTATCCACAAAATGTAGAAACAGCACTCAATGTCGAAAAAATAGTCCGCGAAAATGGAGCTATACCTGCCACAATTGCTATCATTAATGGTCAGTTAAAGGCAGGGTTAAAAGCCGATGAAATAGACTTTCTGGGAAAACAAGGGTATGCCGTTAACAAAACGAGTCGAAGGGACATTCCTTTTGTGGTCGCCCAACAAAAAAATGGAGCGACAACTGTTGCATCGACAATGATTATTGCAGATCTGGCAGGTATTCGCGTCTTTGCCACCGGAGGCATAGGAGGCGTACATAGAGGCGCTGAAAAGACAATGGATATTTCTGCTGACTTACAAGAGTTGGCCAAGACTAATATTGCGGTCGTTTCTGCCGGTGTCAAATCTATATTGGACATAGGTCTGACTTTGGAGTACTTAGAAACCTACGGTGTTCCGGTAATTGCCTTCAAAACGACCGACTTTCCGGCATTCTATGCCAAAGATAGTGGCTATCAAGCTCCATATCGGGTAGATGATTACGCCGAATTAGCACGTGTAATGAAAACAAAGTGGGATTTAGGCCTAAAAGGAGGCATTGTGATTGGCAATCCTATACCGGATGAATACGCCATGGAAGGGGCATTCATACAGGCTTCAATAACAGAAGCCTTGCAGCAGGCAAAGACGAAAAATATTACAGGAAAAGAGGTGACGCCCTTTTTATTATCTAAAATAAAAGACCTGACAGCAGGGCGAAGCCTTGATGCAAACATCCAATTGGTCTATAATAATGTAAAA
>CAZNCI010000092.1:0-12246 GCA_964571475.1 uncultured Saprospiraceae bacterium | reverse complement strand
GTGGGTCCACCCCCGCCCATCTACCAATCATCGGCATCCCGAAATAAATTCGGGAGAGGCGTATACCAACTCTCCTCATCCCCCCGCCACCACAATCACAATCTCCCCCTTCACCTTTTTTCCTTCATAATAATCAATCAGGCCGGAGAGGGTGTCGGTAACGGATTCTTCGTATATTTTGGTCAGCTCTCTACAAACGCAGGCTTGCCTGTCCTCTCCGCAGTATTCTGCCAACTGTTTTAGACATTTGAGCAGGCGGAAAGGCGATTCATACAGGGCAAAGGTATTGGGCAGGGTGGCCAGGTATTTCAATCGTGTTTGACGACCTTTTTTGTGTGGAAGAAATCCTTCAAAATGAAATCGGTCACAGGGAATGCCGGAGTTAACCAATGCGGGAATAATGGCTGTCGCACCAGGCAGGCAGGAAACGGGAATACCTTCCTGATGTGCCGCTCTACCCAGTAAAAAGCCCGGATCAGAGATTCCCGGTGTACCTGCATCGGAGACAAGTGCGATGGTTTTACCCGCTTTTATTTGTTGTAAAACTGCCTGTGTTTTGTGGTGTTCGTTATGGGTATGAAAAGAACTTAGCGGTGTCTCAATACCAAAGTGTTTGAAAAGCTTTCCAGTGACCCTCGTATCTTCGGCAAAAACCATATCGACCTCCTTGAGAATGCGAATAGCACGCAGGGTTATATCTTCTAAATTACCAATAGGAGTCGGAACGATATAGAGCATTATTTTACAACTTTGATGGAGAGGGATATTTCCCCATGATTAGATTCATAATAATATAAAAAAAGATAATTATACTTAAAGAGGCTTCTCTAAAAAAAGCAATGAGCCCAATTGAAATAATAGCAAAAATATACCTTTTCTGATTTCCTTCCCATTTTAATGATTTAAATTTCAAACTAAACATCCGAATTTCGGATACTAATAATAAACTTAAACAGATAATGATAGTATATAAAATAATCGGATGCAGCACCCAGCTGGACCACCCAAAGGAATCATTGATATAAATCAATAACAACCCCACGACAAAAATTGTCGCCGCCGGTGTTGCCAATCCAATGAAATTTTCCGTTTGTCTGGTGTCTAAATTAAACTTTGCCAGTCGAAGAGCCGAAAACAGGGTGATCAAAAATGCCGGTGTTGCCCCCCATGGAAATTCAGTCCACGAAGGTATCGACGCGCCTTTATTCAACAATATAAAAACAATCATACCCGGCACCACACCAAAAGTAACCATATCCGCAAGAGAATCTAACTCTTTCCCCATCGGTGAATTTACCTTCAATAAACGCGCGACCAAGCCGTCCATAAAATCTGCCAGCCCTCCAATAAATATCAAAATAACGGCTTGTGTAAATTGTCCATATAATAAAGAAACAATCGCCAATAATCCACAGAATAGATTGACAAGTGTAATAATATTTGGAAGGTGTCTTTTCATCCTTTTCTTATTTTACGACGAAGATAAAATTTATTTGCATCATTCAAACTCAAACCTCGCTAATCTCAAACGACTGCGCCAATGACTCCAGACCAAAATTCTATTGTGACTAACCTGAAGTGCATCCTTAAACCTAAACATAGACTTCAAGCCTTCCGTGCTAATAATATTATTTTCCAAATAATCACCACTGCCATCCATTATATATTCACTAATCAGGGTCGAGCGCTCAATGTCACGATTGAATACAAAATGTAATTTCTTTCTGGTTTTTGTCAAAAAGAAGGAAGAGCCCACTGCTCCATCACTATGGGATATTTGCTTTTTTCTCAATATCTTACTCCAGTGCAATTCGCCATTGGGATGAATTGAAAGCAGTAATACCTCTTCATAATAATAATCAATACCCGGTGAAGAAGGAAACCCAAAGCTACGGCTTCTTCGCATTTGACTGGTATTTTGCTGGTTATAAATAGTCACCTTTTCCGCTATCATCAATAAGCCGCCATCCCGCCTCAACACCGGTTCTCTTATGCTAACATTAGAAATAGTCGCATTCTTTCTCACCTTTTTATTATTCATAAAATCCGCTACAAAAACGGGATCAAATGCCGTAAATTTCAACAAAACATCCTCCCTGCTTTCAGGCTTCCACCTTAAATAAAACCAGCCATTAATCCGACTACCATTTTTCAGCGAATAAAACCCACCGCCTATTAATTGTCTGTTTAAATTATCATACTCAAACGCAGCATCATAAGTGGTATGCCCCTGCATTAAAATATCAAAAGAAGAGACTTCATTCGCTTCTTTCGAATAAGTAAGGATGGTGAATTTATGAGGACGCCTTCGAGTATCTAAATTATTCTTTTTCAGAATCATAAACATTTCTCCTGTGTTAGACACCTGCATTTGAAAGAATGACTGCTCCCTAAAATAGTTTTCAGGTTTAAATTTTGTCTTCCATAACAATTTCATCTCATCCAACTGATAGCAAAAAGCATTCACTACTTCTTCATTTTGCAAATAATGGATGAGTAATACATTTTTGTCCTTGGACTCCTGAATCTTAAATCGTGGATTGAAAAATATTTTACCCAAATCTGCAATTAAAACCGTATCCAACAAATTGACATTACCATCGTACTTATTAGCTCTTAAATAAAGATGCCCTTTTTGTCGATGGAAATAAATAATTGAAAAGTCATTCTTACCCGCTTCTACAAATAACACGGTGGGTAACCTCTTCTCCAGTTCAATTCTTTTTTCAAATTTTTTCTGAAGATTTTCATTAAAACCAATCACCCGATAGTCGTGCTCTTTCCATCTAAACAACAATGGATTCCCCTTAATTTCACCAATAAGTCCCAACTGATGATCACTTGCCACAGGAATAGGATCGGAAATAATTACATCCTGTGCATAGGCATTGAAAAAAGGTATTAGTGCCCAAATGCACCATAATATTTTCTTCATTCGAGTCATATTTTAATGAAAGATACAATAAAATTAAGATTTTATAGTGATTTTGACCTTCTAAAAAATCAAAATGTTGTTAATTTGCCTTCTTATAATAAGTAAAATGCCTATTCTAGTATGAGTAAAAGGAATAAACTTCAAAAATTTGCTGACCTATTATCATATCCTAATGTATATGAAAATTTTGATCCATTGATCCCTGAAATAAAAGGTGTGGATGGTAAAGTTTTTGACATGAAGGGTAATTGGGTGAAAAATCATTTCAAAAATGACAATCCGCTTGTATTGGAATTGGCATGCGGTAGAGGAGAATACACCCTTGGAATGGCGAGAATGTTCCCAAACAAAAACTTCATTGGTATTGACATCAAAGGTGCCAGAATATGGCAAGGCGCAGGGATTGCCCTCGAAGAAGGACTCGACAATGCCGCTTTTTTGCGTATGCGAATAGAACAAATTGTCAACTTTTTCGCTCCTGAAGAAGTCAGTGAAATCTGGATTACCTTCCCGGATCCTTTCCTGCGTAAGAGCAAAAAAAACCGAAGACTAACTGCTCCGCGTTTTTTGGATAGTTACAAAAAAATATTGGTAAAAAACGGCAAAATTCACCTCAAAACGGATGAGCCTAATTTGTACGAATTTTCACTGGAAGTACTCCATGAATATCCCGGAGTCACCATAGAATACCACGATGATGACATCTATAGCAAACCATTGCCAATAGAAGAACTTTCCTTGAAAACTTATTATGAAAAATTACACTTGGAGGCTCAAAAAACGATCAAGTATATTCGCTTCACCCTTTAAATCAGCGGACTACCTCTTTTTGTGGACAGCCGCTTCTATCCCGGCATCATTTAACTCTGTTGACAATTGGTCCGCTTTAGAAAAGCTGTCAAAGGCATCTACGAGTGCGACCCCATAAGCTCCTTTGTTAAACATCGCAACACGTGCGTTTTCATACCCCTTTCGGCGCAGGCGTTTCACCTGATTTTCCGCATTAATCATCTGCTTGAAAGAGCCAGCTATAACGAGATAAGCTCCACTTACATTCTCTTCAGAGATATACTTTGAATTATTGTCATCACCCATTTCTTCGCTGTCTTCTCCTGCGGATGAATCATCGTTACCATCGCTCTCCAAATCGGCATCTGTCCCTGCATTATCTCCATCTTCATAATTAATACCATCTTCATCCTTAATGGTATCTACTTTTTCTGTAGAAGCATCAATGGCATCTCCCCCATCCGAAGGGACATCTGTAATTACTTTTTCTGTTTGGGCAGATGAATCGTCGTCGGTATCCATCAACCCTACTGTTTTATAAATTAAAAAGCCCAAAGCAGCAACACAAACTGCCACAATAACCGCAGTAATCCAATCTAATTTTGACATAGCCATAGTTCATTCTTTTGATAATAATTGATACGGTCATACGCCGTATTTGATCTTTCGTATTGTTTTGATTCTTCAAATTTAACCAAGAATCGCACAATAACAAAAAAAAATCCAGCGAACCGTAATTTTCGCTGGATTTTTTTAGAAGACAAGTCCCAAATGAGGACTTCAATACCCCTTTTTTAATATTCATATCGGTAAATATAATTTCCACAGCATAAAGCATGACAGGGGTCTATTCCAAAATAGTATTGTTTTTTCATCAATAGCTCCTCCTCATCATAGACATTCTCTTCAATAATATTCCCTCCGTCTTCTATTCGAATTAATCGATCCCTGGAATCATAAGAGAAAGTTTTGTAATACAGGAGGTGCCCCAACCATGTTTCCTTCTTTTCAACAACCAATAAATCATCTAAATATTGATAGGTTGTAATATGATGCGGACTGCCATATTTGGTGTGTGTCGTCTTTTTGCTTAGCTGCCCTCCTTCATATTCATAAGTGATTGATCCACCCCAGAATTGTGTTTCCTTAACCAAATGATTATTTTCGTACTCAAATGTATCCCGCCCTGCACTTTCAATGATCACCTGACCACTTGCATCCGTTTCACTTGATTCACGGCGAATCGTCATCAGTTGATTTTGATCATTATAAATATAATATTTAATGGTTTTTGTCCGGCCAAACGCTATAATTTCTTTTGTTATTTGATGGTTTAAATTATACTCGTACGTTGTTTCAGACTGCACTTGACCGCTAAGAAGTACCCTTTCATTGATTAGATCATTACGGTTGTACTCATATTCTACCCTTTTAAAAGCATCATTGGGCGCAGATTGACAATAGACATTCATGGCATTTGGTTTCTTCAAACCATATAACTGAAAGTGATCGCTCTTTGAACAAGTTGAAATAAAAACAATCAAAAAAAAGAAGGTAATAAATATTTTTGCGCTTCTCATCATTTCACTATTCATTTGGATTATAGATATAACCGATAAAAAACAAACTATTGGTTTTATTCTCCCGGATAGCCAATAAATAAGGTTTATTCAAACGAACCAGAGGCGAAGGAGGTCCTACGGAGGTTGTTTCGATCCCAATAATTGTTACGGCAGCAGCCTCTGTTCCAACCTCATTGATTTCCAGAAATGACTTGTGCTTAACGAAACTGATATATACGCCTATATCGCTTAATTTTGAAAAATCTGCATTACCGGTAAAAGCCTTTTGCATACCTAATTCCTGCAGATTTTGATTCAACATTTTATCGTATTTTATTTTCAATTTGGGCATGGAAAAAATAATTTCCGTATCCTCATAATCACCAGCCAGTGCATCCCAATGATCCGGTGTCAAATAATCCACCACCGCGTCCATTTCCACGCCATCATTGGGCAGAATAACCGACATGGAATAGATAGAATCGCCATAAGGCAAATCAACTGCCTGGAATAAATCGTTGGAAAAATAAGGCAAAGTTACCTTTCCATCGAAGGTCATCATATCAACATCAACTGCATTACCCGAAGTGGGGTAAAAAGGAGCTTCCTGAGTCAGTTCCTCCGGAAAAGTAAAGCGCCAGTCTCCCTTAAAATAAATCGCATTAATCAAAAACATAACTGCATCACTCGAAATTTGATCTAATATCGTTGGGATTTTCTCATGGGTTTTCTCATTTACCCAGCCATTAATCACACCGACTGAAGCAGGATCTTTAAAGTCCAAATCAATTACCTCACTATTCAGGAATTCACTATTGACACTAAGGAAGTCATTTTTTACAGAAAAACCCTGATCGTACCAAATAGAGTTGGCGATATCCATATTGACATTAGGGTCTAAATTGGGCAATAGGTTTAGAATGGACTGGTAAGAATGATTTACCTGATCCAATGTCAAATTATCATACTTCAACATATTGTGCATTTCCGTATAAGTTCCGCCCTTGGCACCATTTAATGCCATCGTCAGGGCTGTACTAATGCTCGTTGGCGAAATGAAAATATTTTTTGACCTTTCAGCTGCATAAATATTCTTAAACAGGTCTAAACCAAAGCTATTATTCGCCCATACCAGTGCACAGTCATCCTCCGATTCCTGGCAGTATTCGGATGTAGTATTGGGCTCAATATCGGGTATATCGTCGATAATAGTCCGGCATTGGCTAAAAACAAAAGTGGTCAATAATAATAATAGTAATTTATTTTTCATCTTTTTTTTTTTACAAATTGAAAACAATTCTTGAGTCCTCTCCATATACCAAGACCACCTTTTCCAACAAAAAGGTTGGGATATTTACATCTTTTTTAATAATTCGAGCACTTCAAATGCTTCCTCCAAAGATACTCCGAAAGTAAAAATCCCTTCTTCATGATCCTGCATCACAAAGGCTTTTGCTTGGCGCAAATTAGTATTCTTCAGTAAATCAATAATAGAATAAGCCATCTCCGGAGAGCCATAGGAAGCATCTTTTGCCGTCGTTGGAATTTGGTGCATCAGTTTTTTCCACAGCTCCAAATGGTGAATGTGGATCACCGCTTTCACTTCCGGACAGTGCTGATATATAACCCCATGACTCATGGATTCAGAGGACGCAATAACCGGGCCATCACAAGTCAATGTATTTTGATCTATATTAAAGGTTTTCACCCGGGAGTAGTGGTTATTATCCAGTGTTTCAATATTTCCGGTAGCTGATCCGGTGATAAAAAAAGAGGAATTTTCACCCTTTTGCGCCAAGCAACTAATATTGCCAAAACCTATCCCATTATCATAAGCTCCTATCAAATCCATCTCGTAAAGGCGCTGCCGATATTCATTCAGTTTATTTATTTTTGGTGATAAAAAAGGAGGACTTTGCTGCCAAATAGCCTCAAATTTTATATAACCTTCATCTATCTTTTTTTTTTCGGGGAAAAGAGCTAAAATACCCGCTTCATTGGCTGCACAAACACCTCGTTCTGTAATCAATGCGGTGACCAGCCTATTCGGGGTGGTATCGAAAGCATAATTGGCAGCCGGGCTTTTTTCGGGAGTTAATAAAACCGATTTGATCTCTCCATCAGCCCAGCCATTGATATATCGCACCTCCTTCTCTGATCGTTTTTCGATAGGAATTTCTTTGATGCCATCCCGTAAATTCCAGTCAATGGTAGAAGATGGCAGTGCAACATAAAATGGAATATTATTATCCATGGCAGCCAGCGCTTTGAGGTAAGTGCCTATCTTATTGGCAACATCTCCTGTGCGGGTCGTCCGGTCTGTTCCTACAATTACGGCATCGACCATACCGTGTTGCATAAGGTGACCACCGGTATTATCGGTAATGACCGTATGAGGGATGCCATGCTCCAGTAATTCAAAAGCAGTCAATCGGGCGCCTTGGTTTCGAGGTCGTGTCTCATCAACCCATACATGGATATTAATCCCCATATCATGGGCATGATAAATGGGCGAAATGGCAGTCCCATAATCCACCGTAGCCAACCAGCCGGCATTACAATGCGTCAGGATATTAACCGGGTCATCGCCTTTGTTTTGTGCTATCTTTTTGATTAATTCAAGGCCATGAACACCAATCATACGGCATTGCTCTACACTATCAGCTGCTATTTTTTGGGCTTCCGCCAATGCCAATTCAATTTTCCGATCAAAATCATCAGCTTGGGCAATGGCTGCTTTCATGCGATCCAAGGCATAAAACAAATCAAAAGCCGTTGGTCTGGTCGCTGCTAATACTTCAATAGCTTCCGCCAAATATTGAATGGGATCAATGGCCTTAGCTGCTTCTTTTACTGCCAAATAAACACCATAAGCGGCAGTCGCTCCTATAAGCGGAGCTCCTCTGACGTGCATTTCTCTGATGGCAATAGCAGCTGATTGTACATCTAAAATATCTTCGATGACAAAGCGGTGGGGGAGAAAGCGTTGATCGATAATTTGTAGGATGCCCTCTGCGTTTATCCAAATAGATTGATAGTGTTTATCTTGAATTTTCATAGATGAAAAAATTTTGATATAGATCGCTCAATGATCGACCCAAAGTGCCCTATTTTAATTGGATCTCCAAAAATAAGGCATAAAAATAACCAATACCGTAAATAATTCTAATCGACCAATAATCATCAAAAAAGACAAAACCATCTTAACTTCACCCGAAAACCAGGCAAAATTATCCACCGGGCCTACTTTGCCAATCCCCGGACCAACATTGCCAATGGAGGTGGCTACCGCCCCAATCGCTGTCATAAAATCAATCCCTAAAAAAGTCAATACAATTGATCCAAACACAAACAGAGCCATATACCAAACCAAAAAGTTAACAATGACACTGACCACATGCTCCGAAACGACTGATTTGTCAATTTTAACCGGAAGTACAGCTCTAGGGTGGAGCATTCTTTTAAACTCCAAAAAGGAATTTTTGAAATAAACGAGGTGGCGAATGATTTTGATACTACCACTTGTTGAACCGGCACTTCCTCCCAAAAATAACAAAAGGAAAAAAATCATCGTTAACCCGGGAGCCCAGGCGGTATAATCAGCAGAGACAAAACCCGTGGTTGTAATCAGGGAAATAACCTGAAACATGCTATCCCTAAAAGCCTTTTCAAAGGGCAACTCTGTCACAGAATAAACCACAGAAGTCACAATAACCGTCGTTAAAACAAACATGAAAACATAGGCTTTGAACTCCTCATTGCTGAATACCTTCCTGAATTTTCCTTTTAGACCAAAGTAGGTCATCGAAAAATTAGTCCCCGCTAAAAACATAAAAAGAATCAAGGGATATTGAATAGCAGGAGTATCAAAGTAGGCCGCACTTGTATTTTTAGTAGAAAAACCACCCGTTGCCAGAGTCGTTAAGGCGTGATTAATGGCATCAAAACCTGTCATGCCCGCTAAGAATAACCAAATACCAAGTATAGCTGTTAAGAAAACATAAATCAACCAAAGTCGCTTGGCAGTACCTTGTATTCTCGGGTGGATTTTATCAGAAGTAGGTCCTGGCGATTCTGCGACAAAAAGCTCAATTCCGCCGATTCCCAATAAAGGAAATATGGCTACCGTGAGTACAATTACCCCCATTCCGCCAATCCATTGCGTCAAGCTACGCCATAGTAAAATACCTTCAGAAGTTGCTTCAATGTCGGTTAAAACCGAGGCTCCCGTCGTTGTCATACCCGAAGCTGTCTCAAAAAAGGCATCGGGTATTGTCGTAAAAACCCCGCTATAAAGATAGGGTAACATCCCAAAAAGAACCATAGCAAACCAGCCGAGGGAGACAATAAGGTAACCTTCTCTTTTGCCAATTTTCGTTTTATCCCCCTTTTTTATCAAAAAGAACAAAGGGAATCCAAAACCAAAGCAAGTCAATGCACCATAAATTAAAGGCCACTCATCATGACTATCAAAATAAAATGAAGCGGAAAGAGGCAACAACATAAAAAAGCCAATGATAATTAGCAATACACCAATTACCCTTCCTATTGGTTTGAAATTAATCATTATTTGAATAATTTTTCAAGCTTAGGAATCGCAACGGGTAAAGTAAAGACGATTACTTTATCATTTGCATTAATTTTAAAATCGCCCATAGGGATGATGCTTTCATCCCCGCGAATAACACCTCCAATAAATGCCATCCTTGGAAATGCCAAATCTTTAATTGCCTTTTTGGTAATTTTACTATTTTGCGGTACATTAAATTCAATAATTTCGGCATCAACACCATGTAAATTAGCAATTGCTTCCACTTTGCCTTTTCTGACAAAGCGAAAAATATTACTGGCTGCAATCAATTTTTTATTAATCAATGAGCTAATACCAAATTCTTGTGAAAGGTGTATGTATTCGCTATTTTCCACTTGGGCTATCGTTTTAAAAAACCCCTTCTTTTTAGCGGTAAGGCTCGTAATAATATTGGTCTCGGAATTTCCTGTCAGAGCAACAAAGGCATCCATATCGGAGAGTCCTTCTCCAATTAACATCTCTGTATTACTATAATCACCACGAATAATTAAAGTATTATCCAGGTATTCTGCGAGTTCTAACGCCCGCTTTTTATCCTTGACAACGAGTGTCACCTGATATTCATCCTCCAGTAATTTAGCCGTATAAGCCCCGAGTGATTCCCCGCCAACGATCATGATTTTTTTGATAAGCATTTTCTCCTGACCAAGATAAGTCTCAAGCTGTTCGATGTTTTTATTTTGGGTAATAAAATATACATGGTCGTTCTTACGAAGAATAGTGTCCCCCCTTGGAATAATGGTTTGAGTCCCTCTTAGAATAGCGATGGGTCGCAAATGAGTATCTGTTTGCAGAGAACTAATCTCCTGAAGAGGTATATTTAAAATAGGGGAATCTAACCTCAAAATCAAACCCACCAACACCAATTTCCCATCTTCAAACTCAAAGTGATCGGAAAATGCACACATACCGACCAATCGCTTGATCTCGTTTGCCGCTAAACTTTTAGGAGAAAGCATTATATCAACCCCCAATGCTTCAAAAGATGCACGATTCGCTTCCGTAAGGTACTCTCGGTTATCTATTCGGGCGATTGTCTTTTTTGCTCCCATTTTTTTCCCTAGGATAGCCGCAATCAAATTAGTATTTTCAGATGTGGTAACAGCGATGAATAAATCAGCTCCTTTCACCTTAGCCTGAGTCAATATTGAAGGTGAACTGCAATTCCCCTTGACGGTCAAAACGTCCAAATGACTACCGGCATAATCCAACACTTCCTGATCCATGTCGATCAAAACAATGTCTATGTTTTCAATGGACAAAAGACTGGCTAAATGAAACCCAACATCCCCTGCTCCCGCTATTATTATTCTCATTATTTAAGTGTAAGTGATGAATAGAGCACAAAAATATCATATTTCGGCAGAAGACAAAGTCTCCTTCCCAAAAAAAGACAAAAAAGACCATCCACGGAAGAATAAAATGCTATAAGGCCATTTACAATGGATAAATACCCCTAAGCTAAAAGAAATATTAAGCAAGTCAACAAGACGTCATTACGAAACCACCCACTACTCACTGAAGACTGCCAACCGCCCACCGCTCATAAGATAACACCTTTTGCTCTTCTCTTTTTCATTCCCCCAAAAGATGTCACCTTATGCACCCAACTGCCAACTGCCGACTGCCAACTGAAGACTGCCAACTGCCAACTGCCAACTGAAGCCCCCAATTAACCATCTAACAGGCACAGGAAACACCCTTGCCCGGAGTCGATTCCTCCCCATCAGTAGCATGCCCATCAAACTTCCACCATTCGATCCCACCTATTAGCTCTTTTACATTAAATCCTAATTTGGCCAAATTATAAGCCCCTTTAGTTGAACCATTACAACCAATGCCATCACAATAACAAACATATAATTTAGAGCGATCCCAATCTTTGGTAGAGGTTTCATTCATTTCTCGATGCGGCATATTGATAGCGGTGGGAATATGCTGCCTTTTATACGCAAATGGCTTTCTGGTATCAATCGCTACAACATTCTCCTCTGTTTCCAAAGCTTCCCACAAATCAGCCGAATCCATTTCGTATTTGAGTTTATCTTCGTAGTATTTAATTTGTTCTAAATCCATGTCCTTGTAAATGATGATTAAAATATAAAGCGTTATTGCACGCCTTCTCTTTTTTTCTTATAATAACTAACACCTGCACCATAGACCCAACCTATATGCCCGCGACGGCTTTTCACCTTCACCCATGGTTCATTAGCCATGACCTTGCCAAGGCTTAATTCTGTAGTAGAATCTGTCACTTCATTCATAAAATTCACCTCGTCAAACAATTTAAATTTATCCAGCACTTCTCCCTTTAAGCTGGGTAAAGCCCGTAATTTCAAACCATCTATAGTAATATACAACCGAGTACT
>CAZNCI010000091.1:6103-12248 GCA_964571475.1 uncultured Saprospiraceae bacterium | reverse complement strand
AACAACTCAACAACTCAACAACTCAATTTTTATAATAAACGCGTTGTCCTGGGGCTACACTTTTGACAATCCATGTATTCCCGCCGATGATACTGCCTTTTCCAATAATAGTTTTTCCACCCAGAATGGTCGAGTTGGCATAGATAACGACATCATCTTCGATAGTAGGGTGTCTTTTGGTTTTGGCCAATTCCTTTTGAACACTAAGCGCGCCTAGGGTCACTCCTTGGTATATTTTGACACGGTTGCCGATATTGACGGTTTCTCCAATGACGATTCCAGTACCATGGTCGATACAGAATTGGTCTCCGATAATGGCACCGGGGTGAATATCTATTCCCGTTCTTTTATGGGCAAATTCGGATAAAATACGGGGAAGTAAGGGCGTACCTAAAGTGGAGAACTCATGCGCAGTTCGATGAATGGCGATGGCATAGAATCCCGGATAGGTATGGATGACTTCTTCCAGACTGTTTGCTGCAGGGTCTCCTTCCAAAATGGCATTCGCATCTGATAATAAACGCTTTCTGATCAAAGGAAGGCTTATGAAAAATTTTTCTTCAATTTGTTGAATATCACATGGGTGTTCCATTTTGATATAGGAGAGGATTTGGGACAAACGGTAGCGAATATTGTCGTATTGTAATTCGAGCTCCCTCGGATGATCAAATTGTCGGCTGCTTAATGCAGGAAACAGCAATGCCAGTAAATCAATAATCCAATTATCTACCCAGTCGGGTGGTGGAGAAGGAGGCGCTTCCTGGTGATCTTTGAATAGGACTTTTAAGAAGTTACGGTGCATATTGTGTTATTGAGATAAATACAAGGAGTATCAGTCTCTACTAAAACACGAAAAGTAAAGAAATGTTTTTGTTGAAAAAATGGTGCCCAGAACAGGATTTGAACCTGCACGCCCTAAACGAGCACTAGCCCCTCAAGCTAGCGTGTCTACCAATTCCACCACCTGGGCATTGAATTAAAGGACTGCAAAGATATTGTTTTTTTATTATTTTGCTAAAAAGAAGGATAATATTATTGGAATAAAATAAAAATAAGAGGCAATGGGGTTAGGTTGAGTTTATAATCCAATGTGATGTTTTTGTTCAAATAATAGAGCAGCGGTATCAAAGCTATCATTAATTGATGGTTTGACCTTGCAATATTTTTTATTATTTTATAGAAAAAATAAATATAATCGCTTATATTTGTCCGACTGCACTAGGGGATTAAATATGAAGAGGAAAATATTTTTATTTTTGGGAGTTGCTTTTTTAGCTGTTCAAAGTTTATATGGGCAGATAGGTGATATCAATGAGGGGAATATCGATCAGGTACCCCGAGGGGAGGAGAAGGTGGAGGCTTTGCTTAATTTTGCCTGGACTTATAAATCAAGTGATTCGGATAAAGCACTTTTGTATGCCAAGCAGGCCCTTGAAATTTCTAAGGAATTAACCCACCAAAAATTAACGGCCGATGCCAATCATTCTTTAGGCTTAATTTATTGGTATAAAGGTGATTTTCAGAATGCGACAAAATACTTATTTGATGCCCTTTATATTAGAGAGCTTATACACGATGAGTTGGGGCTTTCCCGATCCTATAATAATATTGGCAATATTCTTTTTAGTCAAAAAGATTATGAAGGGGCGCTTAAGTACTATAGGAATGGTTTGAACCTTCGCAAAAAGTTAAAAGATAGTACAGGACTTATTTATTCTTATAATAATTTAGGGGACATTTTCTCCGAGCAGGGTTTTCCCACTAAAGCGAAGAGAAATTATTTCCGGGCGCTGGATATAGCTCAGGCTAAAGGACACCGTAAAGGTGAGGCTTTTGTTTTATACAGGCTTGGGGTATTGTATCATTCCTATTCTAATCCGGATTCAGCTAAGGTCGTATTGAATAAATCCCTGAATCTGGCGAATACCAATAATGACAAAGATCAGGTAGCTAAAAACCTTGTTGTATTGGCATCTATAGACATAAATCACGAAAATTTTCAAGATGCGTTGGATAAGGCAATGGAAGCAAGAGAAATAAGTGAAAAGTTAGGTGCGAAAAAAACAATGGCGGATGCCTGCAGTGAACTAGCTCTTGCCTATGCCGGAGAAGGTCAATACGAAGATGCTTATAGAGAAAATTTGGTTTTTAATAAATTGAACGCTGAATTGTCTAGCGCTGAAATTGAGAAAGCACTAAAAGAAACCCAATATAATTACGAAGGAGCCAAGAAAGACCTGGAGATCTCAGAACAAAAGCGGAAGCTCAGTCAGAACCGGTTTTTTATATTGGGGTTTGCTTTTGTTATTGTAATGCTTATCGCATTTATGCTATATTCCAATTATAGAGAACAACAAAAAAGAAACGAGCGCTTAGAGCTTCATAGTAATCTGGTCAAAGAACAAAATGAGGCATTGTTGAGGTCTAATACCGCCTTAGAGCAATTTGCCTATATTGCCTCTCATGATTTAAAAGAACCTTTGCGAAATATTAATACTTATTCCTTTTTATTATCTGAAAATCTCAAGGGAGTTGCCAAAGAAACGGCCAAGGAATATTTAGACTTAATAGCCGAAGGAACCGCTCACATGAATCAATTATTATTGGGAATTTTATCTTATTCCAGATTAACTCAAAGTGCGCTCTCTCTAAATGAAACGGTTAATTTAAACGACTCGCTTGAAAAGGTAAAAGAAACCCTGGGAGGAGTGATAAACGAAAAAAATGTGGTTTTTGAAGTAGATGATTTGCCAATCATTCGGTCGAATAAAATGCAGATGTATCAGCTTTTTCAGAATATTATCAGCAATGCGATAAAGTTCAATGACAAGGAGGTGCCTAAGATTCAGATCTTATACCATCAGAAAGAAGATGGGCATCATTTTGAATTTATCGACAATGGAATTGGCTTTAACGAAAGGTATAAACAGAAAATATTTCAAATTTTCCAAAGATTGGAAGGTAAACAATATTCTGGTACCGGAGTGGGCATGGCTATTTGTAAAAAAATAATTGAGCAACACGGTGGTACCATTGATGTCTCATCGGTTGAAGGTGAAGGCACTACTTTTTTTATCCATATTCCTTTCATGGATCCTTCAGAAAATGATTTGATCTTGTGAGAATATTCATAATATCCAATTGGGGCTGCTCACTTACCACTTACCTACAAAAAAACACAAAAAAAGTGAGGAACAATATATTTTACACTTGTAGTTTGCTCAAAAGTTATTATCTTTGTTTAAATTGTTATTATTCTTCATAATAACAGTCGGGTGATTTCTAACAAGAGCGAAGTATCTACTACTTCGCTCTTTGTCTTTGCTTTTTTATCGCATCTTTTATCGTATTAAAAAAAAGTGACCAACCCATATTCAGGAAAGTCACCTTTTGTTTTATCTATTTTAGGGAATATTACCTACCCTAGGTATGATTTTAAAGAATTTTTATTATACGATTTTCGCAACCTTCTGATGGCTCTTTCTTTTATCTGTCGGACTCTTTCGCGCGTAAGACCATAAAGTTCGCCAATCTCTTCGAGTGTAAGCGACTTATGTCCGTTTAGTCCGTAATATGCGGATAATACCTCCAACTCCCTAGGCGCTAAGATAGAAAGACCTTGTTGGATTTCCTGCTTTAAGGACTGATCCATCAATACACCATCCGGACTCATGTCGCCCTCATTAGAAATAACATCCAGCATGGTAGAGTTGCCATCATCTCCACTTAAAGGGGCATCCATTGACATATGTCTTGAATTTCCCTTGAGCATGGTCGCCACTTCTTTTACTTTGATACCTAAGATGTCGGCTAATTCTTCGTGAGAAGGCTCTCGTTCGTGCTGCTGAACGAATTTGACGTAGGCTTCATTCACCTTATTATAAGACCCCACTTTATTGAGCGGAAGCCGGACAATTCTTGAATATTCGACGATTGCCTGCAAAATCGACTGGCGAATCCACCATACGGCATAGGAAATAAATTTAAAGCCCTTTGTTTCATCAAAGCGTTTAGCAGCTTTCATCAAGCCAACATTACCTTCATTAATCAGGTCACTTAGTGATAAACCATGATTTTGGTATTGCTTGGCTACGGAAACGACAAAACGCAAATTTGCTTTTGTCAACCTTTCGAGGGCATCGTGATCACCTGCTCGAATTTTTCCGGCTAGATCTGCCTCTTCTTCAGGAGTAAGCAAAGAAATCTTGCCAATATCGGTGAGATATTTGTCAAGAGCGACGCTCTCTCTTGAGGTAATTCTGTTTGTTATTTTAAGTTGACGCATATATTATAGGGATTGGGAAAATTTATTTTATACAGCAATTATACGATTTAATTAATTAGATTGTTGTTGTTTTTTGATAAAAATAATATTTCTTTGTCAAATTATCTACACAATCACTATAAATTATACAGTTTTTACTATAAAAAAGTTTCAAAAAAGCCACTTTCTTCTCAAAAGGGTTGAATTTTATTAAAATGTAGTTTACATTGCGAGGTTATCAATGAATAAAATGAATGAATAAGGCTAAGATAATTGCGCACCTTTCTGATCCTGCTACACTTTTCAATACTTCTTACGAAGAGTTGAAAACACTGGCATTGCAATATCCTTATAGTGCTAATTTCAAATATTTAATGTTGAACAAGAGTCGATTGGATGATCACCCGGAGCAGGGGAAAAATCTGCGACTGGCTTCAATTTATAGTATCGATCGTTCATTTTTAAGACGACTGATGTCTCAGGAAGTCACTTTGAAAAATAGGGATGAATTATTAAAGTCGGAAGACGTTTTGGAGTTAAAGGATCCCAAAAAGTTGGCATTGGATATTGAGCAGCTCAAAGGAGAGACATTACCTTTTAGTTCTCTGGGTGGATTAAAAGAAACGACGTCAGGTCTTTCAGTCGCCCGCATTTCTCAAAAGAAATCAGGCAAGGAAGAAGTAATGCCCAAGCCTTTTGTTAAAAAGAAACAAAAAGTAATACCCCAGACTTCTGTAGATATATCGAATAAGGTGGCCATGTTAAATAAGGAGATTGAGTCTCTAGACTTTAGTCAACAGGAAGCTTTGGATAAATTGGGTCGATTAACCGAAGAAATTAATCAATTATTATCCCAAAAATCCAAGGAAGTGGTCGATGTGCCCCCCATTTCAAAAAAGCCAGGTATAAAAAAGGTATCTGCCAAAAACAAAAAGAAAACGACGCAAAAAAAAGCAATTCCGACTAAGAAAGAAAGAGAGGTAGAGGATATTGCCACCAGGAGTATAGAGAAAAAAGAGACCATGGCATCGGAGACTTTAGCCATGATTTTAGCAAAACAAGGCTTAATTGTTGAAGCAATAGAAATGTATGAGCAATTAATTTTGACTTTTCCAAAAAAAAAGGCGTTCTTTGCAGCCAAAATTAATAGTTTAAAAAAATAATTTAAGGAATGGTAACTTTATTAACGATTCTTACTGGTATAGTTTGTGCATTATTAATGATCGCAATTTTGGTTCAAAACCCCAAAGGAGGAGGGCTTGATTCTTCTTTTGGGGGGACACAGGCCAATCAAATGTTAGGCGCCGCTAAATCAGCTGATTTTATAGAAAAATTAACCTGGGGATTAGCAATCGCCCTATTCGTACTTTGTATCATTACGACCTTGGTGGTAAGTGGTGGAAATGGCGGAGGTGGTGAAGAGGTAGATTTGATGATTAACTTTTTCAGGTAGTTTGTATTTTTAGCAATAATTTATTGGTGGAAAAGCCATGACTCTTTAGATAGGGGCATGGCTTTTTTGTTTTGCACCAATGTGAGTAAAGATGAGGCGCGATGATAATCTTCCGCATTACAATTGGTGCACCTTCAAAAATAAATCCCTGCCAAATTGACATCAATTAAATCCATTGTCAGGTTGTTTTCGTTGCCAGGGCGGTCAGCTTTGCGTATTAATGTCGCTAAACGGAAAAAATGTCAGGATTTTTTTTTTGGCATACATTGTGATATAAAGATAGGGTGACAATAGTAGTATTGTCACAATTAAATTAATTTATAAAATATTAAATGTTTATATATGAGACCAATCAATGATAGAGTGGTTATTAAACCAGCACCCGCAGAAGAAAAAACGAGCGGTGGAATTATTATTCCCGATACTGC
>CAZNCI010000091.1:0-6003 GCA_964571475.1 uncultured Saprospiraceae bacterium | reverse complement strand
AAAAATTACCAATTAAAATGGCTAAAGAAATAACTTTTAATAGAGACGCAAGAGAAAAATTGCGTGGAGGTGTAGATGCCCTGGCTAATGCAGTCAAAGTGACATTAGGCCCCAAAGGAAGAAATGTAGTTATCCAAAAGAGCTTTGGTGCTCCTCAAATAACAAAAGATGGTGTATCCGTAGCAAAAGAAATAGAATTAGAAGACCCGATTGAAAATATGGGGGCACAAATGGTGAAGGAAGTCGCTTCCAAAACAGCCGATATTGCCGGTGATGGAACAACCACTGCCACTGTACTTGCTCAGGCTATGGTGAATGCCGGCTTGAAAAATGTTACAGCCGGTGCCAATCCAATGGATTTGAAGAGAGGTATGGACAAAGCAATTGCTGCCGTTATCAAAAATTTGGCAAAGCAGTCTGACCCAATCGGGAGCGATCACGAAAAAATCAAGCAAGTCGCTTCTATCTCGGCTAATAATGACGATGTAATCGGTTCGTTAATTGCGGAGGCAATGAAGCGTGTGACCAAAGATGGTGTTATCACGGTGGAGGAAGCAAGAGGGACTGAAACCTATATGGAGGAAGTGATCGGTATGCAATTCGATCGTGGATATTTGTCTCCTTATTTTGTGACGAATACAGAGAATATGACGACGGAATATGAAAATCCGTTGATTTTATTACACGATAAAAAAATCTCCAATATGCAGGACTTAGTACCTGTATTGGAAAAAGCAGCCGGTTCTGGTCGTCCTTTATTGATTATTGCAGAGGATATTGATAGTCAGGCATTGGGCGTATTAGTAGTGAATAGACTACGTGCCGGATTAAAAGTAGTGGCAGTAAAAGCACCTGGTTTCGGTGATAGAAGAAAGGCCATGTTAGAAGATATTGCCATCCTTACGGGGGGAACTGTTATCTCTGAAGAAAAAGGTTATAAGTTGGAAAATACAACTTTAGAGGATTTGGGGTCTTGTGAGAAAATTGCCATTGATAAGGACAATACCACCATCGTTAATGGTAGTGGAAAAGAGGCCGAAATTCAGGCACGTATCAAGCAAATCAAAGCACAAATAGAAACGACAACTTCTGATTACGACCGGGAGAAATTGCAGGAGCGTTTGGCTAAATTGGCTGGTGGAGTCGCGGTATTATATATTGGTGCTCCAACTGAAGTAGAGATGAAGGAAAAGAAAGACCGGGTGGATGACGCTTTGCATGCCACAAGAGCTGCCGTTGAGGAAGGAATTGTGACGGGAGGAGGAGTTGCTTTCGTTCGGGCCATCTCTGTACTGGATAAGGTGAAAGGGGCAACAGAAGATGAAGAAACAGGCATCCAAATTATCCGTAAATCACTAGAAGCGCCATTGCGAACTATCGCTAATAATGCCGGGGTGGAAGGTTCAGTTGTTTTACAAAATGTATTGGCAAAGAAAGGCGATTACGGCTATAATGCCCGCATGGATACTTACGAAAATTTGAAGAAAGCAGGTATTCTTGATCCAACAAAGGTGGCAAGGGTTGCCATTGAAAATGCAGGTTCTATCGCCGGCATGATCCTGACAACAGAATGCGTGATTAACGATATACCAGCACCAGAAGCTCCAATGGGCGGAATGCCAGGAGGAATGGGTGGCGGAATGCCGGGGATGATGTAATAGACGGTTTTTTTCGTTTTAGATATAAATAAAAGGGCTTTCTCTAAGGGGAAAGTCCTTTTTTGTTGGAGCAATTTATTTGTTCACCTTTGGGGCAAACGTTCCAAATTTAGAAATAGATTTTAGTGAATGAGAAACCGGAGTTTTGATTGAATAAGGCACATGCGCTAATGGGGTATTAATGTACATCAAATACGGTACTTGCGTCAAAGTAGGCCTTTTGAAATAAATCTTGATTAAAGTTGGTCAGTAATTCTTTTTTTGTGAAAAAATCAATGAGATTTTCCATGGGCATATTACCGGTGAGGTCGTCTTTTGCCATGGGGCAGCCACCAAATCCGCGGATAGCACCATCAAATCGGTAACAGCCATTTTCGTAGGCGGCAATTACTTTTTCTTCCCATTTTTGAGGGGTGGTATGGAAGTGTGCACCAATTTCTACTTTTGGGTATTTGGGGATGAGTTTGCTAAATAGATATTCGATATTGTCGGGATTGGCAACGCCGATGGTGTCAGATAGTTGTAAGATATTAATGTCCAGCTTGACCAATTGATCGACCCATTTTTCTACAATTTCGATATTCCAAGGGTCACCGTAGGGATTGCCAAAACCCATAGAGATATAAACGACCATTTCTTTATTAGCGGTGCGGCAAATGTCCTGCATGGCCTTAACCCGATCCATAGATTCTGCAATAGTGGCGTGTGTGTTCCGAATTTGGAAGGTTTCGGAGATAGAAAAAGGATAGCCTAAATAATCGATCTCCGGATGTTGGGCTGCATCATTAGCTCCACGACGGTTGGCGACAATGGCGAGTAATTTAGTGTCAGTATTGGATAAGTCTAATTTTGATAACACCTCGGCCGTGTCACGCATTTGTGGGATGGCTTTTGGTGAGACAAAGCTCCCAAAATCAATGGTGTCAAATCCCACTTGGAGGAGTTGATTAATGTATTGAGCCTTGATGTCAGTAGGGATAAATGGCTTGAGTCCCTGCATGGCATCCCGAGGACATTCTATTAATTTTGGTAAGGTATTTTGATTAGTATGCTTCATTACGAACAAATTTAAATAATTTTGTGTTCCAATTGTGTATTCCTGTGTTTTTTTTTGTGTTTTCAAGGAAACAAGGCTTCATGTGGAATTATGGATAGGTTGAAAAAATAATAATTATGAAAAAAAATAGTGGGCTACTTTCTGTTGTGGGGTTTGTATTACTAACATTAGGTTTTTTATCTCTATTGCTGGGAGCAATCGGCATGCGATTTTCCTTTTTGGAATGGATTGATGGGATGGGAGGACTTGGAGCTTTTATTTTCAAGTTGGTGATGCTGATGGTCGGCTTTGGTCTTTTGTATATTGGGAATACGGACTTAAATGGGGAGTAGTTTGGCTTTGCGGATTCGGATTAAGCCGAAGCCGAAATCCGAAAAGGCGACGTATATTATTGATATTAAAAAAATAATAGATGAAAATAGTATTTATGGGGACACCGGATTTTGCGGTTTCTTCGTTGAGAATTTTGGTGGAGAGTGGTTTTGATGTGGTAGGCGTAGTGACAGCTACGGACAAATGGGGCGGAAGAGGAAAGAAAACCTTATTGGAGTCACCCGTAAAAAAGTATGCAGTAAGCCAGGGGATTCCTGTGTTGCAACCGGAGAAATTTAAAAAGGGTACTTTTATTGAAGACCTTCGGGCATTGGAGGCAGACCTGCAAATTGTGGTCGCTTTTCGGATGTTACCGGAGGTGGTTTGGGATATGCCGGCCTTAGGGACTTATAATTTACACGGTTCCTTATTGCCAAAGTATAGAGGAGCCGCACCAATCAATTGGGCGATTATCAAGGGAGAAAAAGAAACGGGGGTAACAACTTTTAAGATTACGCATGAAATAGATACAGGAGATTTATTGTTTCAGCAACGAATACCGATTGACGAAAATGAAACTGCGGGAGAATTGCACGATAAAATGAGTGAAATCGGCGCAAATCTGGTATTAAAAACCGTCCGTGAAATTGAAAAAGGAGAGGTCGTGCTGCACCGGCAGGACAATTCATTAGCCTGTCCGGCACCAAAGATATACCGGGAGACTTGTGAGATAGATTTTGATCAGCTTACGCAAAAAGTACATGATTTTATTCGAGGATTGAGTCCGTTTCCGGGGGCATGGACGACCTACCAGGGTAAACAATTAAAAATCCAAAAAGCGATGAAAGAAATAGCGGAACATGACTTCGAAGTAGGGAGCTTACATTCGGATGGTAAAAAGTATTTAAAGGTGGCAACGCAGGATGGTTTTATTCATTTGTTGGAATTACAATTACAAGGGAAAAAACGCATGGATATTCGTTCGTTTCTGAATGGATATGGTGCACTTGTTGGTTGTTTTGAAAGCGCAACGGAGTGAGCAGCGATAGGGGTAGTAGCGGGTACGCCATAGGCGTAAAGAGCGGATGACCCGCCCCGATTCCTATATTTTGGTGGATAGACCCAATGGATGTAATCGGGGATCGCCCAAAGAAAAGAATAAAAAAATATATCATTAGATCAATAAATATTGAGTACATTTGCCGATCAGATTTTGAGCGGGAGTGGAGATGCGGGATGTCAGTATCAATGGAGTAAAAAATAAGATAAATGGTTACAATTGAGAATGCGGAAGATTTGAAATTAGTGGAGCAAAGTGCACGTGATTTTGCCGAGACATATATTCGTCCTTATGTGATGGAGTGGGATGAGAAAGAGTATTTTCCGGTAGATCTTTTCAGGAAGATGGGCGCTCATGGGTTTATGGGGGTATTGGTGCCGGAGGAGTATGGCGGAAGTGGAATGGGCTATCAGGAGTACATTAGTGTTATCAATGAAATTGGGCAGGTTTGTAGCGCTGTTGGACTGTCCGTCGCCGCTCATAATTCGTTGTGTACTAATCATATATTGTCATTTGCAAGCGAAGATTTGAAGCAAAAATATTTACCGAAATTAGCATCGGGAGAATGGATTGGTGCCTGGGGGCTAACAGAGCCTAATACAGGGAGCGATGCCGGAAGAATGAAGTGCGTAGCGGTGAAAGATGGAGATTATTATGTGATAAATGGCTCAAAAACCTTTATTACACACGGGGTGTCTGGGGATGTGGCAGTCGTGATTGTGAGAACGGGGGAGGAATTGGATAGCCACGGGATGAGTGCTTTTGCGATTGAGAAAGGCACACCGGGCTTTTCGGCGGTAAAGATAAAAAACAAACTAGGTATGCGTGCTTCAGAAACGGCGGAGTTGTTTTTTGATAATTGTCGGGTGCATAAAAGCCAGATGTTGGGCAAGGAAGGGGATGGATTTATACAGTCGATGAAGGTGTTAGACGGTGGTCGAATTTCGATTGCGGCCCTTTCGTTAGCTATTGCAAATGGGGCGTATAAAGCTTCTTTGCAATATTCCAGGGAGCGGGAGCAGTTTGGGAGACCTATTTCGTCTTTTCAGGCAATTAGTTTTAAATTAGCAGATATGGCCACCAAGATAAAAGCGGCAGAGTTGTTGACGAGGCATGCTGCCAGTTTGAAAAACGAAAAAAAATCACATACGACTGAAGCAGCAATGGCTAAACTATATGCTTCGGAGATATGTGTGGAGGTTGCCAATGAAGCAGTGCAAATTCATGGAGGTTACGGTTATTTGAAGGACTTTCCAGTGGAGAAATTTTATAGAGATGCCAAATTGTGTACTATTGGAGAGGGGACTTCTGAGATTCAAAGACTGGTCTTGGCAAAGCGGTTGTTGAAGGGGGAGTAGGGGGAAAAGTAACTTTATATAGAAAACTACGTCCAAAAAGAAAACAATTGTCCAATGAGAAATATATTGACAGCAATTATTTGTTTATTGCCATTTTTTGTATTTTCGCAGCATGCAGCTTCTGCCATTCCTGATTCACTAAAGACAGAACAGGATGAATTGACGGAATTACAACAACGATACCAAAAATACTACGCACAAAAAAAGAATCAAGCTCAGGCTAAAGCGGAAAAGAAAGAAGCTTATGTCTGGAAAAAAGGCAAAACTACACAGGACTTTGATTCGTCCAAAAAAGTAACAACAACGGCAGAACAGTCGGTTAGTTACGCACAGAAACCTAAAAGGGATTTTACAAAAAAAGGGAAGGCTACAAAAAAAGAAAATGATGCCTGGAAGAAGAAGTTACGCAAGGGACTGAAAGGGCATTGATTGGGTTTTAGTTGGCAGGCTTCAGTGGGCAGTTGGCAGTCTTCAGTCTTTAGGCTTCAGTAGGCAGTTGGCAGTCTTCAGTCTTCAGTTGGCAGTCTTCAGTCTTCAGTTTTCAGTTGGCAGTCTTCA
>CAZNCI010000090.1:0-12282 GCA_964571475.1 uncultured Saprospiraceae bacterium | reverse complement strand
AGAGCGACGGTCTCCAAAACCGTAGGCTGTGGGTTCAAGTCCTACTGCCCGTGCAATAAACATTAACAAGAGAATAACTCGGATGGAAAAGTTAAAATTATACATTTTAGATAGTTACAACGAATTAATTCACAAAGTGACTTGGCCCACTTGGCCCGAGCTTTTGAATACAAGTGTTGTTGTTGTCATCGGTTCTATTATTCTTACCTTATTGGTTTTTTTAATGGACGGGGCTTCCAATATTGTTACTGGTATCCTTTACGGAACATTTTTCTCTTAGTATTTTCCTTTTTTTGAACCGGCTTATACTGGTTTTTCAATCTAATTAAGTAGCTAATCTAATGACTGAAGACGAATTACAAAATATCTCAGAAGATGAGTCATCTGCTAATGTGGATGAAACTGTTGATACTGGGGACGTAGTTGATACAGCTGCAGTTGTGGAAGAAGAGACTAATGAAGCAGAAGGAGAAGAGGAAGCGGTAGCAGCAATCGTAGAGGAGCCGGAAGTTAAAAAGCCGGAGACGAAATGGTACTCACTTAGAGTCATTAGTGGGAAAGAACGAAAAATTAAAGAGCGGATTGATTTGGAAATTTCGCGTTCGGGATGGGGAGATGTTGTCCGACAAATCTTCCTGCCGACGGAAAAGGTCTATAAGATCAGAAACGGGAAAAAAGTAATCATGGAAAGAAATATCCTTCCTGGTTATATTTTGGTGGAAGCGGTCCCGGGCTTATTTACAGGGGAGATGATTCAGTCAATTTCAGGAACACCCAATGTGATACACTTTTTGGGGAAGAACAATCCCATTGCAATGCGGGATTCTGAAGCCAATAAACTTTTAGGAAAAGTGGATGATTCAGCAGGCTCTGCCGAATCGATGGTTGAACCATTTATTATAGGCGAGTCTATTAAGATTATTGACGGACCATTTAACGAGTTTGTTGGAGAGATCCAGGAAATAAACGAAGAAAAGAAAAAGCTTAAAGTTATTGTTAAAATATTTGGTCGTGGTACCGAAGTTGAACTTAACTTTTTGCAAGTTGAAAAACAATCATAAATATTGCCAAATGAATGTTCATTTGGCTTACTAATAATTATAACGGGTTTTAGTTTCCAATTTTTTTTTGGAATGCTTCCCTAAAGTCAGTTAAAACGCAAATAAAATGGCTAAAGAGATAGATACTTATGTCAAAGTTCAGGTGAAAGGTGGTCAAGCAAATCCATCTCCACCGGTAGGGCCTGCCTTGGGTGCCAAGGGAGTGAATATCATGGAATTTTGCAAGCGTTTTAATGCGCAAACGCAAGATAAACAAGGGCAGGTATTACCTGTTGTTATTACTGTTTATAAAGATAAATCTTTTGATTTTGTAATCAAAACAACACCGGCAGCAGTTCAGTTATTGGCCGCAGCTAAGTTGAAGAAGGGTTCTGCTGTTTCCAATCGCGATAAAGTTGCGACTTTGGAGTGGGAGGATTTGAGACCGATTGCAGAAAGTAAAATGAAGGATTTGAATGCGTTTAAAATTGAAAGCGCAATGAACATGATCGCAGGTACTGCTAGAAGCATGGGCATTATTATTAAAAATAATCCTTTTGCAAAAGAAGAAAATTAAAAATCATTAATGTAGGGAGCTTTTTGCAAATGGTAAAAAGCGTTTGTACCTCAAAATTTTTCATTATGGCAAAGATTGGAAAAAAACGGGCTGCTGCTAATGCATTGGTTGAGTCAGAAAAACTGTATTCAATTGATGAGGCAATGGCTTTAATCAAAAAGGTAAATACCACTAAATTTGATGCATCTGTCGATGTTCACGTCAAATTAGGCGTCGATCCCAGAAAGCAGGATCAGGGTATTCGTGGTACAGTAGTGTTACCACACGGAACAGGAAAAACAAAAAAGGTTTTAGTGCTCTGTACTCCTGATAAAGAAGCTGAAGCTTTAGAAGCTGGAGCTGATTTTGCAGGATTGGATGAATTTATTACTAAGATTCAGGGTGGTTGGACAGATATAGATGTAGTAGTTGCGATGCCACAGGTGATGGCAAAAGTTGGTCGAATTGGTCGTATCTTAGGTCCAAGAGGCTTGATGCCGAACCCAAAAACCGGTACTGTTACCATGGATGTAGCAGCAGCTGTTAAGGATGTTAAAGGAGGTAAGATTTCATTCCGGGTTGATAAATTTGGAATCATCCACTCCCCGGTAGGACGAGTATCATTCCCACCTGCTAATTTGGTTGGAAATGCCAAGGAGTTATTGGGTACTTTAACAAAGATGAAACCTTCTTCTGCTAAGGGGATTTACATGCAATCAATTACGGTTGCAAGTACGATGAGCCCAGGCATCAAGATAGATCCGAAATCTATTTAATTCAGTATTTAAAATTCGAAAAAAATGACTAGAGCAGAAAAAATTGCATCTGTTGAAGTGTTGAAGGACAAATTTGAAAATTCATCGTTTTTTTATATTACTGATGCCTCAACTTTAACAGTAGAAGAAATAAATAACTTCAGAAGAATGTGTTTCGACAAAGGTGTTGAAATGAAGGTGGTTAAAAACACCCTCGCTGTAAAAGCACTTGAAACATTTGCTGAAGCAAAGAATTATACACCATTATTTGAAGCCCTTAAAGGTCCTACTGCTATTCTTTTTACAGAGACGGCAAATGTACCAGCTCATTTATTGAAAGACTTCAGAGGAAAGGATGGTGAATATCCAATGCTTAAAGCTGCTTATATTGATTCTGACATTTTCATGGGAGATGATCAGGTGGCAGTATTGGCTGCATTGAAATCTAAAGAAGATTTGATTGGCGATGTGATTGGTTTATTACAATCCCCTGTCAAGAATGTCTTGGGTTCTTTGCAATCTGGTGGAAACACCATCATGGGCTTATTGAAATCTTTAGAAGAAAGAGGAGAATAAGTATCCATTTTATATTTAAATTAATTATTAACAGGCTTCCAAGCTTTTCGCACGATATTTTATCGTAAAAAAACTTAAAAAATAAAAAAATCATGGCAGATCTAAAAGATTTTGCAGAGCAATTAGTAAACCTTACTGTTAAAGAAGTAAGTGAATTGGCTGACATATTAAAAGACGAGTACGGCATTGAGCCAGCAGCAGCTGCAGTGGCAGTTGCAGGACCAGCAGCAGCTGGCGGTGGTGAAGCAGCAGCAGAGAAAACTGATTTCGATGTTGTATTGACTTCAGCTGGTCAGGCTAAACTTAAAGTAGTTAAAGAAGTGAAAAATCTTCTTGGTTTAGGATTGAAAGATGCTAAAGACTTAGTGGACGGTGCTCCTAGTACTATTAAAGAAGCCCTTCCTAAGGAAGAAGCTGAAAAAATCAAGGAGGCTATTGAAGCAGCCGGAGGTTCAGTAGAACTTAAGTAATATTTCAATTAACCGGAGGATCTTATCTTTCGGTTTCGGCATAAAGGCTTAGCGAATGAATGCATTCTTCGCTAAGCCTATTGTCGTATAACAGGTTTTGGCTGATCTTAATGAAGGTCGGGCGTGTTTTCGTGGATTTAGGTATTCATGAAACAAAATGTTGGGATTTTTGGTAATGATTTTTCCGACATATATAAAAATAGGTGATTGATAAAATATCTTTTTATTCTATCCTATCATTGCCTTTTAATTTTTGTAGTAAGGTTAGGTGATTTTTCATCTTTCCTAAATTAAATTTTGCAAATGGCATCAAACGGCAACGTACAAAGCGCAGAAAGCAAGCGAATAAGCTTTGGCAAAATCAAGCTTTCCTCTCAATACCCGGATTTTTTGGAAATCCAACTGAAATCTTTTCATGAGTTTTTTCAACTGGAAACAACTCCTGAAAATCGTACTGATGAAGGATTGTTTAGAGTTTTCCAAGAAAATTTTCCGATTACTGATGCGAGAAACATTTTCGTTCTCGAATTTTTAGATTATTTTATTGAACCTCCACGTTACTCCATTTCCGAGTGTGTGCAGAGGGGATTAACTTATAGTGTTCCCTTAAAAGCTAAATTGAAACTATCTTGTAATGATGAGGATCACGTCGATTTTCAAACAATCGTTCAGGATGTTTTCCTAGGGAATATTCCTTATATGACGCCAAAGGGAACTTTTGTTATTAATGGTGCTGAGCGGGTAATCGTTTCTCAATTGCACCGTTCTCCGGGCGTATTCTTTGGACAAAGTTTTCACCCTAACGGAACAAAAATATATTCCGCCAGAATCATTCCTTTTAAAGGGGCCTGGATGGAATTTGCCACTGATATTAATACTGTCATGTATGCTTATATTGACAGGAAGAAAAAATTTCCAATTACAACCTTGCTCCGTGCTATTGGATTTGATACAGATAAATCAATTCTTGATATTTTCGACCTCGCTGATGAGATCGAAGTGACGGAGGAAAATTTGAAAAACGCTATCGGTCGTAAATTAGCAGCCAGAGTCCTTCGTAGTTGGAATGAAGATTTTGTGGATGAAGATACCGGCGAGGTAACGACCATCACGCGAAATGATATTATCCTTGAGCGGGATATTGTTCTCGACGAAAGTAATATCGAATTACTCCTTGATGCAGATTGTGAAACAATCATCCTTCAAAAAGAAGATATTGAAATAGACTATTCTGTTATTTTTAATACCCTTCAGAAAGATCCTTCCAGTTCAGAAATGGAAGCTGTTGCTTACATCTATAAGCAATTGAGAGGTACTGATCCACCGGATGAAGAGACTGCCAGAGGTATTATTGATAAATTATTCTTCTCCGATAAACGTTATAATTTAGGGGAAGTTGGACGATATAAAATTAACAGAAAACTTGAGGGAGAAACTTCGAAAGAAACTTTGGTTTTAACCAAAGAAGATATCATCTCGATTGTACAGTATCTGGTTAGACTAATTAATCAAAAGGCTGAAATCGACGATATCGATCACTTGAGTAACAGACGTATTCGAACAGTTGGGGAGCAGCTTTACGGACAATTCGGCGTAGGACTTGCCAGAATGGCTAGAACTATTCGTGAGCGAATGAACGTTCGGGATAACGAGGTGTTTACGCCTATTGACTTAATCAATGCCAGGACGCTGTCTTCTGTTATTAACTCATTTTTTGGGACAAGTCAGTTGTCTCAATTCCTCGATCAAACCAATCCTTTATCGGAAATTACCCACAAAAGAAGAATTTCTGCCTTAGGACCTGGTGGTTTGTCCAGAGAGCGGGCTGGCTTTGAGGTGCGTGACGTTCACTACTCGCACTACGGACGACTTTGTACGATTGAGACTCCGGAAGGTCCCAATATTGGTCTGATTTCTACCTTGTGTGTACACGCCAAGGTGAATAAAATGGGGTTCCTGGAGACACCTTACCGAAAGGTAACTGACGGAAAGGTCGATGTGAAAAATGAAGCACAATATTTGTCAGCTGAAGGAGAGGATTACGCCATCATTGCACAGGCTAATTCGACTATTGATACCGAGGGTGCATTCCTCTCTGATAGAATTAAGTGTAGAGAACACGGAGAATTTCCCGTATTAACACCAACTGAGGTAGAGTATATGGATGTCGCTCCTAACCAAATTGTCGGGGTTTCAGCCTCGATGATTCCTTTCCTTGAAAATGATGACGCCAACCGTGCTTTGATGGGATCGAATATGCAGCGTCAGGCCGTGCCTTTGATTCGACCTAATTCGCCAATTGTTGGAACTGGTCTGGAAGGAAAAGTGGCTAGGGATTCACGAATGGTGATCAACGCAGAGGGCGATGGTGTCGTCGAATATGTAGATGCCAATGAAATAATCATTAGATACGACAGAACAGAGGAAGACCAGCTGGTTTCTTTTGAAGATGATCGTAAAAAATATGAATTGACTAAATTCCTTCGTACCAACCAGGGTACTTGTATCAACCTTAAACCAATTGTTAGAAAGGGGGATAGAGTACACGCCGGTATGGTGCTTTGTGATGGATATGCAACCGATAAAGGAGAGTTGGCCCTGGGTCAAAACCTGAAAGTAGCATTTATGCCCTGGAAAGGTTATAATTTTGAGGATGCCATTGTATTGTCAGAAAGGGTTGTCCGGGAGGATGTCTTTACTTCTCTTCATATTCAACACTTTGAGTTGGATGTTCGTGATACCAAATTAGGAGAAGAAGAGTTGACCAATGATATTCCAAACGTAAGTGAGGAAGCAACCAAAGATTTAGATGAGAATGGTATTATCCGAATTGGCTCTTGGGTAAAGGAAGGAGATATTATTATTGGTAAAATTACCCCAAAAGGGGAGTCAGATCCTACTCCTGAAGAGAAATTGTTGAGAGCCATTTTTGGAGATAAAGCAGGGGATGTTAAAGATGCTTCCTTGAAAGCTTCTCCCTCCACTAAAGGGGTCATTATCAATAAACGTTTATTTGCCAGAGCTAAAAAAGATAAGTCGCAAAAAGAAGCAGAAAAGAGTGTTTTGACTAAATTAGAAGACGAACACAAAATTGCTGCCAATGAATTGAAGACCATTCTTATTGATAAGTTGATGCACCTGTTAAATGGTATGAAGACGGAAGGAATAAAGAGTGTTTACTCTGAAGAGTTTGTTCCGGCCGGTACTACATTTACGCAGGCATTATTACGGGAAATTGACTATAATACCGTCGATTATTCAGGTTGGACTTCCGATGCGAAGCTGAATAAGATGATTGTTAAATTGCTTCATAACTATAATATTAAGTATAATGAAGAAATTGGGCGATATAAGCGAGAGCACTTCAATGTGAGTATTGGAGACGAATTACCGGCAGGTATCCTTAAATTAGCCAAGGTTTATATGGCTAAGAAGCGTAAGCTTAAAGTAGGAGATAAATTAGCCGGTCGTCACGGTAATAAGGGAATCGTTTCCAGAATCGTAAGAGTGGAGGATATGCCTTTCTTACCCGATGGAACTCCGGTGGATATCGTATTGAATCCGTTAGGTGTACCTTCAAGGATGAATCTGGGGCAGATATTTGAGACCGTACTAGGATGGGCAGGTGAAAAACTTGGAATGAAGTTTGCAACACCAATCTTCGATGGAGCCAGTCAGGAGGAAATTGAAACCTACATCCAAAAGGCGGAATTGCCAAGTTTAGGTCAGGCTTATCTGTATGATGGAGAAACGGGAGATCGTTTCCACCAACAGGCAACGGTTGGTGTGATTTATATGTTGAAATTATCCCACATGGTGGATGATAAAATGCACGCAAGATCAATCGGTCCGTACTCATTAATTACACAGCAGCCTTTAGGTGGTAAAGCACAGTTTGGTGGTCAGCGTCTTGGTGAGATGGAAGTGTGGGCATTGGAGGCATTTGGTGCAGCCAATATCTTACGCGAGCTATTGACCATCAAGTCGGATGATATCAATGGTCGGGCAAAAGCTTACGAGGCAATCGTGAAGGGGGATAATTTGCCGGAACCAAATATACCGGAATCCTTCAATGTATTATTACATGAATTAAGAGGTCTTGCTTTAGATGTAAAGTTTGACTAGTAAATAATCAGAATAAAACTGTTCTTCTTTTTGGGCAGTTTTATTTTGAGATTGATTTATTTCTTTTTCTAATAATGGAGGTTGGAATGTTTTATTGCATCTTCCATAATTAAGGATAAAAATTCTTATATGTCTTTTAAAAAGAATGATAGTATTCAAACACAAAAGTTTGAGTCAATAACAATTAGCCTTTCCTCTCCGGATGATATTTTGGAGAGATCGTATGGAGAGGTGCTAAAACCAGAAACCATCAATTATCGTTCCTATAAACCGGAGAGAGACGGTTTATTCTGCGAACGTGTATTCGGTCCTGTTAAGGATTACGAATGTTATTGTGGTAAATATAAGCGTATCCGATATAAGGGTATCGTTTGTGACCGATGTGGAGTTGAGGTGACCGAGAAGAAGGTGCGACGTAATCGAATGGGACATATTAAATTAGTGGTGCCTGTCGTCCATATTTGGTTTTTTAAATCGCTTCCTAATAAGATTGCTTATCTTTTGGGTTTATCTTCTAAGAAATTAGAGACGATTATCTATTACGAGCGATATGCCGTTATTCAACCGGGAATCAAGGCCGACGATGGTATTGAACGATTGGATTTATTGACGGAGGAAGAATACCTGGATATACTCGATTTGTTGCCAGCTGATAATCAACAATTGGATGACTCTGACCCTAATAAGTTTATTGCTAAAATGGGGGCGGAGGCTGTTCGTGATTTATTGACTGGATTAGATTTAGATGAGTTGTCCTTTAGCTTGAGGCATCAGGCCAATACCGAAACATCCCAACAACGTACATCTGAAGCCTTGAAGCGCTTGAGAGTGGTTGAGGCTTTTAGAGATGCTCAAAAACGTGTCGAAAATCGACCTGAATGGACGATTATTCAGTATTTACCCGTTGTTCCACCGGATTTGAGACCATTGGTACTATTAGATGGTGGACGTTTTGCCAGTTCGGACTTGAATGACCTTTACAGAAGGGTGATTATCCGAAATAACCGTTTGAAGCGTTTATTAGAGATCAAAGCACCGGAAGTAATCTTGCGTAATGAGAAACGAATGCTTCAGGAAGCAGTTGACTCTTTATTTGATAACTCTCGTAAATCGAATGCGGTAAAAGCAGAAGGTGGACGTTCTTTGAAATCTTTGAGTGATATTCTTAAAGGTAAACAAGGTCGATTCCGTCAAAACCTATTGGGTAAACGTGTTGATTATTCAGGGCGTTCCGTTATTGTGGTAGGTCCAACTTTGAAATTGCACGAGTGCGGTATTCCCAAGGGAATGGCGGCGGAGCTGTTCAAGCCTTTTGTGATTAGAAAATTGCAGGAGCGTGGTATCGTTAAAACGGTCAAGTCTGCCAAAAAATTAGTCGATAGAAAAGATCCCGTTATTTGGGAAATCTTAGAAAATATAATGAAGGGGCATCCGGTTATGTTAAACCGGGCTCCTACGCTTCACCGACTTTCGATTCAGGCATTCCAGCCTAAATTGATCGAAGGAAAGGCCATTCAGTTACACCCATTGGTTTGTGGTGCCTTCAACGCCGATTTTGACGGTGACCAGATGGCCGTTCACGTACCTTTATCGCAGGCCGCTATCCTTGAGGCTCAGGTATTGATGCTTTCCGCACATAATATGTTGAATCCTCAAAATGGCACACCTATTACCTTGCCTTCACAGGATATGGTACTTGGTTTGTACTATATTACTAAGGAGAAATTTTCAACCAAAGACGAGATTGTAAAAGGAGAAGGAAGTCGTTTTTATTCTGCCGAGGAAGTTGTTATTGCTTTCAATGAAGGCCGTTTAGACCTGCACGCAAGTATTAAGGTATTTGGTATGGTCGAAAATGAGGAAGGCGAATTGGTCCGAAAACTAATTGATACGACCATGGGGCGAGTGATGTTCAATCAACACGTGCCTGAAGGTATTCCTTATGTTAATGAATTATTGACCAAAGGAAACCTGAAAAAGGTAATCTCTGATATTTTGGATAGAACGAATTTTGCAGTAACAGCAGAATTCTTGGATGCCATTAAGAATTTGGGATTCTATTGGGCCTTCAAAGGTGGTTTGTCTTTTAACTTAGGAGACTTAATCACTCCGACCAAAAAGGCTAAAATGCTGGAAACCGCCCAAAATGATGTCGATGAAATTTGGGAAAACTATAATATGGGTTTCATTACCAATACAGAGCGTTACAACCAAATTATCAATAAATGGACAGATGTCGATGCTTCGATTACCAATAATTTGATGGATGAGTTGGCCAGCCATAAGCAGGGGTTCAACTCTGTATATATGATGCTTGACTCCGGCGCGCGTGGATCTAAGCAGCAAATTAAGCAGCTTTGTGGATTGAGGGGATTGATGGCGAAACCCAAAAAGTCTGGTGCTGAAGGGGGGGCTGTTGTCGAAAATCCCATCTTGGCTAATTTTGTCGATGGACTTTCCGTATTAGAGTATTTTATCTCTACTCACGGTGCCCGAAAAGGTTTGGCCGATACCGCTTTGAAAACAGCCGATGCTGGTTATTTGACTAGACGTTTGGTAGATGTTGCTCAGGACGTCGTAGTGATGGAGGACGATTGTAATACCCTTCGAGGTATGGAGACGACCGCCTTGGTAGAGAACGATAAGGTGATTGAAAAATTGGCCGATAGAATTATGGGTCGATATACCCTATATGATATAGTCCATCCTGAAACGGGAGAGGTTATTGTTGCTGAAAATGAGATTATTGACATCAAAACTTCTAAATATATCGAAGAAGTTGGTATTGAAATGGTGACCATTCGTTCGGTTCTGACTTGTGGAGTAAAAAGAGGGGTTTGTTCTAAGTGTTACGGAAAGAATCTTGCTACCGGTCGAATTTCTGAAATTGGAGATGCAGTGGGTATTATCGCCGCTCAGTCAATTGGTGAGCCCGGTACGCAGTTGACCTTGAGAACATTCCACATTGGTGGTGTGGCCTCTCTTTCTAAGACGGAGTCTAATATTGTGTCTAAGGTAGATGGAAAGGTTATCTTTGATAGTATTTCAACCGTGGAGAAAGAAGAAAAAGGGAAAACCATACACATTGTGTTGTCTCGTACCGGTGAGGTGAAAGTAGAAGAGAAAGGTACTGACCGTTTATTGGCGGTTCACCATATCCCTTACGGATCTATCCTGTATGTTAAAGATGGGGAAGAAATCAAAGTAGGAGATGAGATATGTGAATGGGATCCATTTAATGCATCCATCGTTACGGAATACAAAGGTATTGTCACTTTTGATGGTATTACCGAAGGGGTGACTTGCCGTACGGAGAAGGATGCACAAACTGGCCGTCAGCAGGTAGTGATTATTGAAACTAAAAACAAACGTGTTATTCCAATCGTTAGAATTATTTCTAAGGATGGGGAAGAATTGCGAAATTATACCTTGCCCGTGGGCGCCCACCTTTCCGTCTCGGACGGGGATACGCTTACTGCTGGTGATAGCATTGCTAAAATCCCACGTGGGTCAGGAAAAATTGCCGATATTACCGGTGGTCTTCCGAGGGTAACCGAGTTGTTCGAAGCGAGGAATCCTTCAAATCCGGCTGTTGTATCTGAGATTGATGGTGTCGTTTCTTTCGGACCGAAAATTAAGCGTGGTAATCGAGAGATTATCATTACATCTAAAGAAGGGCAGAAACGTAAATACTTAGTGAGCCTGTCTAAGCACTTATTGGTGCAGGAAGGTGATTTTGTTCGTGCCGGAACTTCATTGTCAGATGGTGCCATCGCTCCTAGAAATATTCTAAATATTAAAGGTCCTTTTGCCGTTCAGGCATATTTGGTGAATGGTGTTCAGGACGTATATCGTTCTCAGGGTATTACCATTAACAACAAACACATTGAAGTGATTGTACGCCAAATGATGGGTAGAGTGGAAATTGTGGATTCGGGTGATACTGCATTTTTAGTTGGAGAGCCTGTTGAGAAGTACGATTTCCTAGAGAGCAATGACTGGATTTATGATAAAAAGGTAATTACCGATAAAGGTGGTTCTAACCGCCTGAAAGAAGGTCAGATTGTTACCTTGAGACAATTGAGGGAAGAAAATTCATTCCTGAAGCGTAATGATCGTAAGGTCGTTAAGTTCAGAGCGGCTGTGCCAGCTACTTCAAGACCTTTACTACTTGGTATTACTAAGTCATCTGTCGGAACGCGTAGTTGGATTTCTGCGGCATCTTTCCAGGAGACAACCAAGGTGTTGAGTACAGCAGCCATTGGAGCCAAGCAGGATGATTTACTCGGTTTGAAGGAGAATGTAATTGTAGGTAAGAAGATACCTGCAGGAACAGGAATGAAGGAGTTTTCAAATTACTTTGTCACCTCTATGGAGGCTCAAACAGCTTACGAAGCCAGAAAAGCACAGGCTGCAATGATGGAAGCCGAAGGAGCTGACTTTGAAGACGATGTGGTGGTTGACGAAGGAGGAGCTGAATAACTTCCTAAGAGCTTGTTTGGAGCTTACTTCTTTGAAAACCAACATTTTAAGAACCTGGCGTCGAGAAAATATAGCCAAAACCTTAAACTGCTGATTTTCAATACGAAGGCACTCCAAACATGCTCTAAATAAAAATGATTATCTTTTAACTAAGATTTTGATTATAAAAAGAGCCTGCTTATTTTGAGTAGGCTCTTTTTTTGGTGATGTACTAAATGTAATGCTAAGGGCTTGCGTAGAAATAAGTGTTCCAGAACAGGGGAAGTTGTTTTGTGCGC
>CAZNCI010000089.1:0-12308 GCA_964571475.1 uncultured Saprospiraceae bacterium | reverse complement strand
GGGTGTTGAATGAGTGTTTCTACCCCTCCTAATGAAACGGCGAGTGTTGCCAATTTTACATTATCCATTAATACCTTACCTGCTTTTAAACCTCCTTTTAATTCAAAGCTCAACATCGTTCCGAAGCCGGTCATTTGCTCCCTGGCTAATTGGTGTTGAGCGAAGGATTTTAAGCCCGGATATTTGACCCAGTCAACTTTAGGGTGTGCTTCTAGGAATTCGGCAATTTTCATAGCGCTTTCCTGTGCTTTGTCGATGCGAATGGAAAGGGTTTTTACGCCCCTGATGACTAGATAAGCCTGATGAGGATCCATGTTTCCACCCATATACGCCATTGTCTTACGAAGATTTTTGTAGAGCGATTTATCTTTTGCAATAATCGCTCCACCGACGATATCGGCATGGCCATTGATGAATTTGGTGAGGGAGTGTAGTACAATATCTGCTCCCAAATCCAATGGTTTCTGGAGATAAGGACTACAAAAGGTATTGTCCACACATACGAGGATATTGTGTTTGTGTGCAATTTCAGATGCCCGCTTGATGTCTGTCAACTGTACGGTTGGATTAGCGGGCGTCTCTAAATAGAGCAATTGGGTGTTTGGGCGAATAGCCTTTTCAATTTCATCCAAATTTGAAGTGTCAATATAGGAGGATTCGACGCCGAATTTAGCAAAATGAGACTCCATCACGCCTCGGCTTGGTCCATAGACCGCATTGGTGCTGATGATATGATCTCCTTGGGATAATAATGCCATATAAACGGTGGTCACCGCTGCCATTCCGGAGGAGAGAGCAATGCCCCGGTAGCCATTCTCAAGGACGGCCAGTTTGTCTTCTAGAGCATTGGTAGTGGGATTGCCAATACGGGTATAGATAAAACCTCTTTCTTTGCCTGCAAATAAATCTGCTCCGTGTTGAGCGTTTTTGAATGCAAAAGTAGAGGTTTGATAAATAGGTGTGACAGCACTGCCAAATTGATCTTCAAAGTCTCCTGCGTGTATTAATTTTGAATCAAATCCTAAATTTTTCGTGTTCATTATTTAATATTTAAATTGGTTTGAAAAATTTACCCGGAATTGATTGTTCGACTGATTCCTTTCTTTTTAAGTAGTTACCTTTTTAACACTAAAGAAGCAGTAGTGTTTTTGGGATTATTGCTTTTCTGTTAATTTTTTTCTCAGGTATTTATCATAGCGTGTTAACTCTATTAGTGTTTTGTAATCGTCTCGCTCCATAGCCGCTTCCATCGTTTGGTTCATAAGTGGCTGTGCGGCTTGATATTGACCGTTTAGGATGAGGAATTCTACCAATAGTACGGCATTTTCTAGTGTGTCGGACTGCTCGTGCAATTGTTTGGCCAGGGCCAAAACAGTGGGATTTAAACTATGTTTTTTAATTTGTTTATTGAAGAGTTGAAGGAGGAATTTTCTTTTTAGGTTGTCACTGGGCAATAGGTTAAAAAAAGAGCTGGCGGCGCTAACAACTTTGTCAAATTTCTCTTTTTTGACCGCAGTCAAATACTTTTTGTAGGTGTCAAAATGCGTTTGAGTGACATAGGGAATGGTGGTGCTTCGCTTTTGGAGTGTTTTGGCTTTTTTTCTCGAACCATTTTTAATAGTTGCATCCATTTCCTGCATCCATAGCTCGATTATTTTTTCTTCAATTATCGCACCACCCAGTGTGTCATCCAGCGTGGATAAATGATTTTCTTTGAGCAATTCATCCATTAGAGGACTGCTGACGCCATCCAGTTCTTCAAAGATAAAGGTTAGTTTTTCTTTTTCTGATAACTTGGCTTCAGCCAAATAATCAAAAACAATCGGGGCGATTGGCTGACCGGACACCCTAAATACGTCGATGTATTCTTTTATGAAATAGATATTTTGTTTTCGCTGTGCCCAGTTTGTTTTTAAAGCACCGGGGTCTCCCTTTCGTTTTTCGAGCGCCCGGTTTCCATCTTTCATTAGTTGGTCGGGATTTCTGTAGCCCAGGGTGCGGTGGATCACTCTGCCGTTGGAGTCAATAAATAAAAATGAAGGATAGCCCTTTACTTTATAATAAAGACTAAATAATAAGCCCCGTGGCGTCTCTAAGTCCATGGCTAATGGAATAAAATCCCTGCGTAAATAATCGCCTACTTCTTTTAACGGAAAAACATCCCTCTTTAATCGTCGGCACGGGCTACACCAAGAGGTATGGGCATCAACGAATAAAATTTTATTTTCTTTCCTGGCTTTTACAATGGCTTCTTCCCATGTTCCCTCAAAGAAATCTGTACCTTGTGCCAAGAGCGGGAAAGTAAGCATTAATAAAAATAAAGTATTGGCTAGTTTGAACATGATCCCGGTTTTTTTACAAAAGTACAAATAATGATGAATCCACTGTGTAAATGATATCATCGTTTCTTTATTTTTTTTAAAATCAGAAATCAAGCTCTATGCTAAACGGGGTGGTAAGCAGCGTTAAAAGACACCCATCACCCTGTATGAAACAAGATGATGAGTGGAAACTAAATTTTAAGGAGCGAGATTAATATTTAAGCGGGTTAGAATTTCCAGACCGGCGTGGTTGTGTACAATACCGGTAAAGCTATATCCTCCTTCTGTTAATACAAATGGAAGTTCGCATGTTTCAGAGATTAACTCAACAGCGTCGAGGTATGCTTCCGTTTTTGCACAGCCGGATTCTAGCGCTAAATCTTTGGATGTTAGAGGGATTATCCCATCAAATACATTACTTGCTGTTCCAGATAGATCGCTACAGGTGTAACCAAATCCACCCTGCATTTCGAGGTGTTTGATACCGGACTGCTCATCTCGCGCCATCAAGCTAACGGTGATCTTATTATTTATATTAACGGAAATGTTATTTATTTCCTCGGAATAGGTGGTTAGCGAACTAATGAGGTTTCCATTTTCGTCGGAAGAAGCAGAGGTTACGACCCAGGAACCAATAGGAAAAGATTCATCTGCTTCATTGGGGGCAACCATGCCGGGGTCGGTACAGTGACAAGCCGAAAATAGAAGAGCGATAATAACTGCACCGAATGAAAGAATTAATTTTTTTGATAACATGATTAAATATATTTTGGTTAATAATTTCCTGAGGTTGTTAGTATTTTTATTCGCAAACTCCGGATTTTAAAGTGTAGTGGGAAGGAGAGAAGGAAAGGTGACCCCGAAAATTAAAATTTGTGAGAAAGGAGATGGGGGGAATACGTATTTTTTTTACCAAAGAATACCTGGATGATTCAAAAAAGTAATAAAAGGGGGTGTTTAAAAAGAAGTAATTGAGAGATAACAGGGGGAAACTTTGGCTTAACCCTTGACAAGCTGCCATAATTCCAGTAAATTTGCAGAACTAAAATAAAAAAAATTACTAATCGAGGCTATTGCAAATGCAGGACACATTTCAGAAAAACAATTCATTTTCTTTGAATTTTGACGACTTTACCGTTTATTCTTTCCCTCGATTGTCATTCTTTTTCACTCACATTATTACAAAAAAGTAGAAATCTTTTATGAGACAACTGAAGATTACTAAGTCTATTACGAATAGAGAGAGCCAGTCTCTTGAGAAATATTTACAGGAAATAGGAAAAGTAGATTTATTAACTCCGGAGGAGGAGGTGGATTTAGCAAAACGAATCAAACAGGGGGATCAATCTGCCTTGGAGAAATTGACGAAATCCAATTTGAGATTTGTCGTTTCCGTTTCTAAGCAATATCAAAATCAGGGTCTTTCCCTTAGTGATTTAATCAATGAAGGAAATTTGGGGCTGATTAAGGCGGCACAAAGGTTTGACGAAACAAGGGGTTTTAAGTTTATCTCTTATGCCGTTTGGTGGATTCGACAGTCCATCCTTCAGGCATTGGCCGAGCAATCCAGAATTGTTAGATTGCCACTCAATAAGGTCGGCTCTTTGAATAAAATAAATCGGGCATTCTCTGAATTGGAGCAGGAGTTTGAAAGAGAGCCCTCTCCGGATGAATTGGCGAAAATGTTGGAAATTCCTTCGCAGGAGGTGGAAATGACCCTGTCCGTAGCCGCTCGTCATGTATCTATGGATGCCCCCTTTGTAGATGGAGAGGATAATTCATTATTGGATGTTTTGGAAAATAGTGCAACGCCAAAGACCGACCAGGAGTTAGAGTATTTGGAGTCGTTGCGCCGGGAAATAGATCGCTCTTTATCGACTTTGACTGATCGCCAGAAAGATGTGATTAAATTATACTTCGGTATCGGTATCGAACACCCTATGTCTTTAGAGGATATCGGAGAGCGCTTTGGGTTGACACGCGAGCGTGTCCGTCAAATAAAAGACAAAGCGATCAACAAATTACGTGGCGCCAATCGGAGTAAATTATTAAAGAATTATTTGGGCACATAAAGAAGTGGGAGGTGTTAAGCCACAAGTTACAAAACCCAAATTTTAGATTTTTATCCTGTTTTTCGGGTATTAAATCTGAAATTTGGATTTTTTTTTGTGTCAAAAGTCACAGACAACGAAAATGCTTTTTCCATACCTTTGCGCCATTCTAAAATAAAAAAATACTAAACAATGATTAAATCTTATATTTTATTGCCGATTTTTGGATTGATGTTCTTTTCAAGTGCCTGCAATTCACAATCTGCAAAATCAGTAGAACAGGGAGGAAGTTTTTACAAAAATGTAGATGTAAAGGCCTTTAACGAGATGGTTGGAAAAAAAGGTACGGTATTAATTGATGTACGTACACCGGATGAGTTTGCATCTGGTCACATTGAAGGAGCAAAGAATATGAACCTCTTTGATGCTTCTTTTGAAAGTGAGATTCAAAAATTAGACAAATCAAAAACTTATTTATTGTATTGCCGGTCTGGGAATAGAAGCGGCAAGGCTATGGGCAAAATGAAGGCTGCCGGGATTCCCCGAATTTATAACCTCAATGGAGGCGTTAAGTCGTGGGGTGGAGCTGGAATGAAATTGGTAAAATAAGCAGGAGATTACTTTTTGTAAAAAAAAATAGGACAATGCTGCAATGTTTTAATACATTGTGGCATTGTTACGTTATAAGTGATTCAATACAAAATCCAACAGTACAGAAAAATAAAAATCATGACAAAAACAATTATTTTTTTTTCGACCTTACTATTTTTGATAACCGGGTGCGATGGAATATCCACTCAACAAAATAATTCTATAGATAAAATCCCGGAAATAATATTTAAATCGGTCCCACCCAGAGCGTTTAGTACTTATATCCGTCAAAAAGATATGATTCTAATTGATGCTAATTCAGAAAAAGAATTTAAGGAGGGACATATTAAGGGGGCGAAGAATATGGACTTTTTTAACCCTAAATTATACGATGAAATTGCGACATTGGACAAGTCGAAAACTTATTTGATCTACTCCCGTAGAGACCACCGTAAAGACAAAGTAATGGATGCCTTCCGCACGGCAAGTATTTTTAAATTGATTGGACTAAAAGGGGGATTGTCCGCTTGGGAGTCTGAAAATTTACCAGTGGAAAAGTAGCGGCTATTTCTAGTCAATTTTTCTTTTGCCTGCGAATAACTTCCCCGGCTCTATCTCATTTATCTTTAGGTGAGTGAGCCCGTTTTTTTTAACCCGATAAAATCTTTTTTATAAAATTATAATAAAGGAGTTCTGTGGAATTAAAAAAAAGTCATACCTTGACTTAAATTTCGGGACGTTTTTGATAATTCAAACGTTTAAGAAGAGCGTAAATGGTTACTACATAACCAATTTTTTAACCTAAATTATAATTTTTATGAAGTACAGATACAAAGCGATAATGACGCTATTGTTGGGATTGTGCTTAATGTCTTTTGAGGCATTTTCCCAGAATCGTACAATTACAGGAGTGGTCTCGTCCGCTTCAGACGCTACGCCTTTAATTGGCGCAAGTGTTGTCGTCAAAGGAGCGGCAACAGGAACCGTTTCCGATTTTAACGGTAATTATTCCCTCGAAGTACCCGAGGGGGCTACTTTGGTTTTTTCTTACGTCGGTTACGTCACACAGACAATGGCTGTCGGCGATCAGAAAGTCATTAATGTCAGTTTGAAAGAAGGAACTGAATTGGATGAGGTGGTCGTGACTGCACTGGGGGTATCCCGAGAGAAGAAGGCATTGGGCTATGCAATTACAGAAGTGAGTGGAGATGATTTAGTTCAAGGAAATGAATCTAATTTCATTAATAATCTTTCAGGGAAGGTTTCTGGTATTCAAATTCAAGCGGCACAAGGAATTGGTGGTTCTTCACGAATACTATTGAGAGGTGCTAATTCTATTTTAGGGGAAAATCAACCTCTTTTTGTCGTTGATGGTATTCCAATTGATAATAGCAACTATGGTTCTTTTCGTCAAGCTTATGGAAGTAGAGATGATGGTTCTGGTAATGTTGATTATGGTAATGCAGCGCAGGATATTAATCCTTCAGATGTTGAAAGTGTTTCTTTATTGACAGGAGCAAGTGGCGCAGCTTTATACGGATCAAGAGGTGCAAATGGGGTAATTTTGATTACTACAAAACGTGGAAAAGTTGGTGCCTCAAAAATTGAAGTGAATTTTGCTAATTCCACAGAATCTGTTTGGGATTTACCTCCTTTACAAAATGATTATGGAGGAGGACGAAATGGTACATTTGTTATTGGAGATGATGGTATCCCAATACAAGATGTAACAACAGATGAAAGTTGGGGACCTAAATTAAATGGACAAATGGTAAGACAGTGGGATGGAAATGGAAAAGGAGGAGAAGTGAGACCATGGGTCGCACATCCTGATAACTATAAAAATTTTTTTGAAACAGGAACAACACGTAATGCTAATATTGCTATTAGTGGAGGGGCTGAAAATATAAACTATAGATTGTCTTTGACTAACAGAAATCAAAAAGGCATTGTACCTAATAGTAGATTGCAAAATAATACTGTGAGTTTAAATTTAGGAACTAAACATAAGAAATTTTCTGTAACAACCACTTTGAATTACTATAACCGTAAGGGAGAGGGACGCCCTTCAACAGGTGGGAGTAGTGATAATTTGGTTTATAATTTAGTTATATGGACACAACGTCAGTTAGATATCGAAAGGCTCAAACAATATGAAAATCCAGATGGAAGCCAACGTACGTGGAGAACAGGGGGGGTTGATCAGATAAATGTTAAAGCAAATAACCCTTATTGGTTAGCCTATAAAGATGTACAGACTGATAGAAAAGACAGGTTGATTGGAAATATCTCATTAACTTATGATTTTACAGATAAGCTGAGCTTAATGGTGAGAGGTGGGCAGGATTGGTACACTGATAACCGTAATAATGTACGGGCGGTTGGCTCTCGATATACACCATATTATATTAATGATAATATTAATTACCGTCAACAAAATTATGACTTTTTGACATCATACAAAATGACACTATCTGATATGTCCGTAAATGTTAATTTTGGAGGAAGTATTCTAAAAGAAAATATTCGAAGAGTTAAATCTGCAACAAATGGGGGACTTAAAGTACCTGGCATTCATACTATATTTAATTCAATTGATCCTCCTAGCATCTCTACTTCTTTACCTAATAAAGAAATTCAGAGTTTATATGGAATGCTTTCATTGGGGTATAAGAATTTCTTATATCTTGATGCAACGGGGCGTAACGACTGGTCTTCAACGTTGCCAGCAGATAATAACTCCTATTTTTATCCATCTTTTTCTACCAGTTTAGTCTTTTCAGAGTTATTAACTATGGATGTTATTAGCTACGGAAAACTGAGATTGGGATGGGGGCAAGTCGGTAAAGATACTGGCCCATATAGAATTTTACAAACTTATTCTGCTTCTCAATCAGTGGGAGGGAATCCAGTATTTAAATTACCCTCTTCTTTGAATAATGCTAGCTTAAAACCAGAGATTACGACATCACAGGAAGTTGGATTGGAGCTTAAATTTTTAAAGAATCGCATTGGCTTGGATGTAACTCTTTATTCTTCAAGTTCAAAGAATCAGATTTTACCAATCACAGTGTCTCCTACAACAGGGTATAGCAGTAAGTGGGTGAATGCTGGTGAAATTTCTAATAAAGGAGTTGAATTGGGGCTTTCTGTCACTCCTGTTAAGACTAAAGACTTCAAGTGGGATGTCAAACTTAACTGGGGTAAGAATACAAATGAAATTGTTTCTTTACCAAACGGTATTAATTCTATACTACATGCTACTTTCTATTCAAGTGGAGGGAGTCGAGTGTTTTTAGAATCAAGAGTAGGAGAGCCTTTTAGTTCAATTTATGCAACAAAGATTGCTACTGACACAAAAGGGAATCGAATTGTTAGAAATAATGATGCATCGACTCCTGGATCATGGCTACCTGCGGAGGAGGCTACTTTTATAGGAAGTGTACTTCCAAATTGGACAGCAGGTATCAATAACTCATTCAATTATAAGTCATTTAATTTATCTTTCTTATTTGATGTTCAAAATGGAGGAGTTATTTTCTTGCGAGGATATCAAACAGCGCTTTATGCGGGAACAATGATAGAAACAGCTGAAAATGGTATCCGTGAAAATGGTATTATTTTAGATGGCGTTTGGGAAGATGGGACAAAGAATAATATTGTTTTAGATGCAAAGACTTATTCTCGTTTGAAGAGAAGAACTCCTGGTGATCATACTGTTTTTGATGCCAGTTTTGTTAAACTTAGAGAAGTTGCCATTGGTTATGACTTGCCAAGTAGTATTTTGAATAAAACTTTTTTCTCTGGAGCAAGAATCTCCTTAGTGGGAAGAAATTTAGCAATTCTCAAACGAAATACGCCTGATGGCTATGACCCTGAATCAGCTGGAAATACATCTGGAAATCTTCAGGGAAGAGAGTATGGTCAGCTTCCAGGAGCAAGGTCTGTTGGATTTAATTTGTCACTAGAATTTTAAAAAAAAACAAACGATGAAGAAGATATTAATAATTTTTCTTTCTTTTGTATTGCTAAATAGCTGTACAGAAGATTTTGAAGTACTAAATACAAATCCGGTTGCAACTTCTGATGTTCCAACTTCAAATTTGTTGACAGGAGCTATACAAGATTTAATTTCGATTAATGCAGGCTTGGGCTATAATAAAACTTGTATGTTATATACTCAATTTTGGTCTCAACGAGAGACTACAGGGCGAAGCCGATATGGGGATATCAACAGAGATTGGAGTTCTTGGTATTTAAATGGATTACCCGAATTAAATAATATTATAGCGTTGAATAGTGGAGGTCATAAGGGTGCTTTTATTGCTTATGGTAGTAATGGTAATCAAATTGCAGTAGCTAGGATATTAAGAGCATGGGCTTTTCTCAATATTACGGATGCATGGGGTAATATACCCTATTCTGAAGTAGGTAATCCTAAAATTTCTTTTCCTAAATATGATAGTCAAGAAAGTATATATGGGAATCTTTTGACTGAATTGAAAGAAGCAAACACAATGATTGATATTAGTGCAGCAGGTGTTGAAGGGGATTTAATGTATAATGGAGATATGGCAAAGTGGAAAAAATTTGCTAATTCATTGAGAGCAAGAATGGCACTTAGAATGTCTAAAGTTGATCCAGTAAAAGGTGCTTCAGAATTGACAAGAGCAATTGCTGATGGGGTGATTGAAAGTAATGATGAAAATGCTTTGGTTAATTTTCAAGTTGAGGAAGACTTTGCTAATCCTCTTTTTATTGAATTTAAAGTACAACAGTGGACGTATGTAAGTGATGTACTTGTAAATGCTATGTCTGTTGATCCTGATTTTGTTGATCCAAGATTGGCAGTATATGCTGATCCTGCACTAAATACAGGTATGATAACCGGATTGACTTATGGACTAACTGACGATGAATCAACTGAAGTTTTACAAGACGATATTTCTTATCCTGGGGCTTTGGTGCGAGGAACAACTTTTCCTAGTATATTATTTACTGTTTCTGAAATGTTATTTATAAAAGCAGAAGCAGTAGAACTAGGTTGGATGTCAGGTGATGCTGAAAGTTTTTATAACGATGCTATTAAAAACAGTATGGCGTTTTGGGGTATTGATAATGATGTGGCAGAAAATTATTTATCTGAAGCTCATGTGGCTTACTCTGATGCTAATTGGCAGGAGTTGATTGGAACTCAAAAATGGCTTTCCTTTTATATGCAGGGAGCTCAAGCTTGGGCAGAATATAGAAGAATTGGCTTCCCTGTATTAGTCGCTCCTCCTAAAGAGTTGCAAAATGACGCAACAGGTGTTCCAAGAAGATTCTTTTATGAGCTTTCAGAAAAAAATACCAATGGTGCTAACCTTGAAGCGGCGATATCTGCAATGGGGGGCGATAATTTTGATATTCGAGTGTGGTGGGATAAATAGAGTAGTGAAATAATAGGCTATTTTATTTGCTAGAAAAAAGAAGCCCCAAAAAATATTTATTTTTGGGGCTTCTTTTTTAATTAGCTAACAGACCTTTCGCAGCAAAAATAAAAAAAAGGAAGGTCATGACAAAAATATCAAATGTAGAGCTAGGCTCTACTAAAAAAAGAGTAAATATGTACAGTCAGAAGCTATCCCAAAAGAGGGACTGAGTCTGACTGGTGATTGTCTTTCAGTTTTAACTGAAATTGCTTTAAGAGTTGCAACTCATCAAATGCTGTTTTTAGTGCATTGACGTATAACCTGCTCTTTAAAGCAAAATGATTGGAGTTTTCTTTGGCGTTGTTGCACGAAAAAGTTAAAAAAATAGGTCAGGTTTTGTAAATTTGATTTTTCTAACAAAACAAAAACAGCACCTGACCTATGGCAAAGATAACACCAGCACAAGTTAAAAACGAAGAAAAACCTAAAAAAGATAAGTATCAAGTAGTAAATTGGAGCAGTTATAATAAAAGCCTAATAGGTCGAGGAGATATAACAATATGGATAAGTGAAGAAGTAGCTGAGAACTGGTATTATAGTGGACCTGACCAAAGAGGAGCACAATTCGAGTATTCAGATCAAAGCATAGAATGTTTATTAGGGATTAAGGTCGTATTTAAACTTGCCTACCGACAACTACAGGGGTTTGCTGGATCGCTGATGAAGCTAATGGGTTTAGATTTAAAGATTCCGAGTTATACTTAAATATGCCGCCGGGCAGAAGGGCTAGAAATAGATTTTGCAGTTCCAAAAACAAATAAACCAATCTACATTGTAGTAGACTCCACAGGGTTGAAAGTATATGGGGAGGGGGAATGGAAGACAAGGAAACACGGTATAAGTAAGCGTAGAACATGGCGTAAGTTACATTTGGGAGTAGATGAAAAAACTGGATTTATTCATGCAAGCGTATTGACAGAAAATGGTAAAGGAGATGGAGACGCACAGCAGGTTGACAAAATGCTTGAACAGGTAAAATGTCCTATTGATAAATTTAGTGGCGATGGAGCTTACGACACTTTTGATATTTGGAATTTATTGAAGGAAAAGGAAATAGAAGGAATCATTCCTCCTCAAAAAAATGCCATTTATTGGGTAGATAAAAACGGAGATATGCTGGATATAGAAAGGAATGTTATTCTAAAGGAAATAGAAACGGAGGGAAGAGCCGAGTGGAAGAGGAAAAGTGGTTACCATCGGCGTAGTTTGTCTGAAACAGCCATGTTTCGATTTAAGACCATTTTTGGACCAACTTTGTATGCCCGTAAATTTGAAAAACAAAAAACGGAAGCAAAAATAAAAGTAAAATGCCTGAACAAAATGACAGCCCTTGGTATGCCTATTTCTCAAAAAATAGCTTCTTAAGCGATTAGCTTATGGGAAGGAAAAATAGACCTTATTTTTTTATGCAACAAAGCCCGTTTACCCTACCAATTAATAGACCTCTATGTTACAACTGTAAATTATTCTTGGATAATAAAGCTTGAAATTGTCGAATGATCTTCACGTATGGCTTGGATGTGATAAACACCTGGCGCTAATCCATTCAAGGGGAAAGTTGATTCGTTTTCCATGGATAATAACTGACGAATTATGATATAGTTATGATCAAGAATTAAAAATTTAGTTAAGGTATTGGGTGAATCAGTCCAACCATCTCCAGTTTTAGTGAGCTCTATTGAAATAAAGTTAGAGGCAGGGTTTGGAGAAATAGATAGGTTTAATTTTTTGTCATTTCTTTGTTTACATATATCAAAAGTGATTTCGCCTGTTAAATGTTTTTCGACATTGTTGTTGCATTTGAGCCTTATCGTTAAATCATAGGTAGCGGGTAACTCCCATTCTTCAAAAGACACTGACACATTATCAGTAAT
>CAZNCI010000088.1:0-12344 GCA_964571475.1 uncultured Saprospiraceae bacterium | reverse complement strand
TTTTATTAAAATATTCTAAATACACTTGATAAAACAATGCTTTTATTAGAAAAAATTTAACGACTTTTATCCACCGGCGACTGCCTGCATCATATAGGCACAAATAATAGCTCCATAAGTACCCAACGCATAACCCAATACAGCCATTAACACACCTACCGGAGCTAATGAAGGGCTAAATGCGGCTGCTACAATGGGAGCAGAAGCGGCTCCTCCTATATTTGCCTGACTACCGACAGCAACAAAAAAGAAGGGTGCTTTGATGAGTTTCGCAACTACCAATAATATAGAGATATGGATAATCATCCAGATAATTCCAATGGCAAAAAGTCCTAAATTGCTAAAAATCGCAACCAAATCCATCTTCATTCCTATGGTTGCTACCAATACGTAAATAAAGATACTACCCCATCTTGATGCCCCCACTCCTTCAAATTTCCTCGCCTTAGTAAGTGCCAATAGTAATCCATAAGTGGTCGCAATGACGATTAACCAAAAGAAAGAAGAAGTGAGAGATTGAAGCCCAAGGTCTTTTAATGTTTCTCGATAAGGAGCCAAAGCTCCTACGATTAATTGTGAAAACCAGTGTGACAGAGCTACCCCCATGAAGGCAGTCGCCATCATTTTAAACATATCAGTGGTAGTAGGTATTTTTTCGATAGATGAACGATAATCACCTACCTTATTTTCTAATTCTTTGATAGCAGTATTATCTGCCTTGAGTTTTCGGTCTAGTTTGTCGGAGATGCCCGCACCGTAGAGCAAAAATCCCATCCAAATATTGGCAACGATGACATCGACGATAACCATAGAGGAGAAAATTTGATCCTTCACTTCAAATATTTCCTTCATCGCGGTTTGATTAGCACCTCCTCCAATCCAGCTTCCCGCAATGGTTGATAATCCGTTCGCGACTTCGATCGCATCTCCATGGATTAAATTTGGGGCAAATTTCAGAATCACCAAAAGGGCGATAGGCCCTCCTATTATAATACCAAGCGTCGCCGCAAAAAACATAATTAATGCCTTGGGTCCCAGATTGATAATCCCTTTAAAGTCAATGCTTATACACAATAATATCAAACTGGCTGGTAATAAATATCGAGAGGCTACGTAATAAAGGCTGGAGTAATCTCCCGATATAATGCCCATTGAATTAAAAATAGAGGGCAGAAAATAACACAATAATAAGGCTGGAATATATTTGTAAAAAGTTTTGAAGGCAGGCATTTTTTCTGTCCAAAAAACCAAACCTAATAATAACAACAATAAGCCGAATACAATGGCATCATTTTTAAAAAAAGGAGTATGCGCTATGGTTTTTATCCCAAAACTACTTTTGGCTCCTGCCTTAAAAGGCACCGTCGCTCCCTGTTGATCCTTTAGTTTTATATCCACCTCTACTTCTCCCGGAGTGACATTGGTGAAAAAGATGGGCACAATATTATCAAAGTGAAAATCTTCTCCGCCAACTTTAACCTCCATGGATTTTGCTCCTGTGGGGACCAGGCTAAGGGGTAATTCAATAACAAAAGCGGCCGTTTTGTCTAAAAAGTATTTGCCGGAAGGATTGATAAGGGATAAATATTGAATATTTCCGGCATTGGCATCAACGACTTCCCGGGTGGCAGGTTGCACGACTAATTTGGTATCCTGAGCGTTTAGCCCAAGCCCTGCTAACAAAAAAAATAACAGGAAAGTGGCTATTTTTAGGTATGTATTTTTTTGAATCATCTTATTTAAGCTTAAAGTTATGAAGCCTAAAGATAATTTTTTATATGAAAGATTTAAACTTGGGTGAAATGTTTTTTGGGAAAACGGTTGGTGATTCTACGTTGAAGGCATGAAAAGCAAGCCTGCTTTGCCTGCTTTTCATGCACATTATTGAGTCCTTATTTGCCGGCTACATACCTTGTAATAGCCACCGGCATTCGAGTGTCGTAAGTTCCTGTAAGTGTCGGCGTCTGTGTATTTGCCGTATAAGATTTCACCTTGACGTAAATATAATCATACAACTCCTGTATGGTAACAATTTGATTCCCATCTTTATCTGCCTCCCCCTTTAATCCTTTGATGAGGAAATGGCTGAACACGCCGGATCGTAACCCACCATCTTCCAGAGAGTACTCCTCTCCTCTTGACGACATTAACAGCGCCGTTCCGCCTTTAGTCGCTTCAAAGGCTTCATAGTATCGACGGAGGCTGTTCGCTACGGGTGTCTTGGCGGAGGCTATACTCCCGGAGTGGCAGGCATCTGCTAAAACTAATTTGTGTTTGGCCTTACTGGCTTTCAATATATTTACGATAAGTTCATGATCCAGTGTGTTATTGATGCCATCGTAATCCGTAGGTAGAAAAGCCCCGGGTAGTCCATGACCCGAAAAATAAAACATAATGACATCATTTTCGTCTGCCCTTAAGAATATGGTGCGCATGGCCGTTACGATATTATCCTTCGTTGCATCTTCGTCGATGAGGAGTTTGATTTGGTTATCAGGTAGCGCACCCCCTTCCGGGCTTTTCAAAAAGGCATAGACCTGATAGGCGTCATCATCCGTATATCGCAACGTAGGCATGGCAGTATATCGAGAAGCTCCGATGATCACTGCCCATATTTTGACATCTTTATTGTGGTCTATTTCGACGACGGTTCTACCGTTATTTACCTGTGTGAATAGTTTTCTGATAGGTTTACCATTGTCCCAAATAGCTCCTATGACCTTACCTGTTTTGTAATACATGACCCCTTTACCATTTGGGCCGTGGTACTTCCATCCACCTTCGTAGCGATCACCATCTTTGTAATACATAACACCATTTCCTTCCGGATTGCCATTTTTGAAGTCACCAATATACCTTGAGCCGTCTCCATATCGAAATTTACCAACACCGCTGGCACAGTATTCGTTATTGCAATTTCGAAGGTAAGTTGTATCTCCATCAAAGGCCATTTCCTTCCAGTCACCAAGGTATTCATCATTTTCCCATTTGCCAAAAACAGTTTCTCCATCGGGGTATTGCATCATGCCTTCTCCATTGCGTTTATTTTCGAGCCACTCACCTTCATACTTAGATCCATCGGCATAAAACAAAGTTCCCTGTCCGGAAAACTGACCATTGAGGAATTGACCTTCGTATCTATTACCATTAACATAGGTGAAGATGCCAAAGCCATTTTGGGCGTTATTATCCCAATTTCCTTCGTAGTGATCGCCATTTACATAAGTCATGACACCCTGACCCGACATTTTATTTTTTTTAAACTGGCCAAAATATTCATTGCCACTTACAAACTTCATACGTCCTTTCCCTTCCCGTTGTTGCTTTTCCCAATGACCGATGTATTTATTTCCGTCACTATAATAGAAGATCCCTTTACCGTGCAATTTCCCATTGGAAAATTCTCCAATATATTTTGCACCCGAGGGGTATATACAGGTACCGTAACCACTTTCGCAGTCACCTTTGATACAAGTTTGGGCAAATGATTGAAGTGAAAACAATCCCAGAAATGCCACTATTAGCCAATACTTTTTCATGTTGCTCGGTTTTGTAATTTGAAAACAAAAAACAAGTTAACCAAATAGTATGTAGTGTGACCTGTATTGATTTTAAGGCTATTTTTTATTTCTCAACTCCCTACTTTTGATAAATAAAAACCTAATAGCAATAAATCTAATAAACAGGCAAAAAAGTAAATGTTACAGCTTATAGCAATATCGTTTAAATGAAATAAAAATGAGAGTTGGTTTGCTTTGATGAATGTTCAATTAATGAAACATTGCGGTTTTCTGTTGGTCGTTTATCAATAATAAACCAAATCTTACCCGCAATATTGTTTATATAATTATTATTTTGATAATTTTTTATATGGAATTGGGTTAATCTTCTATAAACGTCTTATTTTTGACACTGAATTGAATGTTTAAATCAAAAGGTGAACTCCGTTGTTTTTTTAGCAAAGCAATTTGTTGAAATATAAGGTGCGCCAGGTGCCTGGGCAACAGGAAGGAGATTGTAAAACAATTTGAAACAATAAATAATAAATATATGAAAAAGGTATTATGCTTAATGGTGCTCATTTCCGGGATATGGGCATGTCAAAACAATGAGACTTCCGAGAAGGAAACAGCGACAGAAAGTCAAGAGGCGAAAACACAGGAACAGACCAAACCCAAAAACTTCGGGAAGGTAATTACCGCAGATGGAGCTATGTCGCTTCAGGACTTATTAGGACAAATGGAATCAAAGGATTCTATTTTGAATATTAAAGTAATGGGAAAGGTTGGAGATGTTTGCCAGAAGAAGGGATGTTGGATGAATGTGACCGATGCCAATAGCGATAAGGAAATATTTGTACAGTTTGAAGATTATGGTTTTTTCATGCCCAAAGATTTAACAGGTAGTACGGTAGCGATGACGGGAAAGGCTTATGTCGCTGTAACAAGCGTAGAGGAATTGAAACATTATGCAGAGGACGAAGGTAAAACAAAAGAAGAAATAGCTGCTATCACAGAACCGGAAAGTCAATTGAAATTTTTGGCAGATGGCGTCGTTATTGTAGAGTAGAAGAGATTGCTGCAATTTTATTTTTATAAAATTCGTTAGACAAAGGTAAGGGTGTAGGTTGTTATTTTTCCTACTCCCTTCCACTATTCACATACTGGATTAAACTTTTATGAATTATCACGGTGCAAAAGCTTTCATTTTAGATAAACTGCGGAGGGAATTATCTGAAAAATTAACCTATCATGGTGTTCATCACACCTTGGATGTGCTGGCTGTCGCAGGAGAGCTCTGTTTATTGGAAAAGGTATCTCCTTATGAGACGATGCTGCTTAAAACAGCGGTATTATTCCACGATTCCGGATTTGTCGTAACCACCAATGGTCATGAAGCAGAAGGCTGTAATATAGCCAAAAAAGTATTGCCCGGCTATGATTACTCAACGGAAGAAATTGATAGAATCTGTGGAATGATTATGGCAACTAAAATACCACAAACACCGCACAATAAATTAGAAGAAATTATCTGTGACGCAGATTTAGATTATCTGGGGCGCGATGATTTCTATTCAATTGGTAAGACACTTTTTGAAGAGTTGCAAGCCCTCAATATATTAGACTCCGAGGAAAAGTGGAATCAAATTCAGGTTTCTTTCCTGGAGAGCCATTCTTTTTTCACTAAAACCAACCAAGCACGTAGAGCGCCCGTAGAATTTAAATATTTAGAAGAAATCAGAAGTATTTTAAATTAAATACGACTCTGTCTTCATTTGCATTAATATACAAACACACAAACAGTTATGATTAAACATTTTTTATTGACATTTTCATTCATTTTAGTTAGCGTTTCTATTGCGTTGGCACAAAGTTCACCTGTTGGTCTTTGGAAAACTATTGACGACAAGACCGGAAAGGCAAAATCTTACGTTGAAATATATGAGCAGGGAGGCAAATTTTATGGAAAGATAGATCAACTTTTACTAAAACCGGCAGATACGCGTTGTGATGAATGCACCGGCGAAAAAAAGGATCAATTATTGGTGGGAATGGTTATATTGGAGGATTTAGAACCCTATAAGTATTACTGGAGAGGTGGCCGAATTTTAGACCCTGAAAATGGAAGTACTTATGGTGCAAGCATTTGGTTTGAAGGAGATAATGATAAGGAGCTAAAGGTCAGAGGAAAACACTGGACGGGCATTTACAGAACACAGACCTGGTACCGGATTGAAGAATAAGAAATTAAAAAAACAGAATAAGTAGATGAGTGATCAATGGAATGTAAGTAGCAAGGGAAAATCAGGGTTAAAAAAAGAAACAGAGGCTGCTATTTTGGTGGGAATTATTCAACAAAATCAAACAGCGGAACAGGTTGATGAATATTTAGATGAATTGGCTTTTTTGGCACAGACGGCCGGCGCTATCTGTAAGAAAATATTTATTCAAAAATTATCTTCTCCAAATCCAAAAACCTTTATTGGCTCAGGTAAATTAGAAGAAATTGCCGCCTATATCGATTCACACGAAGAGATTAATATGGTTATCTTTGATGACGACCTAAGTGGAAAGCAAACTTCAATTCTCGAAGAAGCACTCAAAGTGAAAATTATCGACCGAAGTACCCTTATTTTGGATATTTTTGCGGACAGGGCACAGACTGCCCAGGCGAAAACGCAGGTTGAGCTTGCGCAAATGCAATATATGCTGCCCCGACTTCGTGGACTTTGGACACACCTGGAAAGACAACGAGGGGGTATCGGCATGAGAGGTCCCGGAGAGCAGGAGATTGAAACAGACAGGCGGATTGTCCGGGATAAAATCTCCCGGCTCAAGAAAAAATTAGAAAAAATAGACTTACAAAATATCACTCGGCGGAAGAATCGTGGTGAATTGATTCGAGTGGCGCTGGTAGGTTATACCAATGTTGGGAAATCAACCATCATGAACCTTTTGACAAAGTCAGAGGTCTTTGCCGAGAATAAACTTTTCGCAACACTGGATACAACCGTCCGAAAGGTCGTCTGGGGTGCCATGCCTTTTTTACTTTCTGATACTGTTGGATTTATCCGAAAATTGCCCCACCATTTAGTTGAAAGTTTTAAATCAACACTCGATGAAGTTAGAGAAAGCGACATCTTAATCCACGTGGTGGATATTGCCCACCCTGCTTATGAAGATCAAATTGTCACCGTCAATAAAACACTTAAAGAACTAGGAGTGGCTGAAAAACCAACCATCATGGTTTTTAATAAAATCGACCTCTATCGAAAGCGGTATTATGACGATTATTTAGAGCAGGAAACAAAGGACGACATCGAAAGGGAGATTAAAGAAAAATTAAAAACCAGCTACGAATATGACAATATCTTTATTTCGGCGATTACCGGGGAGAAAATACCGGAATTAAGGGCATTGCTCACGGCTAAAATAAAAGATCAGTATCAAATTCGATATCCTTATCATGCCAAAAAGTGGTAAATTATGCAAAGTATGTTAAATAAGTACGCTCAGTTATTGGTGGGCTATTGCCTGGAGTTACAAGCTAAAGAAAAGCTATTGATTCGTACCACCACTTTGGCAGAGCCACTGGTGAGAGAGGTCTATCGAGAAGCAACGAAGGCAGGAGCTATTGTTGAGACGATGTTGGACTTCGCGGAGCAGGGGCGCATCTTATTAACAGAAGGCAGGGAGCATCAATTGCAGCACGTGCCAATTGTTTATGAACGCGCTATCAATGATTTCGACGCTTATTTGTTCATTCGAGCCCCTTTTAATCTGCGCGAGCAACAAAATGTCCCTTCGACCAATGCGGCAAAACGAAATGCCGCCTTTGCCAGTATCACTCAAAAATATTTTGAAAGGACTGCAACGAGAGATTTAAAAAGAAATTTATGCCAATTCCCAACCCACGCCAATGCACAGGAAGCAGGACTTTCTCTGGAGGAATATCAGGCATTTGTCTTTGGTGCCTGTAAATTATACGATGATAATCCAATTGAAAGTTGGTTGCAGGTAAGAAAAGATCAACAGGCAGCCGTAGATTTATTAAACAGTAGAGAATTTGTAGAATATAAAGGAGACGGCATAGATATTTCCTTTAAAACAACAGGGCGAATATGGATGAATTCCGATGGGCAGACAAATATGCCATCAGGAGAAGTTTATACCTCACCGGTTGAAGATTCCGTAAATGGCGTTGTTCACTTTTCGTACCCGGCTATTTTTCAGGGGCACGAAGTAGAAGGGGTTACCCTCTGGGTTAAAGATGGCTATGTTGAGAAATGGGAAGCCAAAAGAGGCGCAAAATTCTTGACACAAATATTACAAACAGAAGGAGCACGAAGATTTGGAGAAGCCGCCATTGGCACCAATTATGACATCAATAGATTTACAAAAAATATTCTCTTTGATGAAAAAATAGGCGGAACCATCCACATGGCACTTGGGCAATCCTATTTGCAGACCGGCGGAAAAAATAAATCAAATGTACATTGGGATATGATTGCAGGTATGCAGGATGGTGGCGAAATTTGGGCAGATGGAGAAAAAATATACCAAAATGGTCGCTTTATCTTTTAATAAATTGGATTTAATCCCGTAGAATTATTTTTTTTGCCTAAAAAATAACCGATTTATTAAGATTAGTTCTTAAATTGCGCTTTTATAACCTATTTTGGTTATGATGAATAGCCATAAGAGCATTCGCAAAACGAAAAATTTTTAGTGGATTATTATTTTCCCGATTATAACTATAACTATATACCGTGAGCAAAAACATCGCATTCCTCGAATTAAAATACGGAAACATTAATGGGGGCTATCCCAATTTTTATGCCATTAGTGAAATAGCTCTTCTTGTTTTTGAACAGGATACCAAACGTATTTTCCTTGAAACATGGACAAACAATACCAATGTCGATATTGTAAATGTCTATGCCAAAGTCGATTCCCTGGGGCACACCATTGGTCGTGTGAAGGAAATTTTCAACATGAAAACACGTCGCCGTCGTCCTTATCAGGAAGATTTTCAACTCGGTGAGGATGACTTACAAAAGGCATTTGATGAGCTGCGCCCATCTAAAAATTGGATTCGAAGCTTTCTGAGAAAGGTTTTAACAAAATATCGCTTTAGAGACATGGTCGTTTTTGATGGTCGTAGAGATGTCTTTTTGTGTGAAAAGAGTGGCGCTAATTTTGACCGAATCAACGTAATTGATATTCAAAAAGATTTAAATAAAGAAACAGAATATTTATTTTCTTTAAATAAATTGAGCGTGGTTAGTGGCTTTGATTACGATAGCTCTTATGTCCGGTCCAATAATTTGGAATATTGGTTACACCCAATAGCCGCTCGACAAATTCTTCCTAAATCGGCAGCATTTGATGCCGTCCGTTTATTGATGGTTTATAATGAATTCACCGAGCACCATGATGATTTCATGATGAAAGCAGCGCTATTGCTAAATAAAATTCAGAACAATAAAAATAAAGAGTAGCACACCTTGAATTTTTTAAAAGCAAAAAGACCATTTTCGGAAGGAGATGGTCTTTTTGTTTTAATAAGGCAAGCCTTCGGCAGGATGCCAAAAACAATTTTTAAAATCAACAACTTTACTGTCTTTTACCTCTACGTTTTCCGCCTGAAGTAAGGTGGCCATCATTTCCGGATGTTTGAATTGGTGTCTGCCGGAAAGCTCTCCTTTGCTATTGACAACACGGTGAGCAGGGACGCCATGGAGACTACTTTGCTTGAGCGCCCAACCGACCATTCTCGCTGATCCCAAGCCCAAATAATCGGCAATTGCCCCATAAGTAGAAACTCTTCCTTTCGGAATTTGCCTCGTTACTTCATAAACATGTTCATAATAGTTACCTTTGCTTTTCATGAAAAATTATTTATTGATAGTTCCAAAGATATGTTCTTAAAAACAAAAGTAAAAGCAGATAATATAAATAATTTAACAGATGCCAGATATTTTGCTGCTGCCGGGGTGGAGTGGCTTGGTTTTTCTGTTTCCAATGATTCGCAAATAGAAGATATTCAGTCGATCATTGATTGGGTGGATGGCGTGAAAATCGTTTTGGAGATTAACGGGCATCTTACGACAAATGATTATAAAGCAATCGAAGCCTTGCATCCAAATTTCATTCAGACAGACATCCATTGCGATCTGGAAGAATTACACGAAGCAATACCTGTTATTCGAGTGATTCCCCCTTCTGTGATCATCGACCCTGATCTATTGGAATTATTAGAAGAAAATGTTGAGAATACTGCCGGTTTCATTATAGACCTTTCGGCATATTCTTGGAGCGATTTACAATCAGATGTTCCAGTAAGCATTTCAACACTAAAAAAAATTATTGAAGGCTATTCATGTCTATTAAAATTAAATTATTCCTCTAAAGATATTAATTGGGTTATTGAAACTCTAAAACCGGATGGGATATGCCTTGAAGGAGGTAATGAAGAAAAAGTGGGATATAAAAGTTTTGAACCATTAGATGATTTATTAGAGACTTTGGGCTTAGATTAGAAAAAATTTTTGTCAATGACATGAAACATCGGCTAATCATTTTTTTGTAGCTCTTTTGTTAAGAAAACCATATCTTTGCAATGTGAGTTCACCTTTAACCACTTATTTTAAATTGTCTTATTCATAAAATGAGAAATACATGAAAATTTTAATGGTTTGTTTGGGGAATATTTGTCGATCACCAATAGCGGAGGGGATTTTACAGGATATTATTGATACAAAGGGCTTGGACTGGCAGGTTGATTCTGCAGGTACAGGAAATTGGCATGTCGGCAATGCGCCTGATGGGAGAGCAGTCGAAACAGCAAAAAATCACGGTGTTTTGATTCAACATCAAAAAGCAAGGCAGTTTTCAACCAGGGATTTTGCGAATTTTGATTTGATTCTGGCAATGGATAGATCCAATTATAAAGATATAATAAAACTTGCATCCTCTCCAGCGGATAAAGAAAAGGTTCGATTGATATTGGAGTATTCCAGGTCGTTGGAGCAAGATGTACCTGACCCCTATTGGGATGATGATGGTTTTGAAAAAGTTTATCACTTACTGAAAGATGCCTGTGATTTATTGGTCGGTCATTATTCTTCGGAGCTTATAAACAGTAAAAAAATATAAATGAAGGGAATTATTTTAGCGGGGGGAGCCGGAACGCGCTTACATCCATTGACCATTGCGATGAGTAAACAAATGATGCCTGTTTACGACAAACCGATGATTTATTACCCACTTTCCACGCTGATGGCGGCGGGGATTAATGAAATTTTGATTATTTCAACCCCTAGGGATTTACCGGGTTATGAAGCCTTATTAGGGGATGGAAGTACATTGGGATGCCATTTCTCCTATAAAATACAATACGAACCCAATGGGCTGGCACAGGCATTCGTTATCGGAGCCGACTTTATAGGAGGTGATGCCGTCGCACTTATCCTGGGGGATAATATTTTTTATGGCGCAGGTATTCAGGAGCAGATGCGTGCAAGTTTAAATCCCGAAGGAGGGGTAATTTTTGCTTATTGGGTCTCTGATCCGGAACGATATGGAGTCGTAGAGTTTGATGAGAATTTTAAAGCACTTTCAATTGAAGAAAAGCCCCAAGTTCCAAAGTCTAATTTTGCTGTTCCCGGATTGTATTTTTATGATAACTCCGTAATCGAAATAGCCAAAAATCTTCAGCCAAGTAAACGGGGAGAATATGAAATTACGGATGTCAATAAATATTATTTACAGGCTGAAAAATTAAAAGTAGAGCGCCTTGGACGCGGGGTTGCCTGGTTAGATACCGGAACACACGCTTCCCTGATGCAGGCAGGACAATTTATTCAGGTGATCGAAGAACGTCAGGGTTTAAAGATTGGCTGTATTGAAGAAGTCGCTTATAACGCAGGTTTTATCAACAAAGAACAATTAGAAAAACTAGGGCAAAAATACATCAAAAGTGGATATGGGCAATATTTACTAAATTTGCTCCAACAAACTCATTAATACATGAAGAGATTAATCTGGTTACTTCGTAGAATATTTGTTTCGCTATTAATTATAGTGATTGGCGTTGGTGCGGTAAAAACACTTAGACTTACCTCCAGACAAATTATATCAGACGCGGTAACTCCCATTCCTATTGACGACTCAGCAGTTGCCCGTTTTTCCGAGTTTATCAAAATACCGACTTTTTCAAAGGAGGGAGAGCTGGATAGTCTTACCTTTAAAAAGTTGGCCACCCTTTTAAAGCGAAATTATCCACTCACTGATTCTTTATTGGAGTCAATACCGGCACCTCCCTTGAGTTTAATTTACAAATGGCCAGGAAGAAATTCAGAGTTATTGCCTATTTTATTATTAGGACATACGGATATTGTAACAATCAGTGAAAAAACAAAAAAGGACTGGCAATTCCCCCCTTTAAGTGGAGCTGTTCAAGATGGATTTATTTTAGGACGAGGAACGCTGGACGATAAAATTGCGGTTATTGCAGCATTTGAAGCAGTAGAGATGTTATTAAAAGAAGGCTTCACGCCCAATCGCACTATTTATTTTGCCTTTGGCCATGATGAGGAAATTGGAGGTGGAAATGGCGCCAAAAAAATAGCAGCGCAGTTTGAAAAAGCTGGCTTGACCTTTGAGTATGTAATGGATGAGGGCATGATTGTGCTGGAGAACGCACTTCCGGGAATAGACCAACCCGTAGGCCTTATTGGTATAGGTGAAAAAGGCTATGCATCTTTCCAAATAGAGGTGAAATTAAAAGAAGGAGGTCATTCTTCCATGCCACCTAATGAAACGGCAATTGGCGTATTAAGT
>CAZNCI010000087.1:0-12369 GCA_964571475.1 uncultured Saprospiraceae bacterium | reverse complement strand
GAAGTCTATCCCGCCATAGAAAAATAAGGAGTATAACGACTATATTTTACATGTGCGGGGATCTATGTGGGAATCCTAAGCTTCATTTACCGTTTCCAATAATTTCGCTTTTTCATTTGCTATTGTCTCCAGATAAAAATCGACATATTGAGGTAAAATTGCGGATAAATCAAAATGACTGGCTTGCTTTTGGGCATTTTTTTTAAAAGTGTTTAATACCTCATCATTTTCCAAAATTTTAAGTGTATTTTTAACCATATCATCTATATCTCCTATATCGCTAAGGAATCCAGTAACACCTTGTACATTCACCTCCGGCAAGCCCCCGGCATTGGACGAAATAACGGGAACCTCACACGCCATCGCTTCAAGGGCTGCCAGACCAAAGCTCTCTGATTCTGAAGGTATTAAAAATACATCAGAAACGGCCAATAACTCTTCAATCGCATCTTGTTTGCCCAAAAAACGGATTTGATCACAAAGATGTAACTCCCGGCAAAGCTCCTCCATGTTTTGTCTTTCAGGACCATCTCCAATCAGCAATAATTTACTGGGAATCTTTTCATGGACTTTTCCAAAAACGCGAATAACATCCTGTACTCTTTTTAATTTTCTAAAATTGGATACATGGACTAAAATACGTTCTCCATTTGGAGCAATGGCTTTTTTAAAATGATCTTTATCGCATTTTTTGAAACGATTATAATCGATAAAATTATAAATAACCCTGATGTCTTTTTCTACACCAAAATAATCATAAGTTTGCTGCTTCAAACTCTCCGACACCGCGGTCACCCCATCAGAATTATTGATTGAAAAAGCGACGACGGGGGCAAAAGAAGCATCCGTTCCCACTAGAGAAATATCCGTACCGTGTAGTGTTGTTACGATGGGAATATTAATGCCTTCTGCTTTTAAAATTTGTTTTGCCATGAAGGCAATGGCGGCATGAGGAATGGCATAGTGGACGTGTAGAATGTCTAATTCTTCAAATTTCACCACATTCACAAGCGTACTTGCCATGGCAGAGTCATAAGGGGAAAATTCAAATAGAGGATAATCTCGAATGACGACTTCGTGGAAGAATAAATTTTCCTGAAAAGCACTCAATCTTGCCGGCCGGCTATAAGTAATAAAGTGCACCTGGTGCCCTTCTTTTGCCAATCCGAGTCCCAACTCCGTCGCTAAGACTCCACTACCGCCATAAGTGGGGTAACAAACAATTCCAATGCGCATTTTTTTTTCGGTATCTTCCATCTTAGTGGTTGTTTTTATTTAGACCTACCCTAGTAAAAATGATTTTTTTAGAAAATTGTTTTCAGATTAGACCACCAATGTCGCTAAAAGAGCTGTTTTTTTAAAAATGTCAGGAAACGGACGCTTGTCATGGTGGTCTGTTGGTCAAAAACTTACCTCTCTCAGGTCGTAGTTGATGATGCCAAAATAGCCGAGCGCTCCCCGTAAATTACCATGGTGTCCGGCGATATCATCATTGGGAATAATCCCTAATTTTTTGATATTTTTCAGATAGAGATAAAGCTCTTTATCAAGGGCGACAATACTGATTTTTAAATTTTTTTTGTTTGAAATATTGGGCAGGCGCTGTTGAATATGATTGGTCGTTGCGTGGTCTAATTTAGCCCCTTCCTCTATATTAAAAAAGTCAATAGGAGAAGAAATATTTTGAAGTAATTGAGCGGTATGGGAATAGTATTGATCGGGATTGGAAGCATTTGTCGGCCGGACATTAAATGAATAAGAAACGACATTGAAACCCAGAGAGTCAATGAAATCATTAGAGGCATTTAGGTCGTTAATTGAAATTTTGTCAGGCGCTGTGGTTTGTCCGCTTTCAATGAGCTGCGTATCATAGAAGAGTTGTAGGCTGTATTTTTTTCCGGCAAGGATATTGTACGGCAGAAAAAAATTGGAAAGGCTGCCTGCTACCTCTATGATGGTTGTTCCATCTTCGGTTATGGTTAGTTGATAATTGGTGGTTAGTGGCGGAGAGGATTGTACTGCTTTGATTTGGTTAATTTGCCCATAAAACCCCAAATCGGGAACACCGATAATTTCACAAAACAGCCGATTGGATTCGTAGGGAAAATCGGCATCAATTGGAATTCTCTTTTCACAGCTAATACAGAGTGACAGGATCATTAGCATCAATGAAATTCTCTTATTTGCCATAACTTATTTTGAAATTTATGGATGGGAGGATTGGGATGAAAGAAACGCCTTCGGTATAATATGCCTTCCCCCTGCCTCCTAATAAATCAATAAAGTTGATATTTCTCCTATTATATACGTTGATGATGTTAAATTTCAGTGTAGCTTTCCATTTTTCATTCAATTTGAATCGGTAGTCATAGCCAATATCCAGTCGATGGTAGAGCGGCAATTGATTGTGATTGAGGAATCCATCATAAATCAGGATGGGCTCATTTCCTCCGACAATACTTGGGTTTAGACCGGAGGGTAGTGTATATCTGGCTCCATTTGAAATAAAAAAAGAAAAGGAAAAAGAAGATTTACGCCCCAGTCCAAACACACCACTTAGATTCCATTCATGAGGTTTGTCGTAGTTGTGAAAGAAAGCCAGTCCTTTGTTGAGGTCATCGAATTGACGAGTTGAACGGGCATAAGTGTAGGAGCTGTTTAACAGCATAAAGTCATTCTGCCAGGTAATTTGCAACTCTAAACCATAGGCCTCGGCCCGGCCATTTTGGGCGATTAGATCAATGAGGGAATCACTTACAATATTGGCTTTGTCATCCAGGGCTAACTGTTGAATATTCCATTGGTATTTGTAAAATAATTCAGCAGAAATGATGAGTTGATGATCCATTGCTTTTGTGATGCCGCCAAGTGCATAGTTGAGACTTTTTCCAGGAAGGATACGTCCAAAACTCGGCAGGTCAATGATGTTATCCAGTCCCACTTCAGATAAGACTAAGCCGTGATCGAACTGTGTTAAATAATCAAACGAAAAGCGAAGCAATGATTGAGGTGACACCTGGTACTCTGCTGAAATCCTTGGTTCTAAAGCGAATAACGTATTGGGGGTTGTATAAAATGCCGTCGCTCGCAAGCCGGTCGAAAAATTTATTCGTTTAGCTAATTGTCCTTCTAAATTGAGGTAGCCCCCTGTTAATAAAACATTGAAATTTTCGTTTCGATTAATAAATAACACAGAATCACGACTTCTCAATACAGGGTCATAGGAAATGGAAAATAATTGCCCGTCACCGGGTTGATATTGTTTGTAATTGGAAAAAAAACCTGTTTTGAACTCAAAAAGATCATTGTTTTGTACAAAATCAAGCCTGCCCGTCCAGTTATTTACACCATAAATGTGATCCAGGGTTTCGTCTTCAGTCAGAATACTTTCGTTTTGAAAATCGAGGTTTCGTTCGTGCCTTTGGACGGAATAATCATTGAGCCCGAAGGTGAGGTTGATAAGGCTATTGGGTGTTATTTTTTTGTTTAGATTGAGGCCGTATGTTCCATTTCTCAGTTCGTGTTTGAGAAAGGTAAAATAAGCGCGATTGTAAATATATGTATTCAAATCATAACTATACAAACCAAAGGCTGACAGCGAAAAACCTTTGCCAATATCCAAATTTAAAGTCGCCATTATATCGAAAAAAGTGTAACCAAAATGGTACTGGGGTCCACTACTATTCTGCCCCCTTAATTGGTAGTTATTGAGGGTTTCCCGATAGGCCTTTTTTCGTAAAAAATCAAAATAACTCGCCCTGCCTGAAAGTAAAAAAGCCGCTTTTTTTTGTTTTCCAAAGGTGTTTTCAATCGCTATTTTTGAGTTGGTCGCGCCCAGTTCAAAGGAGAGGGCTTTTGATTTTGGATGACGTAGTTTGATGTCCATAACAGAAGACAGGGCATTCCCGAATTTGGCCGGCATACCTCCTTTATAAAAAGTGAGACTTTCGACCGCTACTGCCGGGACAATGGAGTAACTATTAAATAAATGCCCGGTATTACTGGTTTGTACCCCATTGATGTGCCCAACATTTTGGTCTAAGCTGCCGCCTCTTACGGTGATGCCTTTTGAGACTTCCTCCCCCTTGGAGACCCCCGGGAATAAAACAAGCGCCGATAGGTAGTCGATCTCACCACCCAGGCTCGGCAGGGCATCCACGATTGTTTTATTAATAGCGATACGACCACTTTTATTATTTTGAAGTCCGGAAATGCCTTTGACAATGACGCCTTCGAGTTCGTTGGGGCGTAGCATGATTTTTAACACTGCATTGCTGGAAAGTCTGGTGCCTGCCTTTTGGTAAGCCACGTGTTCAAAGAAGATGGTCATGGGAAGTACAGAGACATTTATTTCAAAATACCCATCTTCATCCGTTAATACATACTGGGTACGAAGGGAGTCATAAACAAAAACATCTGCAATGGGCAACTGATTTTTTTCTTCATAGACATGACCTTTGATTGTCATTTGGCTGTAGCCAAAAAACAAAAAGGTTAATTGAAGTAAAAAGAATAAGGTTAATTTTCTCAAAAAATCAGTCATGCCTTATATTTATAATCCTAAAAGTACTAAAATTAAATAAGAAGTATTATTTAAGTTGGCTTTTGGTTTTAGATACGACATTTTTAACTATGTTTAAAAGCATGATTTTTTATAAAAAAAATCTAATTTACTATCACAAATACAAATACAATAAACTGATAATCAATTTATTAAAACTTTCGTACTTATCACAAATTATTTTATTTTACAATGTAAGTAAAAAGGAATACCACTATCTTTGCAGCATCTGAAAATTACATATTAAATTTAAAAAAATGATGTTACAAAAAACGAATTTATTTATTTTATTAGTTGTTTTATTAGGAGGGCAAATGAGTTTACAAGGGCAATGTAAGGCCTATTTCCCCTTTAAGGAAAATACAAGTTTGACCTATACCACCTACAACCGAAAAGGCAAGGTTCAAAATACCTCGACCCATACGATCAGCAGCATTGAACAGATGGATGATGGTGCTTTAAAAGCGACGGTTAAGGTTGAAAACGAGGATAAAAAAGGAGCGCAGTCTTCAGGAGTATCCTTTGATGTTTATTGCAAAAACAATACCCTGGAGATGGACTTTTCCTCCTTGGTTTCACCAGAGATGCAAGCATCTTTTGAAAATATGGAAGTAACCATTTCGGGAGATAATTTTAAACTGCCATCCAACCTAAAAGTTGGACAGGAGCTACCCGATATTCACGCGGAAATCGAGACAGCAATGAATGGGTTTACGGTCATGACAATGGTTATTGAACAGACGAACAAAAAAGTAGAAGCAAAGGAGTCAATCACTACGGATGCCGGCACTTTTGAGTGTTATAAAATTTCATACGACACCTCACTTAAAGCGATAATGCGTGTGAAATCACATCAGGTCGTTTGGTATAATGAGGAAGTAGGGATGGTCAAAGAAGAGATTTACAACAAAAGAGGTAAATTAGACAGTTGGCAGGAATTAACGGCATATAAAAAATAAGCGCTAAGTAGTAAAAATCCTTTGGCTGGGGTAAATGATCACTCCCCAGCCAAAGGTATTCATCGCTGACAGATTATTCTCATCAAGGCAATTATAGTGATTTTATTTTTTGCAGAATTATTTTTCTGTCATTTTGAGTATCGACTGCTTTGAGGGCAAGGTGTAGCTGTTCAAGCTGTTTTTTGCGATTAATCCCCTGGTATAAATCTGCAAGCAAACTGTGGTAAAGATGGTTGCCTTCCAGCTTTATTTTCAGCGCTTCTTTGAGTGCAACCTCTTTGCCGTAAGCTCTCGACAGGGCGTATGTTCGGTTTAGGGCGGTGACAGGAGAATACTCAATTTGGATCAATTGATTATATAATTGCAGGATATTTTGCCATTTTTCATTGTCCTCACAATTAATCCGGGTATGCCAATAAGCAATTAAAGCTTCAAGGTGGTACTTCGATATTTTCTCCGTATGTGCCTGAGTGATATAATGCTCTCCCTTTTTGATTAAGGCATCATCCCATTTACTTCTATCTTGATTTTCATACAGAATTAAGGCACCTTTTTTATCTATTCGTGCATCAAATCGAGAGGAGTGGAAACAAAACAAAGCCATCAGTGCGTTGGACTGGGGCAGGTTAGCAGGCTGGTATTCCAATAACATAAACAAGAGGCGCATAGCTTCAATACACAGCTCTTTTTGGATTGTTTTTTCGGAAGAAGCAGAGTAATATCCCTCATTAAACAAAAGATAGAGAATAGCCAACACATTCTCCAGCCTGGCAATTAAATCTTTTTGCGGAGGAAATTGCAGGCTAATATTATTGCCCCTAAATCTATTTTTTGTTCTTAGCAGCCTTTTGTTGATAGTTGATACATTACTCAATAATGCATTTGCAATTTCTTTTATTCCAAAGCCGCATAAGACTCTTAACGCAAAAGTAATTTGTGCTTTTTTAGATAAAACAGGATCACAGCTGACAAATAACATCTGAAGCTGGCTATCTTGTATATTTGGAGGCGATAAATCAATATTAAGTTCATCGGAGTCACGATATTCTGCCTGAAGTTTTGGCGTAATTTTTTGTAAGAAAATTTTCTCCCTTTTAAAATGATCCCTGGCCAGATTTTTAGCAACGAGATACAACCACGCGGTCGGATTGTCCGGCACACCTTTGAGCCCCCATGTTTCACTGGCTTTCAGAAAGGTTTCACTGGTAATATCTTCTGCCAGTTGAATATTGGAAAGGCCAAAGGTTTTGCATAGCACCGCAATAATTTTGCTGTACTCGGATCGAAATAAGTTAGGAATTAACTGATTTTTCGGCATGAATGATTTTCTTATTGATCAAAGACCATGACATCACGCACCTCCACCTTGCCTCCCGAAGCAAGTGTTGGGCATCCATCTGCCAACTGAACGGCCTCATCAAGATTATCGGCTTTGACAATGATGTAACCTCCAACTATTTCTTTCACTTCAGCATAAGGGCCATCCGTTATTGTATTATCACTTTGGATGGTTTTGCCCTGAAAGCCCAGTGCATTGGTGGCGACGAATTTTCCCTGGGCTGCGATGCCTCCGATCCAATCCTGCCATTGTTTGACCATTGCCTGCATTTGTTCAGGGGAAGGTTTAGTGTTACTTCTGTCATTTCTGAAAATCATCATAAATTCTTTCATAATTTTATTTTTTTGTTTAAAAAATTGAGTGCTATTGACGCTCTTTCGTAATTATTACGACTGGCATAATTGAAATAGGACAGAAAGTAATTTTTTTTTGGAAATATTTTGAGTTAACCGTTTTTGTGTAGGATTGTCTTAATTTAGTTTAAAATTGGCTTCAAGTCTAAAATTAGGAATTTTCACATTAAAAGAGCCTACTCCTTTTGCGGTAAAAATATACTTGCCCCACATCTCCCCCATAGGCGTCTCTAGTGGAGACCAGGATTCATAAAAATAAGCATTACCAGGCTCAATGACAGGTTGTTTACCAATAACGCCTTCTCCGCTTATTTCGCGAATGGAACCGGAAGAGTCAAAAATAAACCATTGCCTCCTTAACAGTTGTACAGCAACATCATTATTATTATGGATGTGTACTTTATATCGAAATACATATTTATTTTTCTCGGGGAAGGAATGTCTTATATCGTATTCAGCAACGACGGAGACCAGAATATTTTTGGCGAGCGGATTATTCATCAAAGCTGTTTTTGGGCTGTTCGTGAATGAATGCTGACACGATTTCTTCCGCCTGTTTGAAGGCATCCTTCAGTTTATCATTTACTACAACTTTTTCAAATTTATCCTCAAAAGTCAATTCTTCCTTTACTCTTGCGATTCTCTTGCGCAGACTTTCTTCATTTTCGGTATTCCTATTAATAAGGCGATTGATGAGAATTTCTTTACTCGGTGGTTTCACAAAAATGGTCAGTGCTTCTTTAGGGTATTGCTTTTTGATATTTAAAGCTCCTTTGACATCAATGTCGAAGATGATATTTTTCCCTTTGGCCCAAAGGCGTTCGATTTCAGATCGAAGCGTACCATAAAATTGATTATCATAGACTTCTTCCCATTCTACGAATTCTCCATTTTTTTCCTTTTCTCTGAAGAGTTCAGGACTAATGAAATAATAATTAACACCGTCAATTTCGTATTTTCTTTTTTTTCGGGTAGCTGCGGACACCGAAAAAGAAAGTGAATCAAAAGTATCTAAAAGATGATTAACGATGGTTGTTTTACCTGCTCCGGAGGGAGCTGCGACTAATATTAATTTACTCATATTTGAATCCTATACAGAGTTAACGACCTGCTCCTTTATTTTTTCCAATTCATCTTTCATTTCTACTACAACTCTTTGCAAGTTGGAAGAATAAGCTTTCGCACCAAGGGTATTTATTTCTCTTCCAATTTCCTGGCTGATGAAATTTAATTTTTTACCTTTGGGAACGGGAGCACCTCCTAATACTTCCAGGAAGTATTTGCAATGTTGGCTTAGGCGAACTTTCTCTTCGGTGATGTCAATTTTTTCTAAATAAAAAATAACTTCCTGCTCGAACCTGTTTTCGTCGATATTTTCTTTATTAATATATTCTTCCAGGTTCTTTTGAAGTCTTTTTCTAATGGTGACAATCCGTTCTTTTTCGTAAGGATCTACTTTTTCCAAAAGAGATTGTATGCTGTTAATCCGACCTTCGAGTTCGACCAAAAGCACCTTTCCCTCTTCTTCTCTAAAGGAAGAAAATTTAGCCAGAGCTTCGTCGATGACTGTCGTAATTTCCTTCCACTCTTCAGGACTGACTCCATTTTCGTCACCGTTCATTACATTGGGCAGCCTCATAATAGTTTGGATGATATCCCCTCCTTCAATATTCAGCTTATTTTTCAGCTTGCTTAGCTTATTATAATAAGCGGTGAATAGGGCTTCGTTTAGTCCAAGTCCTTCTTCCCCTCCCATGTTTATGACGTCCAGCGTGACTTCTATCTTTCCACGATTAGCAACATCCATGATTATTTTACGAATATCGGCTTCCTTTTCCCTATAATTTTGAGGACACTTAAGTCTTAGGTCATTAAACTTACTATTGAGCGATTTAATCTCTACCGAAATTGTTTTTTCGGGGAAAGATTTTTTCGCTCGACCAAACCCGGTCATTGATAACAACATATTGATTGTTCTTTTTGTGAAACTTAAGTACTATTTTGTATTTTAAATAATTGATCGTTTCCCATTATACAACGCATAGAAAATGGTCATTCTTAAAAGACAGGCGGCAAAGCTAATCATATTTTAATTCCTGACCGAATATTTACAGATGAAATAGATGTGGTATTATAAAATCACCTGTTAGAAGTGTACTCCAGAATGAATAGACATAGGAAAAAATACCGGTGTTTTTGAATTGAAAAGTCTAAAAATCGCCTCTGCTTATTGAAAAAACAGGAGTGATTTTAGAATTACTTTAAAAATAATGCAGCGAAAGTCCCTGTTTTTCTACCTAATAAACTGATTCTAAGAATATTCTGAAAAATTATTCTCAACTTTGCTTTTATTTTATAAAAAAAAACACGAGATTTGCACCTCATTTTCAAAATGTGCTTTTGGAACAAACATCTTAATGTTTAATAGCGGAAGGATTTTTGGTTTAGGTATTGAAGATGGCACTTGGAACTATATTACATAATTCACTACAAATCAGACAATAACATGAGAAAAGCAGACTTGGTAGCAATAATCGCTGAAAAGACAGGAGTTCCTAAAGTTGATGTTTTGGTTTCCTTAGAATCATTTTTCAAAGAGGTGAAGAATACGATGGCGAGTGGGGAGAATGTATATGTTAGAGGCTTTGGTTCTTTTATTATCAAAAAAAGAGCAGAAAAAATTGGCAGGAATATCAAAAAGAATGAATCAATTGTTATTCCTGAGCACTATATTCCTGCTTTCAAGCCTGCAAAAGTATTTATTGATCAGGTAAAAACGAATGTAAATTCATTACCTAAAGATGCGAAGTAACCTACTTGTAAATTCGATTTTATTCAAATCTTTCAATCAGGTAGCAAGTAAAAATAATCATATTAAATAATATATTGCCGAAACATAATTTTAGCAAAAAAAAAATAAGCGTATGCCTTGTGGAAAAAAACGTAAAAGACATAAGATTGCAACTCACAAACGTAAAAAGAGATTGCGAAAGAATAGACATAAGAAGAAGAAATAATTAATAGGGAAACTATTTGTTATTTAGGAAGTAATTTTGTTTTCTTCTTAAAGAGACATATAGGCGAGCAGTTACCTGGAAGACCGGGGGCTGCTTGCCTATTGTAGTTTAGAAATAAAAAAGTTCTCCCTGCCTGTTAAATATTGATGGAACCATCAAATGATCTTCTTGTGATAAACAATTATTGTGATTTCCGAATGAAATTCAATTCAAGTATTCCCATAACACTATACCCAATCCCAAAATTAAGAACAAACGTATTTTTGAATTGATAAATAATAAGGTGATTTTTGCCTTTTCTTCATAACAACAGATTCACAATCTTTCTCAATATCGACCCCTAATGAATTTCCGGGGTTATAAAGAAGCTTCTCAGAGGATTCCTCATCTTTTAATTTGTAGAGGCGGCTTATTTTTTTGAACCATGATGGATAGTTTCCACAAATATAAAGATTGTGGGAAAAGAACTTATTATCAATTCAACCCAAAAGGATGTAGAGATTGCTCTATTAGAGGACTCTAAGCTGGTAGAAATCCACTACCAAAAAATGAATAACAATTTTTCTGTTGGAGATATTTTTCTTGGAAAAATTAAACGGCTGATGCCAGGGCTTAACGCCGCATTCGTTGATATCGGGCATAAAAAGGATGCCTTCCTTCACTATACAGATTTAGGTCCAAAGCTTAAATCTTTAGAGAAATTCACCAATGACTCTATTAGTGGTAAACGCAATGTAAGTAAACTCGATAACTTTAAATACGAACCGGAAATTAACAAAAATGGTAAGATCGATCAGGTCTTAAAGAAGAAGCAGGATATTCTTGTTCAAATCTTAAAAGAACCTATCTCGACCAAAGGACCAAGACTGAGCTGTGAACTGACTATACCGGGGCGTTATTTGGTATTGACCCCATTTTCAGATATTATTGCTGTTTCGAAAAAAATCTCTAATCCCGAGGAAAGGAAACGCCTTCACTTATTAATCGAAAGTATCCGGCCCAAAAACTTCGGCGTTATTATACGGACGGCTGCTGAGGGAAAAAAAGTGGGGGACTTATTGCAGGAGGTGAAGATGATGTCGGATAAATGGGCAGAAATTCAAAAGAAGATGAAGTCGGCTAAGGCGCCCGTTAAGCTTCTAAATGAATTAGATAAAACTTCTAGTATCCTTCGGGATATTTTGACGGACTCTTTTAGTAAGATTATCGTCAATGACCTTGATATGTACCATAATATCAAGACATACTTATCTTCTATCTCTCCTGATCAGGTAAAAATTGTGCAGCACTATAAAGGCAAGAAATTAATCATGGACGCATTAGGCGTAACCCGGCAGATTAAATCTTCCTTTGGAAAAACGGCTACCATGAGTAGCGGGGCTTATCTCGTTATTGAACATACGGAAGCCATGCACGTGATCGATGTCAATAGTGGGCATAAAATGTCAACCACCAATCAGGCACAGGCTGTATTTAATGTCAATCTGGAATCAGCAAAAGAAATTGCCCGTCAATTGCGACTAAGAGATATTGGCGGGATTATCATTGTTGACTTCATTGATATGCGAAATCCGGAGCATAAACGGGAATTGGTCAAGGCGATGCGGGGATTTATGAAAAACGACCGCGCCCAGCATACCATTTTGCCCCTAAGTAAGTTTGGATTGATGCAAATCACCCGTCAACGAGCTCGACCGGAAGTCAAAATCAATACTTCGGAAGTCTGCCCAAGCTGTAATGGTACGGGTAAAATAAATGCTTCGATTTTATTGATGGATGAAATTGAAAGAGACTTGAATTACATCCTACAATCCAGACCAAAGGCAAAGTTGAAGTTATTTGTTCATCCATTTATTGCGGCTTACTTAAAGAAGGGTATATATACCAAAGCCTGGAAGTGGTATTTTGAACATGGTGTGAAAGTAAAGGTTTTTTCAAAGCCCGATTTTGGGGTGATGGAATACCGCTTTTACGATAAGAATGACGATGAGATACGATTGAATTAAAAAAAAGCCCCTAAAAGGAGCTTTTCATAGATTGGTATTAAAAATTTAGCCACGAATGCACGAATATTAGCATTATATTGAAGTTGTTTTAAAATGATTTGCTTTAAAAATTTACTCTTCGCAACAAAATTAGT
>CAZNCI010000086.1:0-12643 GCA_964571475.1 uncultured Saprospiraceae bacterium | reverse complement strand
CAGTCGGCAGTCGGCATAAGGTGACATCTTTTGGGGGAGGGGAAAAGAGAAGAGCAAAAGGTGTTATCTTATGAGGAGTGGGGAGTTGGCAGTCTTCAGTTGGCAGTCTTCAGTTGGCAGTGGGCAGTGGGCAGTCTTCAGTTGGCAGTTGGCATAAGGTGACATCTTTTTTGGGGGAGGGGAAAAGAAAAGAGCAAAAGGTGTTATCTTATGAGGAGTGGGCAATCTTCACACAGCAGCTCTTTCCCCTTGAAGCATGACACCTTACTGCTCCTTGGGGATCAATGTACTATCTGTAAAGAATGGTGCTACCTCCGAACTATCAGTTATTTCCAGGAGTGCAGGCTTTTCTGGCTTTTGAGGTTTAGGTGGTTTCCCCAAAGAGTCGATTTTTAGTCTGGCTTCACGTATAAGCATCGAATCAACAATTTCTCCTGCTTCTTTGAGGATGGCTGCCTTGCAATTTTCTTTTCGTACTCTGGTGTAATTGGCTACTTGTTCTCTTACTTTAATGTCGATTTCTTTTTTCCTTTTTGCTCGGTCATCATCTTTAGGTTGACAACTAAAGATAAAAAAAGAGACACAGAGTAATAGTATTTTTTTTATCATTTTTTAAGCATTCGACGGATAATAAATGGTAATAACACACAAGTAAACAGGGTGTTTTTCCGGTATAAATAAGCTACTCTTCCTTAATTGTACGGTTTAATAGCTTAATTTCTTCTTGTTTCCTTACTTGTTTGATGGAGTCAACCGCTTTTTTTAATAAAGAATCCTTGCTTATGTCACAAAGGCTGTCTAATATAGGAGCCAAACGTTCAATTTCTGCCCGGTAGAGGGTGTCTTTTTCTCTTCGTTCATTATAACTTAACCGAACCTGTTTTTCTGTTTTTTGTTTGTCACACGCTATAAAAAACAGGCTTCCAAAGAAAAATATCATAATGGTAAACCTAATCATCTAATTTAATTTTTTTCTTACGCAATTCAAAGTGCTGACCCAGGTAAACTTTTCTGACCATTTCATCAGCAGCCAGCTCTTCGGCCGTCCCGGCTTTTAATATTCGTCCTTCAAACATGAGGTAAGCCCGATCAGTTATTGATAAAGTTTCCTGTACATTATGATCTGTAATAAGGATGCCGATATTTTTGGTTTTTAATTTGGCGACAATGTATTGAATATCCTCGACGGCAATGGGGTCAATACCAGCAAAGGGTTCATCCAGTAAGATGAATTTGGGGCTTGTTGCGAGCGCTCTTGCTATTTCCGTCCTTCTTCGTTCTCCGCCGGAGAGGGTGTCCCCATTACTTTTTCTTACCTTTTCCAGACTAAACTCCCTGATGAGAGATTCCAGTTTGTCCTTTTGTTCTTTTTTAGAAAGGTCGGTTAGTTCCAAAATAGCCTTGATATTATCCTCGACGGTCAATTTTCTAAAAATGGAGGGTTCTTGTGGCAGATAACCAATTCCTAACCGGGCGCGTTGGTACATGGCCAATTTTGTAATTTCCTGATCATCGAGATAGACATTTCCCCCATTGGGGCGAATAAACCCAACGACCATGTAAAAGCTTGTTGTTTTTCCGGCACCATTAGGACCTAACAGACCTACGACTTCACCTTGATTTACTTCGATAGAGACTTCTTTGACAACCGTTCTCTTTCCGTATATTTTTACTAAATTTATGGCTTTTAATATCATTTATGATGATTTCGTCAACGCTTAATAAATGTGAAGGTAAAGGGATTTGAGGGGATCACCAATTTTTTTTTTAATTGCTACTGTTTTAACCAATAATTTGAAGTATATATTGTATTCAACTGAAGCCCATTCGCCTGCAAATAATATAAGAAGTAATTGGAACAAAGCCCCAACTTTATGGGCATTTATTTCTTTTTTCAACTTACTGGATTTTGATTTCCCCAATGTTCCTAATATTCTAAAATAGAAATCGTAAAATGAGTTTTAGGAGGCATAGAAAAAAAAAGCTAAAAGTTTGTAAAAAAGAGCGTAAAAGCTTTTTAAAAACAGGACAAAACGTATCTTTGCGGGTGCTTTAAAATAAAAGCAAATTATAGGTAGCTATTTCAAAACCTTTTTTTCTTTTAATAAGCTTTTATATTTTTGATAACTAAGTAGAACTGTTATGAATTTGATTCTTGCTTTGGTAGTCCTTGCCATCTTCTTTTTAGCGATGCAATTCTTTAGTGATACACCTAAAAAAGGTGATTCTAATGGTATAATAAAACTTTCAAAGGGTTTTGATATTGCGTTGAAAGGTGCGGCTTCTAAAGAAATAAGGGAGGTGGAGTCTAATACTTTTGCGATTCAGCCTACTGATTTTAGAGGAATTTTTCCCATTCCGAAAATGTTGGTTAAAGTTGGAGACCTTGTTAAGGCCGGCGATCCCTTGTTTTTTGATAAAAAAAAGGAGCAAATTAAGTACTGCGCTCCGGTCAGTGGAAAAATATCCGCTATTAATAGAGGGGCTAAGCGATCCATCATTGAAGTGGTCATTGAAAAAGATGCTACGATGGATTACCGTACTATTGATCCGGTTGACTATTCTAAGGCATCAAGAGATCAATTAGTTGACTTTTTAGCGGAAAGTGGTGTTTGGCCTTTTTTCAAACAGAGACCTTATGATATAATGGCTGAGGTGGAAGTCGTTCCTGCAAATATTTTTATTTCAACATTTGACTCTGCTCCACTGGCTCCTGATTTGAATTTTGTCATGAAAGAAAAAGCAGCTGCCTTTGCAAAAGGAGTTGAGGTATTGAAGCAGCTGACAAGCGGAGATGTACACATTGGGATGGACGCTCAGGCGGGTAATGAGCCCTTTAAAGGAACAGGAGGTGTCGAACATACTTTTAGCGGGAAACACCCTATTGGAAATGTGGGCATTCAGATTCATCACATCGCTCCTATTTCGGCGGATGCTCCCGTCTGGACCATAAGCGCACAGGATGTAGCAATTATCGGGAATTTATTTTTGGAGCAGCGTTATAACGCAGAACGAACTGTTGCCATTGTTGGCGATCAGGTAAAAAACCCAGCCTATGTGAATACTTATATCGGTGCGAATTTGAAGGAATTACTTGCTGGTAATTTATCAGAAGAGAAAGTTCGGGTTATTTCCGGAGATGTACTTTCCGGAGAGGGGAAGGATACTGCGCAGTTTTTGAATTTCTATGATGATCAGGTTACCGTGATTAAGGAAGGAGATTATTACGAGACATTTGGGTGGTTGGTACCAAGTACCAAACGACCAACGGCTTCTAAAACTTATTTGTCAACTCTTTTGGGAAGTAAAGGACCAGTAGTGGCAGATACTAATCAACATGGAGAGAAGCGTGCATTTGTAGTAACGGGACAATACGAATCGTTTTTGCCCATGGATGTTTATCCACAGCACCTCTTTAAAAATATCCTAATTGGAGATTACGAAAAAATTGCTGGATTAGGTATTTACGAATTGGTGGAAGAAGATGTTGCACTTTGCGAATTTGCCTGTACCTCAAAACAGCCATTGCAAGAAATATTGCGAGAAGGGCTTGATTTTATGCAGGAGCAGGGATAGAGGAATACACGGATATAGTTTAAGGAATAAATTTAAATTTAAATAAATGAGTCTTTTAAGTTTCTTTAAAAAATTGGAACCGGACAAAGCAAAAAGTCCATTTCTTCATACAGTGTATGATGGATTTTTTACTTTCCTTTTTGTGCCTAATCACGTGACACCTAAAAAGGGCGTTCAGATTAGAGACCGGATGGATTTAAAGCGGTTGATGGTATTTGTGGTACTGGCTTTATTGGGAGCTTATGCCTTTGGTGCTTATAATATTGGGCATCAGCATTTCTCCGCACTCGGTGTTTTTCCGGAGTTAGGGCAGGGCTTTCATCTTAAATTAGCGCACGGCTTAATCAAGGTGATTCCTTTATTAGTCGTATCAATGGCGGTAGGACTTGGAATTGAGTTTTATTATGCTTCGAAGCGGGGACATGGAATTGAAGAGGGCTTCTTGGTCTCTGGCGCCTTGATCCCTTTGTTGATGCCACCGGATATTGATTTATGGATCGTCGCTGTTGCCGTTACTTTTGCGGTAATATTAGGTAAAGAGGTCTTCGGAGGAACGGGAATGAACGTACTGAATGTGGCATTACTGACAAGGGTGTTTATCTTCTTTGCTTATCCAACTTACATCTCAGGTGATTCTGTTTGGGTCTCAGATATAGAGAAGGCAGCAACGGGACTTGTTGGGGCATCTTACGGAATGGGACATCATTTTTTTGATAGCATCTTTGGTGCTTTGGGATGGACGACTTTTGGAGAAGGTGGACGTGCCGTCGTGAATGGTTTTACAGGTGCAACGCCACTTAGCTTAGCGGCCAAAGGGGGATGGGAAGCAGTGACTGCTGTTTATTCACCTTCCCAGATGTGGTGGGGAATGATACCCGGCTCAATTGGTGAAACAACCAAACCACTTATCATCTTGGGCGGTCTGTTTTTAATCCTGACACGGGTAGCGAGTTGGAGAATTATCGTAGGCGTATTATTGGGTGCCAGTTTTATGGGGCTAATATTTAATGGATTAGCGCCGGCAGAGTTGACAGCCGATACGGCAGGGGTGCTCAAATTCATGGCAGTTCCCTGGTATTTTCACATATATATGGGTGGAATGTTATTTGCAATGTTTTTCATGGCAACGGATCCTGTTACGGCAGCATCCACACAAAAAGGAAAATGGATTTATGGCTTTTTGATAGGTGCAATCGCGATTATTATCCGAGTAGTCAATCCGGCTTATCCTGAAGGCTGGATGTTAGCCATTCTATTATTAAATGTTTTTGCTCCTTTAATTGATTACTTCGTAGTCGAAAATAATATGAAGCGACGTAAAAAGCGTATAGCCACCAATTAAAATTGATAATTATGGATAAGAATAGCACTAATTATACCTTCTTTTTTGTTTTTGTTCTCACCTTAGTTGTTGCTGTTGTCTTGACGGGATTTCGGCAGATGACGGAAGAGACGGCAAAGAAGAACGAAGATATTTTTAATAAAAGAGCCATTTTGCTGGCAGTGCAGGATCATTTGCCGGGGGGCAAGCAGGTGAGTGACCTCAAAGATGATGAAGTTTTGGCGATCTTTGAGAATATAGAAAAATATGTAGTCGATAGCAAAGGCAATAAAGTTGATGGCTTAGATCCTACTAAGCTGGATTTGGAAAAAGAAGCTAAAAAGCCAAGAGAAGAGCAAAAACAACCTTTTTATGTCTTCAAAAATGAGGGTAAAAACTATTATATTTTATCCATTAGAGGCAAAGGACTTTGGGATGATATTTGGGGATGTGTCTCTTTGGAGGATGACCTGAATACCGTATCCGGTGCAGCCTTTGACCACAAAGGAGAAACACCTGGTTTGGGGGCAGAAATTAAAGATAATCCCGATTTTTCAAAGCAATTTCAAGGGCGTCAAATCATGGATAATGGCAAATTTGTTTCGGTGGCAGTTCGCAAAGGTGGAGCAGTTGATAAACTCCACGAAGTTGATGCCATCTCTGGTGCAACGATTACCTCTACCGGCGTCTCCAAAATGCTTTATGAGGGAATTGAATTTTATGAGCCTTATCTGCAAACACTTAAAAAATAATTAGCATGACTGATACAAGTGTAAAAAGTAAAGTCAAAAAAGAACCACTTTTTGGCAAAAAGGAAAAAAAACTATTAACGGATCCTTTGAGTGATAACAACCCCATTACTGTTCAGGTATTGGGTGTTTGCTCTGCGCTGGCAGTGACTTCGTTGGTGTATCCTTCTGTTGTAATGGCTGTTTCGGTTACTTTGGTAACGGCCTTCTCTAACTTTTTTACGTCATTGGTGAGAAACTATATTCCCAATCAGGTGCGCATGATCGTCCAGCTGGTTATTATTGCTTTTCTGGTATCAATGGTAGAGTTGACACTGAAGTATATGAACTACCCTATTTATAAACAATTATCCGTTTATATTGGGTTGATTATTACCAATTGTATTGTAATGGGACGATTAGAAGCATATGCGATGGCTAACCCACCCTGGCGTTCATTTTTGGACGGGCTGGGAAATGGCTTAGGTTATGGGGTTATTCTTGTTGTCGTTGGTGTTATCCGCGAGGTATTCGGTAAGGGAACAATCTTTGCCGGCAGTCCAATCGAATTAAAATTGATTGGTCCTAAAGCTGATTATTTAATCAATACGGCAGCAGAAGGCTCTTGGTTTGGTTGGTACACCAATAATAACCTCATGGTACTGCCCGTTGCAGCCATGTTTATTATTGGTATTCTCATCTGGATTCAGCGTAGCCGAAATCCTAAATTAGTAGATATTTCTTAAAAAAGACAGATAGGTAACTATCTTTAAAATCCATTTATTATGGGCGAATTTATTAATGTATTTATCAAGACCGCATTTGTTGAAAACCTCGTTTTGGGGTATTTCCTGGGAATGTGTTCCTTTTTGGCTGTTTCCAAATCGGTGAAGACCGCAATGGGTTTGGGTTTAGCGGTGATCTTTGTTCTGGGGATTACCATGCCAATAAACTGGTTGATTAACGAGTATCTTTTGGGCGAAAATGGGCTCTTTCAGATGGATTTGACGTTCTTGCGTTTCATCCTTTTTATCGCCGTTATTGCCTCTATGGTGCAATTAGTGGAAATGATTGTTGAGAAATATTCTCCTTCTTTATATGCCGCATTGGGTATTTTCCTACCCCTAATTACCGTGAATTGTGCGATTCTTGGTGGCTCTCTCTTTATGGTGTCACGAAATTATGATTTATCACAATCTGTTGCTTTCGGATTAGGTGGAGGTTTTGGCTGGTTTTTAGCCATTATAGCCATCGCTGCTATTCGTGAAAAAATCCGTTATTCTAAAGTACCACCAGCATTGAGAGGCTTGGGCATTGCATTTATCCTGACAGGTTTGATGGGCTTGGCTTTTATGAGCCTGATGGGAATTGATCCAGCAGTTTTTGCACAATAATTCAAAAATAATTCCTCTGTTTTCGGCAGCCCTTAAAAAGTGACTGCTTAAATTTTGAATAGAAAAAAATTAAGTAATGACAATATTATACGCAGTAATCGTCTTTTGTTCGGTCATTCTTTTATTGTCCGTTTTATTGGTAGTAGCCCGAAAAAAGTTATTACCCCAAGGGAGCGTTTCTCTTGTTTTGAATGGAGATAAAGACAAGCCAATTGAAGTGAGCCCGGGCGCTACTTTATTATCTGCTTTGGCAGAACAAAATATATTTTTACCTTCTGCCTGCGGTGGTGGGGGAACTTGTGCTATGTGTCGGTGTAAGGTCCTTAGCGGAGGAGGAGATGTGCTTCCCACGGAGATGAATCACCTGACTCGTAAAGAAGCAGCTCAGCATGAAAGATTAGCTTGCCAGGTAAAGGTCAGAGAGGATATGGATATTGAAATTCCCGAAGAGATTTTTGGCATTAAAAAATGGGAATGTGAGGTGGTATCAAATTATAACGTTGCTACCTTCATTAAGGAGTTCGTTGTGAAATTACCCGAAGGTGAAGAACTGGATTTTGAAGCCGGCGGCTATATTCAGATTGATGTGCCAGAAATTGAGGTGGATTATAAGGATATTGACATTACCTCTCACCCTCGAATGGGTAAAAAACCGGATGAGTTCCAAACAGAGTGGGATAAGTTTAACTTATGGCCTTTGAAAATGAAAAATCCGGAAACCATCTTTAGAGCTTACTCTATGGCTAATCACCCGGCCGAAGGAAATATTGTCATGTTGAATATTCGTATCGCAACACCTCCCTGGGATAGATCTAAGAATGGCTGGATGGATGTTAACCCCGGTATTTGTTCCTCTTACGTCTTTAGCCGTAAGCCCGGAGATAAGGTAACTATTTCAGGTCCTTATGGAGAGTTCTTTATTAAATATGGCTCTAAGAAAGAAATGGTTTATATCGGAGGAGGAGCTGGTATGGCTCCATTGCGCTCTCATTTATTCCACTTATTCCATACTTTGAAAATGACGGACAGAAAGGTCAGTTATTGGTATGGTGGTCGTACCAAACGGGAGTTGTTTTACGTAGAAGATTTTAGAGAAATCGAAAGAAATTTCCCTAACTTTAAATTTTATATTGCCTTGGACAATCCGCTGGAAGAAGACAATTGGAAGGTAATGAAAGATATTAATGACGAAGGTGATGGATTCAAAGGTTACATCATGCAGGTGTGCTATGAAGAATACCTCAAAAATCATCCGGAGCCGGAAGAGATTGAATATTACTACTGCGGTCCTCCAATGATGGCAAAGTCTATTATGGATACTTTGGATAACTTAGGTGTACCAGAGGAGAATATCGCATTTGATGATTTTGGATAAAATGTAAGTTTAGAAATAAAAAAAAGAGCCGCGGAATGATTCGTGGCTCTTTTTTTTCACTAAATAATTGAATGCTTTCCTTTTATCCGGCATTTCTTTCAATCCCCCTTCTAAATAGGCTATCAAATAAATCTTACTCCTTCCCAATGATTTCAAATGCCTGTTCTACGCGATTCCCTTCTCCATCGACGAGAATGAGCAGATGCTTACCAATGGATGGATGTAGCTCTTGATCGTGAATATCAACCGTTTTGCCGATGAATTCATTATCTATATGCCAATAGATTGTGGCATTCTTATCCTTGTGTACTGCCTTGAAAATGGTGCTTTGCACAACGCCATCCAAATCAACTGGTAAGAATATCTTGGCGGTTTCCTTTGGATAAATCAATTCCATAATGCTTGCTTCCTTTTTTTTGCCGCTACAATCTTGCCGAAAGGGGGGCAGTGACTGGTAATTGGGGTGGCGTGGTTTATAATAATGCTCTTCCAGTGCTGACAGGATAAACCAAGGGCGATTGACTATATGCTCAACGGGCTCACAATCTGCATTGACTTGATATTGTTCGCTGGCATCTAAATGGATCAATTGGTGGTAGGGGCAGGGTGCGGACTCCAACCCTCTTAGTGGCATCCAGCTACTATCCGCCGGGCAAATTGGTGAGGCGAGATAACCGCTCTTTGTACAGACCAGCGCCTTGGTCATTTCATCATAAGGTGGGGGGAACCAATCGGTGCTATTGGGGAGCAGATCAAATATATCAAACAAAACCGGAGCAGCAGCCTGTATCCCCACCAGACCCGGTCTTCCTTTTCCATCGGCATTACCCACCCAGACACCAACCGCGTAATCTGGTGTCAACCCAACGGCCCAGGCATCTCTAAATCCAAAACTCGTACCGGTCTTCCAGGCGATGGGTTGGCTGGAGTCAAAATACTGCCATTGTCCCTGTGAGTTTGGCCGCTTGACCTCTTTCATCGCTTCCAGCGCGAACCAAATACCGGCTGCACTAAGTTGAGGAGGGAATCTGGTTAGTTTCTTTTGCCTTGACGGCCGTTTTTTATGATAAATGTAGGAGACAGGGTCAAAATCCTGAGGATCGTATTGACCACTATTATCATAAAAATGATTGAGCGTTTTCCCCATGCCGCCATACGCATTGGTCACTTCCCATAAGGTGGTTTCTGCCCCTCCTAAGATGAGGGTCAATCCATAATGACTGGCTGCTTCTCGTATGGTTTTAAAATGTAATTTTTTAAGACCGTGATGAAATTTTTCAACCCCAAACCTCTGAAGCAATCTTACAAAAGGGATGTTCAACGACCGATATAAAGCTTCATTGGCGGGCACCGCCCCATTGAATTTTTTTGAGTAATTCTCTGGGCGATACCCCTTTAATATGGTAGGTATATCCTTGATTAATCCATTGGGGAGCGTAGTGCCTTCTTCTACTGCCATGGCATATAAAAAAGGCTTCAAAATACTGCCCGTACTTCTGGGCGCATTTGCGATATCCACCGCCTCTCCATGTGCTATTCCTGCTCCTTTGACATTGCCTACATAAGCAACTACTTGATTACTTCGTAAGTCAAATACAACGGCTGCCAAATTGTGTATTTCATTTTCTTTGAGTCTGGAGTGATGCCTTTGAGTGATTGCCTGAATTTGATTTTGTAGATATACGTCAATGGTCGTTGTCACCCTACTCTCCCGATTTCCTTTTTTGGAAAGATATTCTTTATTGATTCTGTTGAGCAGGTGTGGAGTAATATCGGGAAGTGGGAGCGGCTTTTGAGGAATTTCTTCCAGCTTGGCTAATTCCATCGTTGACTGGTCAATAATCCCTGCGTCGAATAATCTACCCAATAATCTATCCCGTTTTTGTCGTAATAGGCCTCTATTCTTACCCGGGTGAAGCAAGGACGGGCTATTGGGAAGCACGGCCAATAAAGCGGCTTCTCCCCAACTTAGAAGAGATGGTTGCTTACCATAATATCGCCAGCTGGCTGTATTTAGCCCGACCACATTACCCCCAAAAGGGGCGTGACCGGCATACAATTGTAGGATTTTATCCTTTGAGTATCGAAATTCAAGACGGGTCGCCATGATCATTTCTATGATTTTTTCCCAGACTGAACGACGTTTATGCTTTCGCGAAAGCCGAATGACCTGCATTGTTAAGGTACTTCCTCCACTTACAATTCTTCCATTTTTAATATTTTGTAACATCGCACGTCCAAAACCCAAAAGATCCACGCCGGGGTGGGAAAAGAATCGTTTGTCTTCAAAGGTGGTGATACATTGTATGAATTTCCGGGGCAAACTATCAGACTCAGGAAACCGCCACTGACCATCCGCCGCAATACGAGCACTTAGCAGTTCCCCATTTTTATCTTCAAGGACAACGGATAAAGGGCTCTTAAATAAGGGGCGCGGCAGGCAAAATACATAGGCAACGAATAATCCCAATAGGAGTACGCCAATTTTTTTCTTATGGAGGCGGATGAGGGAGATTGTTTTTTTTATGTATTTTAGCTTCATGGACGTCTTTTTTATAATACCTATAATAGCTACTTCTTAGGGGTATATATCCCAATTATTCTGGATATTCGGTCTAATAATGCGCGTCCTTCGGCAGAATATTGTTGAATGTCAAAGCCTTCTCTTTGAGCGTGCGTCATGAGTAGTATCATAAAGTTGTCGGCAATAATCTCATCCGGATGGATGATGTAATCCGTATTGTCTTTTATTTGGGTAAAAAAATCGGTAAATTCATTGATCGCATAAATAGGATTACCATCTGCTTTTACCGCAAATGCAAGTTGTTTGTCTTTTTCGATAATTGGAAATATTTGAAACCCAAGATAAGCAAAAAAAGAAGGGTTTTCTGGGCTAAAATCAGGAAAATTCGACCGAATAATCGGCAGAGCCTCCATTTTTTCACCCGAACGCGTGTGGACGCTGATAGAATAATCCCTGCTTACGCCATCCGGATTGGTGAGGAATCGATCCGTAATTGAGTCCTGTTTTGCCCATGGACTTTGATAGGGAATGCGATGAAAACCAATGCAGGCGTAGAGGCTATCTTTGAGCACCGGATGATACCTCGTCATGATATGAGACAACTCATGAACCATCACCGGAAGTATTTTTTTCGCATTAAGTCCCTCCAGTTCATTAGCCGGAATGATGATGCTTTTTTCACGTGTATAAAAGACGCCATCGCCGTAATTGTCCCCTTTTACTTTGATGAGATTGATCTGGTTGGGAATGATTTTCCTATTGATTTGACTACACATCTGTAGCGCCTGCACCATGACCGACATGAGGAAGGCGTGTTCCTCCTTGCTAAAGTCAGTGACTTCTTTCTGTAATCCCTTTTTATAGGCTTTTAGTAGTGCCGCCCGACTTTTTCCTTTGATACTCGTATGCAGCTGAATCCCCATATCAATAGGGGTTATTTTATCAAAAAAATAATCCATGGTATCACGGACGATTACCTGAGCCGCCTGTGCGCTATCCAGAATATGATAAGCCGAGAAAGCATCTTTTTTATTGGTGTGCCCCGGGTCTCTCATGGTACAGGAAGCAAGAGCGGATAAGGTAATTAATGCAATAATTATTCGTGTCATTATATGATATATTATGCGAGTTGAAACATTCAAACGCGATTTGTACAAAATTGTTTTTTTAGGGCGTGCCCCTCATTTCGTTCCTCCATTCGGGTCGGTGTATTCCAGAGTTCCGTCGCGCCACAGGCGCGACCCACGTTCATACTTCACGTGGTCTTCCATCCACCTCACGCAAAAAGAGAGACTACAAAGTAAAGCGATTATCAAGGAAAAAGATAGCTTTTAGAAGACTTTTTAGATATAAGCCTCAAAGCCACAACAGGCAGAGAGATGAACTAAAGCACAAAGCCCCCTATTTTTGTATCAAAAATCTTTAGAAAAATTCAGCAATTCAATAAAAGAGCTTATTAGCCAATAGAGCAAATGCACTCAAATAAAAAAATAGATTGTCTTTTTGCCCCGCCTTTTTTGCCCTGCCTTTTAAGGCGGTGACCTGCAATCAAAGTTTCATTTGATTTTGGCGTGATTTTTTTTGCAATTTTCTGCAAAAATCACGCCAAAATTAATCCTTCCTGGTATAATTATTCAGATAAGTCTTCCGTCGGCAGTGGCATAAGGTGGCATCTTTTGAGGGAAGGGAAAAGAGAAAAGCAAAAGGTGTTATCTTATGCTCCGC
>CAZNCI010000085.1:0-12645 GCA_964571475.1 uncultured Saprospiraceae bacterium | reverse complement strand
GATAATCGGGTTTAATCTTCTCCTGCGTGGCTTCCGAGTGTTGCCAAAATACCTCCATCTACATAGAGAATGTGCCCATTGACAAAATCAGATGCTTTAGAGGCTAAAAATATGGCTGCGCCCTGTAATTCGTCCGGATTGCCCCATCTGCGAGCAGGGGTGCGTTTGACGATAAAGTCATTAAAAGGATGCCCGTCCACCCTTATGGGAGCGGTTTGGTCTGTGGCGAAATAACCAGGACCTAAAGCATTAGTTTGGATACCGAGTTTGGCCCATTCATCGGCCATTTCCTTCGTGAGCATTTTGAGTCCACCTTTAGCGGCGGCGTAGGCGCTTACCGTATTTCGGGAGACTTCACTCATCATAGAACACATATTAATGACTTTTCCGCCATTTCCTCTTTTAATCATCCTGCTAACCACATTTTTTGCCATGATAAAAGGTCCTACCAAATCAATGTCTAATACCTGTCTGAAATCCTCTACTTCCATCTCCAAGATGGGGACTCGTTTGATGATGGCTGCATTGTTCACCAAAATATCAATGGGGGCGACTTCTTTTTCCATCGCATCCAAAGCCTCAATAACGACCGCTTCATCGGTTACATCAAACACGTAAGTAGCGACATCGACTCCGGATTTGGCGTATTCTTTTTTAGCGTCATCCAAGCGTTCCTGAGAGCGGCCATTGACGATTATTTTTGCACCTGCCTTTGCCAGTCCGATGGCAATTGCCATTCCCAATCCGTGGGAAGCACCTGTCACCAAAGCTATTTTTCCTGTTAAATCAAATAAAGATAAACTCATTAGTATAATTTTTTTTTGCGTGAGGGATGGTAGTGGACGACCAGAGGGAGTGCCCCGGGTACATTATTTTTGACTTTTCGTCAAAAATAATGTACCCGGGGCGGCACCCACGAACAGCCCGACCACGCCCGTGGCGTGGGCACGCCCATCTAAAACTTATCTCGACACTCTTCCAGAGGCATCTCCATCCATTAATTTTTCGACTTCCTGTACTGTTACCCGGTTAAAATCACCATAAATCGTGTGTTTTAAGCACGAAGCAGCTACGGCGAAGTTGAGCGCTTTTTGGTCATCTTTATAGGTCATTAACCCATAAATAAGTCCACCCATGAAAGCGTCACCACCGCCTACACGATCAACAATATGAGTAATTTCATAGGTGGGAGCGTGTAATAATTTATCACCGTTATAGAGGACCCCCGACCATGAATTATGGCTGGCGCTAATCGATCCCCGCAGGGTGATAATCACTTTTTTTGCTTTGGGAAATTTTTGCATCAATTGTTTGGCAACGGATAGATAATCCTCTCCACTAATATGCCCCTTGGTTACATCCAGGCCTTCCGGATGAATGCCAAAAACTTTCTCTGCATCCTCCTCATTACCTAAAATTATATCACACCCTTTGACTAACTCCGGCATGACTTCCTGTGGTGTTTTACCCCATTTCCACAGTTTTTTTCGATAATTTAAATCGGTAGAAACGGTCATACCCATCTTATTGGCCACGGTAATGGCTTCCTGACAAACAGCCGCTGCTGCTGCCGAAATAGCGGGAGTAATACCCGTCCAATGAAACCAGTCCGCCCCTTTAAAAACCTGCTCCCAGTCGATCATACCCCGTTCAATCGTAGAAATGGAAGCGTGCGCCCGATCATAGACCACCTTACTGCCTCGACTCACCGCACCAGATTCCAGAAAATAAATACCTAATCGTTCGCCTCCCCATGCGATATATTGCGTATTTACGCCCATCTTTTTCAATTCCTTTTCACACCAGACACCAATATCATTTTTGGGAAGTCTGGTTACAAAATGAACGGGAATGCCGTAATTAGCCAGAGATACGGCTACATTGGCTTCTCCCCCACCAAAGGTTGAATTCAAAGCAGAAGTCTGCTCGAATCGCAAAAAGCCGGGACTCGCCAATCGTAGCATAATTTCACCAAAAGTTACAACTTTCATTTTTTATTATTTATCTTAAATCAGGGATTGCGACACCGTCCATATCTCCATAGTCCAGGTTTTCGCCCGCCATTCCCCAAATAAAGATATAATTAGACGTGCCGGCAGCGGCGTGAATAGACCAGGAGGGAGAGATCACCGCTTCTTCATTTTGCAGCCAAATATGCCTAGTCTCCTGAGGCTCTCCCATTAAGTGACAGATAGACTGGTCATTGGGTACTTCGAAGTAAAAATAGACTTCCATCCTTCTATTGTGAACATGGGCGGGCATGGTATTCCAAACGCTTCCCTTTTTGAGTTCTGTCATACCCATTTGCAATTGGCAGGTTTGGACAATGCTATTAACGAGTAGCTTATTTATTTGGCGGTCGTTGGACATTTCCAAAGCGCCAAGGTGTACAATTTCGGCATCACTGAGTGTTACTAATTTTGTAGGATAGGAAGTATGGGCAGGAGCGGAGTTGAAGTAGAATTTGGCCGGATTATTGGTCTCTTTGCTACTGAAAATTATTTCTTTATTCCCTCTTCCTATATATAATGCTTCTTTGTATTGCATGGGGTATTCTTTGCCATCAACGGTAACGGTTCCTGCCTGTCCGACATTGATGATACCGAGTTCTCTTCTTTCGAGGAAGTAGTCCGCTTTTAGGGGGTCAATCGTTTCTAACGAAAGCGCATTGTCCGTCGGGACCGCTCCACCGGCAATATATCGGTCAAAAAGGGAATAAACCATATTTATTTCATCGGCCTTCATGAAGTTGGTAATTGCAAATTCATCTCTCAGTCTTTGGGTGTCATACTGTTTAGCATCCCGGGGGTGAGTAGCGTATCTTAGTTCATAATGTTGTGACATGTAAAATATTTTTATGTTTTGTTTTACTTTAATTAATTATTTTCTAACGGAAGACGCACGGATGATTAATTCCGGGTCCAAAACGATTGTTCTGGGGATTAACACCTTGTTCTTAGCATTAATTTCCTCAAAAAAGACTTTGGCGGCGTAACGCCCAATTTCTATACTATGTTGGTTAACAGAGGTCAAAGAAGGTGATGTTAAAGCCGTGAAATTTTCATTACTATAGCCCACTAAGCCAATTTGATTGGGCACATCAATCCCGAGTTCATCCAAATAGGTTAAAGCACCAAGCGCAGAATAGTCACTTGCAGAAAAAACAGCATCAGGTGGATTATCCAGCGCGAGTAGTTTTTTCATACTTTCTTTGCCGGATTCTACTTTTAAATCGCTCTGAATAATCAGCTCCTCTTCTATCTCTATCTGATGATCTCTCAAAGCAGAGAGATAGCCTTCTTTTCTATCCTTATACACATTCAAATAATCGGGACCGGAAAAATGAGCGATCCTTTTATATCCGTTTTCGATGAGGTGAACAACGGCCTTATATGCACCGGATTGATCGTTGTTTTGAATTTTATTCACATCGGTTTGATCTGTTACCCGGTCAAAAAAGATCAATGGGATTCCAAGTCGTTTCACTTCGTCAAAATGTTCAAAAGTGTTGGTCTCCAATCCAACAGACACCAATATGCCACTCACACCACTGCTAATAAGCGTATTGAGGTGCTGCTGTTCCCTGGTGACGCTATCGTGTGTTTGACAGATGACGACGTTGTAGCCATTCTCAAAAGCCATATCTTCAACACCGGAGATTACATTGGAGAAAAAATCCCGATTAATTCTAGGCACAATCACACCAATGGTTTTGCTTTTACCTACGCGCAGTCCCGCAGCGAGGGCGTTTACCTGATAATTTCGCTCTTTTGCGAGGTCAACCACTCTTTTTTTCATCGACTTGCTAATCGCAGGATGGTTCTTCAGGGCACGGGAAATAGTGGAGGGAGTCGTGTCCAACTCCCGTGCTAAATCTTGTATGGTTACACGTTTTTTCATGTTAATAAGGTAATATTATGAGCTAAAGTAAAATTTATATTTGTTTATTATGCAATCGTTTGTTCTTTTTTACTGATTTTAAGTAAAAAAGAATTATTTTGGTGCAAAAATAATTGATACTTTGGGTATTTTAGGCTGAAATTAAAAAAAGAAAAGGAAAGAGTAGAAGTTTTTTATTTTTAAAAATATTGGTGGTTTCAAATTTCCTTCTTACTTTAGGGCGTAATTGGAGTTTGTGGTTGGATAATTAACCCAAATCTCCTTTTTTATCGACACACAGAACAAACGATTGCGTAAATAAAAATTAATGGCTCAATTTACAAGAACAACAGTGATTCAGGCGATGTATCAGGCAGGGGTAATTCCTGTTTTTTACCACAAAGACATAGCGATTTGCAAAAAAATAGTATCCGCCTGTTATGAGGGGGGCTTACGGGTTTTCGAATTCACGAATCGCGGAGATTTTGCGCACGAGGTGTTTGCCGAATTGAATAAATTCATGCTTGCTTCCTACCCGGATGCCATCCTTGGTGTAGGCTCGGTTATAGATAATGGTACCACCGCTTTATATTTACAATTGGGTGCCAATTTCATCGTATCTCCGATTTTAAGCGAGGAAATGGCCAAAATATGCAATAGAAGGAAGGTGCTATGGTCGCCGGGATGCGGTACGGCTACGGAGGTTGTTCAGGCATTGGAGTGGGGGGCGGAGATTGTAAAGATATTTCCGGGATCGGCTGTTGGTGGACCGGGATTTGTAAAAGCGATTAAGGGACCATTTCCATGGGTAAGCATTATGCCAACGGGGGGTGTTTCCCCTACCAAAGAAAATCTGAAGGCGTGGTTTGATGCAGGTGTTTCTCTGGTAGGAATGGGCTCAAAAATGATTCGGAAGGATTTGATTGCGAAGAATGACTTTGCTGCCATTACAAAAATTGCCAAAGAAACTATTGCATTGATTAAAGATTTAAAACAAAGCTAAAATATGCGAGACACTCATTCGACACTTAAAATACTATTCCTTGTATTCATTTCGGTAGCACTTATGCAATGTTCCACAAAGGAAACAGGCAAAACACTTAAACTTGCACATGGTCTTCCTGTTAATCACCCGGTCTCCAAAGCAATGGTTTTTTTATCAGAAAGGTGCGCGGAGTTGTCCCATAATCAGCTTAGGATAAAAATATACCCGGGAGGGCAATTGGGTTCAGAGCAGCAAAATGTAGAATTATTACAAATTGGGAGTTTGGCGATGACGAAGGTTTCTGCTGCGGTATTGGAGGGGTTTGCTCCGGATTACAAAGCGATAGGACTTCCGTATTTGTTTCGAGATAAACAACACTCCTTCGATGTATATGACGGGGATATTGGGCGTGATTTGCTTTTGTGTACGGAGAAGAAATGGATTCGAGGTCTATGTTTTTACGATGCCGGGAGTCGTAGTTTTTATACCAAGGAGAAAGCAATTACCCGTCCCAGTGATTTATCGGGCTTAAAAGTCCGGGTTATGAAAAGTAAAACAGCCATGGAAATGGTTACTGCATTGGGAGGTTCGCCAACACCACTTTCATGGGGGGAACTATATACGGCGCTTCAGAGTGGCGTGGTGGATGGAGCGGAAAATAATCCACCTACTTTTTATAGTTCTCATCATTATGAGGTGTGTAAATATTTTTCGTTAGACGAACACGCCTCTATTCCAGATGTTTTGATCATAAGCAAGGTCGTTTGGGATAAGCTGAGTAAAAAGGAGCAGGATATTTTAACCCAGGCCGTGAAAGAGTCCGTCAAAGTGCAGCGAAAATTGTGGGCAGATGCCGAAAATGAAGCACTTGCGGCCTTGAAGAAGGAAGGGGTTCAAATTAATTACCCGGATAAGCAGCCATTTTCAGATCAGGTAGCAAAGATGTACGATGGATTCAAAAATCAACCAATTGTATATGATTATATAAAACGAATCCAAGCGACAGAATAAAATAATCGAGTAAAGAATGAACATTTATTTATTTCTCATTCCTAAACTTATCACAATCACATAATATGAGGCAAAAAATAGATTACCTACTTGAGCGAGCGCTTATTATACTGATGAGCCTACTTGTATTAGATGTACTTTGGCAGGTCTTTAGCCGGTATATTCTGAATGCTCCAAGCTCCTTTACAGACGAGATGGCTGGTTTTATATTAATCTGGGTAGGTTTATTGGGAGCGGCTTATGTATCGGGAAAAAACGAACATTTAGCCATTGATTTCTTTGCAAAAAAATTATCGGCAGCCCGGCAAAGGGCTTTGCTTTTCATCATTCAAAGTAGTATAATTTTCTTTGCGGTTTCTACCTTAATCATAGGTGGGGGATGGCTCGTTTACACCCGCTTTATTTTAGAAGTAAAATCCTCGGCACTGAGTGTTCCCCTTGGGTATGTATATTTGGTATTACCAATAAGCGGACTATTGATATTATATTACGCCACTTCGGATATTGCGCAATTAAGGCACTCAAAATTCAACAAATAAAGATATGGATTCGATAGGTATTATAGTATTGATTGTTAGTTTTTTAATTTTACTTCTTCAGGGAGTGCCCATTGCGTATAGTATTGGAATTTCAGGAGTATTAACCATGTTAGTCTCCATTGATTCGCTACCGGCTTTCACGACTTATGCACAAAGGATGGCCAGTGGACTGGATAGCTTTTCATTATTGGCAATTCCCTTTTTTATCCTTGCCGGAAATATTATGAATAAAGGAGGAATTGCCATCCGATTAGTGGATTTAGCCCGGGTACTAGTCGGTAAAACTACGGGTGGACTTGCTTTTGTCAATGTCTTTTCCAATATGCTTTTTGGGGCAATTTCCGGGTCTGCAGCAGCCTCTGCATCAGCGATTGGAAGTATCATGGGGCCGGAGATGAAAAAGGAGGGTTATGATGAAAATTTTAGTGCGGCCGTAAATATCACCTCAGCGACTACGGGGCTTTCAATACCTCCGAGTAATGTATTGATCGTGTATTCTTTGGCGAGTGGGGGCGTATCTATCAGTGCGTTGTTCATTGCCGGTTATATTCCGGGGATACTAACGGGAGCGGCGATAATGCTGGTCGCAATGTCTATGTTAATTTATAAAAAAAATGGGTTAATCGCAGCCCTTACTAATATTGTAAAAATCCTGGGTATTACCATGGCTTTTTTGGGGCTCTTTTACTTTACACCACAGCTGGCTGACAGCCCTTCTGCACAAGCGGGAATTCGATGGGTTCTTTTATTAGTCGCTTTTAGTTGGTTTACATTTAAAAACAGGAAAGAAATCCCACTTGCCTTAGATAAGTTATTAAGGGCATTGCCAAGCCTGATGATGTTGGTTATTGTCATAGGAGGCATTATTGCCGGATATTTTACGGCAACGGAAGCATCGGCTATTGCGGTATTATATGCTTTGATTTTAGCCTTGGTTTATAAGGAAATGAAATTTGCAGATTTGCCAGCTGTTCTTATTAGCTCCGCCAAAACGACAGCCATTGTTTTGTTTTTAGTAAGTACGAGTATGGGGTTATCATGGATTATGGCTTATGAAAATATTCCACAAACTGTTAGTAACGCCTTATTGGGTATCAGTAATAATCCCTATATAATATTAATCATTATCAATGTTATTTTATTAATTGTAGGGACATTTATGGATATGACTCCGGCGATATTGATTTTCACCCCTATATTTTTGCCGATTGTAACGGCACAACTTGGTATTAGCCCCATTCAATTTGGTATTATTTTAATTATGAATTTAAGTGTTGGTCTGTGTACTCCTCCAGTCGGATCCGTATTATTTATCGGGTGTAGCGTGGCTAAGGTCAAAATTGAGCACGTCATAAAACCACTTATTCCTTTATTTATCGCTATGATTTTTATTTTGCTTTTGGTCACTTTTATTCCGTGGTTAAGTTTGTGGTTACCCGGGGTATTTGGGGCGCTTTGATGAAAGGTCCGATTTTAGTCGTTCTTCCTGCTTCAACTTATTAAAATTGCAGTCATGTTCTAGTGGCTAAAAGTTATACCTTACTTCAGATAAGTATAACCCGCCTGAGGGTACACTCCAGTCTAAAGGTAATCGGGTTTGATTGTCAAGTGCAGTCTTTACCTCCGCTACGGATAACTTCCCTGTTCCTACATTGAGGCTCATTCCGACAATTAATCGAACCATTCCCCTCAAGAAGCGATTAGCTGCGATATGAAATTGCCATTCTTCCGGCTGACCTTTTATCTTTACCCATTTTGCCTCAAAAATTTGACAAATCATTGTTTTGGCATCAGAGTTGGTCTTACAAAAAGGTAGAAAATCAGAATAGGTCTTTAATAATGTTGCCACCTCCTGCATTTTATCAAAGTTAGGGCGATTGGGATAAGGGTAATAGAAGGCCAAATCTTTATGAAAAGGACTCTTCTGGAATATTAGACGATAAGTATAGGCTCGATAAGTGGCATCAAAACGGGCATGAGCGTCAATGGCGACCTCAAAAATATCTAAAATAGCAATATCTGGCGATAGAAATTTATTGAGTCTGTTGGTAAAAGACCGGGGTAATGCTCCTTCAAAATCAAAATGAAAATAATACTGGGATGCGTGTACACCTGCATCTGTTCGACCACACCCCACAATGTTTATCTGTGTCCTGAGAATAGTCGAAAACGCATCTTGAAGAACCTGTTGCACACTAATTTTATGGGGCTGAACCTGCCAGCCATGAAAAGAAGTGCCCTTATAGGAAAGTGCTACAAAATACCTCATGGCTGGAAGATTCTATGGTTCGTTTTTGACGAGCTGCTATGCAACTTTTAATTTATTTAGTTTAGAATTATTCAATCGATTTTCAGCATATTCCTTATCTATAACAAAACTGGTTATTGCCTTTTGCGAAGGAAGTTCGAACATCGCATCTGTCATAATAGCTTCGCAAATAGACCGAAGCCCTCTGGCTCCCAATTCGAATTCTAATGCCTTTTCTGCGATAAAATCAATGCTCTCATCGGTGAAAGTGAGTTCAATCCCTTCAATGGCAAATAACTTTTGATATTGTTTGACCAACGCATTTTTAGGCTGAGTCAAAATAGCTCTTAGTGTTGGAAGATCCAACTCATTAAGGTAAGTTAATACCGGTAAACGACCGATTAGTTCAGGAATAAGACCGTAATGCCTGATGTCCTGATGCGTGATGTATTTTAATAAGTCATCATTATGTGTGTCGAAGCCTTCTTCCGTTTTAAAACCAATGACTTTTTTGTTAATTCTGTCGGCAATTTTTTTCTCAATCCCATCAAAGGCTCCTCCACAGATGAAAAGAATATTCTCGGTATTAACGGTCACTAATTTTTGTTCCGGGTGTTTTCTCCCTCCCTGAGGAGGAACACTAACATTCGTCCCTTCGAGCATTTTCAACATAGCTTGTTGCACACCTTCTCCCGAAACATCCCGGGTAATAGAAGGATTATCACGCTTTCGGGCAATTTTATCTAATTCATCGATATAAACAATTCCTTTTTCAGCTGCTTCTACGTCGTAATCACAAACCTGTAATAGTCTGGATAGTATGCTTTCCACATCTTCTCCTACATAACCCGCTTCTGTGAAAACAGTCGCATCTACAATTGAAAATGGAACGTTTAATAATTTTGCGATTGTTTTTGCGAGTAAGGTCTTACCCGTACCCGTTTTCCCAACAAATAAGACGTTTGATTTTTCAATATCAACATCATCCTTAGTATCTTTCTGATTCAACCTTTTATAATGATTGTAAACGGCAACAGAAAGAATTTTTTTTGCCTGATCCTGCCCAATGATGTACTTATCGAGATGTTCCTTGATCTCCATTGGTTTGTAAACCTTAGAAGAAAAAGTAGTAGCTTTTCCAGCTCTTTTTCTTTGACGCTCCTCATATAACTCTTCCTGAATAATCTCATGCGCCTGTTCAACACAAGTCTCGCAAATATGGCCATCAATTCCGGCAATTAACATAAGTGTCTCACCCTTGTCTCGACCGCAAAAAGAACACTGAAATGATTGTTTTTTCTTACTCATAAAAATTCACTTACTTGTCTTTTAAATTTTGCTTTTTACTTTGAATACTTCCCCTGTCCAGCACTTCATCAATGAGTCCATATTCTTTAGCTTCATTGGCTGTCATCCAGTTGTCCCTTAAGCAATCTTTTTCGATCTTATCGTAAGGCTGCTTTGTATGAAAACTCAACACTTCATACAATTCCTTCTGTTGTTCTTTGATCAGATTGTAGTAAATTTCCATTTCTGTCACCTGCCCCTGCATTCCGCCTAATGGCTGATGGATCATGACCCGGCTATGTTGCAAACAGGTTCTTTTTCCTTCTGTTCCTGCTGTAAGCAATACGGCACCCATTGATGCAGCTAATCCGGTACAAATAGTACCAACATCATTGGCAATATATTGCATGGTATCATAGATTCCAAGACCCGCAATAACGGATCCCCCCGGACTATTGATGAATAATTGCACATCCCTTTTGGGGTCGGTAGATTCTAAGAACAATAGTTGTGCCTGAATGACATTAGCCACATAATCATCAACAGGAACACCCATAAATATGATGCGATCCATCATCAACCTGGAAAAGACGTCTATACCAACAATATTCATCTGACGTTCCTCTATCACATTGGGGGTAAAACCCTTAATATTAGGATATGCTGCAGATTTTTTTGCGTATTCGTCCAAATGAAGGCTACTCATCCCCAGATGTTTGGTAGCGTATTTCATGAATTCATTCTTAGGAAACATTTTCTTCGTTTTTAATATAAAAATAAGCCTATCGGCAATGTGTATAACACTATTGTATTAACTATGTTCTAGGTACAGTGTATTTTTTTGGTCAAAACACCTTATTTAGATTCATTTGAGATTGAGGTAAGGCCAATAAAAAACCCTATGACCTTCATTCCTGTCATAGGGTTTTGATTATTTTTTTGACTGAGCTTATTCAGCTGCTGCCTGTTTTTGCTTTTCCTCTTCTACAATTTTCTTGATAATAGTCTCAAACTCTTCAGTAGTGACTGGCACTTTCTCTACCTGTACTTTTTCTTCTATTACTTTGAATATTTTTGTGTTGTAAATTTCATCCGAGACCCTAAAATACTCATCTTTATCTTTTAAAACACCATCAATAATACTATTCAAGGTCTCTTCGGGAAGATCAACGCCACCATAATATCCTTTTATTTTATCCGCGAGGCTTGCTTTTATCTCTTCAATGGTAACCTGAATATCATTTTCCTTTGCAATCCTGGTTCTGATTAAGTCCCAACGGAGCGATTTTGTAAATGAAGGAAGTTCTTCTTTTATTTTTGCCTCATCGAATTTTTCATTACTTAGTAATAACCATCGACCTAGAAACTCTTCCGGAAGATCGAATTGATTTTTTTCTAAAAGGCGAGTTTGGACATCTCTATTAAATAGCGTATCCGCCTGAGCATTGAAGTGATTTAAAATGGGCTCTTTGGATTTTTCCAGCGCTTCTTTTTTGGATTTAACCACTCCTTCGCCAAATGCTTTGTCAAATAATTCCTGGTTTAATTCAGCAGGTGCTATTCTAATTACTTCGTCAATGGTTAGGTCAAAATTTTCACCAACCGTCTCGCCTTCATCCAACCCTAATAAATGCTTTTCCACATCTTCTTTCTTCGTCAGTTGTTTATCCAGTTTATAAATATTGACATTCTTGATGGTATCCCCCTTTTTCTTTTTCAACACCTTTTTCTTAGTACTGTCATCCAGGTCATTAACAAGAACGGTAATAGATGATACAAAGCCGTCCTCTTTTACCTTTTTCCCATCGAGCTCCACTACGGTCGCTTTAATTCTATCTCCCTCCTGGATATCATCTTCAACACTGACCTCTTCCCCTAATCGCTTGGTTAAAGACTCTAATGCTTTATCTAGTACTTTTTTCTCGACTTTAGTTTCGTATTTGGGGTATTTGTTTTTCTTATTCACTCCTTTTAATTTAAAGTCAGGAACTCTACCCACTTCAAATTTAAATTCAAAATCTTTTAATTCTTTTATACTAAAATCAAGAGTTGGTGTGTCTTTTGAGGGAATGGGTTGACCTAAAAAATTAGTGCCCGATTCTTTAAGAAAGGTATTGATTTGCTCTTCAAGCATTTCATTGATAATTCCAACTAAAACCTGATCTCCAAGCATCTTTTTAATAACGCCCATCGGAGTCTTACCTTTCCTGAATCCTTTTAATGCAGATTTTTGTTGATGTTTTTTTAATTCTTTTTTCAATTTTGGTTCGTAGTCAGACACAGGGATGGATACAGTAATCTCTGTAATAAGCGTGTCTAGGTCCTTAGTGAGAACTTGTGGCATAATTGATTTATTTGTTTTTCAATATTATATAAAAAAGCCTTTTTATTAAAAAAAACCGGAAACCTGTACATAGGAATCCGGTTTGTTTTTATTGCTTTTTAAAACTCCAAAAGCATGAAGATTCACATCTTCTAACAAGTGCGGGTGAAGGGACTCGAACCCCCACGCCTCGCGGCACTAGATCCTAAGTCTAGCGCGTCTACCAATTTCGCCACACCCGCTTTTTAAAAAAGCGATGCAAATATAAGACCTTTTTTTAAAAAAAGCTACAAATAACTTTATTTTTTAAAGGAAACGCAGCGATTAAGAGCGAGCATATAAATATTTAGTAAAATTTCACTTGCTTCTTATA
>CAZNCI010000084.1:6074-12734 GCA_964571475.1 uncultured Saprospiraceae bacterium | reverse complement strand
TTATTTATATCTCATTCCTTACTATAAAAAATCTACGTCAATATCGTAGGGGTACTTTATTAAATAATCAATGGCCTGTCCAATGTCATAACCTTCAAAGATAATCTTGTGAAGCATACGCGTGATGGGCAGTCTTATTTTTCTGTGTTTTGCTAAGTTATGTGTGAGCCTGAGCGTGCGAACGCCTTCTGCCAGTTCTTCCGTTGTTTTGCGAATATCCTCGATGTTTTCCCCTTGTCCCAGCCTAAAGCCAAAGGTATAATTTCGGCTTTTATCACTCGTCGCCGTGGCCACTAAATCTCCGACACCTGCCGTTCCTAAAAAAGATCGACTTTCGGCACCAAAAGCTTTTCCAAAGTAAATCATTTCCATTAGTCCTTTAGAAATCAACATGGCCTGAATATTTTTGCCTAGGCCATAACCTCTTAAAATACCGGAGCCTAAGGCGATAATATTCTTCAATGCGCCTGCTACTTCTGCTCCTAGAATATCATGACTGCCATAGACGTGAAAAAGCCGGCTATTTAGTACTGCTTTTCCAATTTCAATGACTTCGTCAAATTGACTGGCAATGACTGTTGCCGTAGGTTGTCCTTCCATTATTTCTTTGGCTAGATTGGGTCCGGAAAGGCAGCCGATTCTTCGCACACAACTCTCCTGGAGAATGACTTCACTCATGGTACTTATTTGTGTATCAGCGGAGAGTTTTTCGTATTCAGGAGGTAGTGCATCAAAGCCTTTTGTCCCGTGTATAAATAGATGATAGGGACGGAGATACGGGCCTAAATTTTGCATCATCACCCTGAAACTCTTCGAGGGCACAATGGGGAAAATCAACCTGCATTGAGCGGCTACTTCCTCTAAGGAATTGGTTGCGCGAATGCGTGGATTCATTTCCTGCCCATAATTCTGATGATTTTCATTGATGTTTTTGACGGAATTAATATTCCTGCTGAACATCAATACACCTGTATTATGAGCCAATAAATTCGCAATTGCTGTTCCAAAACTTCCGATGCCTATTATTCCAACCGTATCTTCCATTTATATTACGATTTTGCCCGATTCAAGGCTTCAATTAATGCTAAAAAGTCTGGTGCATTAAGAGAAGCTCCTCCAATGAGCCCTCCATCGACATTGGGGTTGGCAAATAGCTCATCCGCATTAGCGGGCTTGCAACTGCCTCCATAAAGGATGCTTAACTGTGCTGCGGTTTCTTTTCCGTATTGTTCTGCAATGAGGCTTCTAATAGCAGCGTGCATTTCCTCCGCTTCGGTGGAAGAGGCTGTCATACCAGTGCCGATTGCCCAAATTGGTTCATAAGCAATGGTGATTTTATTGAAATCCGCTTTCGACAGATGGAATAAAGAAGCTTTTATTTGATCGCAGACATAGGAAATATGTGTATTTGCCTTTCGGATTGCCAAGCCTTCTCCACAGCAAAAAATAGGGGAGAGGTCGTGGCTAAGTGCCATATCCACTTTTTGAGCGAGTACTTCGTTGCTTTCCGCAAAATATTCTCTTCGTTCTGAGTGTCCAATAATAACATAGGCAGCTCCGGTAGAATGAACCATATTAGCTGATCTTTCTCCGGTATAGGCGCCTTTTTCGGCCTGGTGGCAATTTTGTGCAGCAGTGAATAAATGCGTGTTGGCTACTACTATGTCACTCACCGCTTTTAGATGAATTGCAGGCGTTCCCAAGATAGCGATACTGCTTCCTTTTGCCATGCCTTTGTCAATTTCTTTCGCAAGGTTAATTCCCTCTTCAAAAGTTTTGTTCATTTTCCAATTACCGGCAACGATATATTTTCTTGTCATTATTAAGTGTTATTTTTAGTTATTTGCTTTTAATTCGATTAGCACGACTGCACCAGCAGTTATCAAGAGTACTAATAAGTGCCAATACCACGCCAGAGGTGCTTGTCCTACTTCTATATAAATGGGTGAAGCAGCTATGGGTTGATGATAAATATCCGTTAATTGTCCGGATAGGTCTCTTCGTTTTTTGATCTTTCGTATGACTCCTTTTACTGATTGGATGCCCGATTTTAAACAGTTTTTGCTTTGAATACAGCTGGGGTCTTTTTTCTGTTGCCAACCAATTACTTTGATAGGGCTTTCAATATTTTTGGATAGTATCGGAAAGATGATAATATCCTTATCTCCTGTTTTTTGAACAGGCGCATGGATGAATTCATTGGCTATGTTGGCATCTGTTATTTCGATATAATCCGCATCTTTGATGCCATCTTGTTCGATTTCCTCCATGGTGAAAGAACGCAATTTGTGCGTGCCAATTTGCAAGGAAATAAGGCTGTTGCAACTATTGATAAATCCTGCTGCGCATAATAAAAAAAAGATGACTCGAATAAGCATGGCGCTAAAGTACGTTGTTAATTAGTTTTAGCAAAATTGTTGGGCAGCTATATTTGTTTAAGACTTAATTATTGTTACCAAAAGATACATTTTTTATTTTTGAATAAAAGAAAAGTAGGGTAATTCTCCTATCTGTCGTTCTAGAAGAAAGCCACCGAAAAAAGTAATTATTTAGGACTCAGGTCTGAGCATAAAAAAGGGAGGTCTAAATGGTTATGAAAAAAGGGGATTCTTCTGTGATACTAAGCAATTGTAATGAAATATTTACTTCTTTTTTTCTTTCTAATTTTTACGTGGAGTGGCTGTACGGATGAAACGATGATGGATGGTTTCGAAGTCACTTCTACCGAACTCAACGGCATTCCTATTGCAACATTTATGTATCAAATACAGGAGCTTGACGATTATACTAATGTCGATTTATTGGCGCGTACTGATTATGATATGTTGATTGTGGAGCCGGGTTTTAATTTCATTTCTTCTCCTTATGATGTAAGTTACCTTGTCTCTAACTTGAAACGAAAAAACAATGGTGATAAACGAATCCTGCTTGCCTATATAGATATTGGACAGGCAGAGGATTATCGTGATTATTGGCAGGATGACTGGGTGGCTCCAACTGCAAATCAAACCGGTTCTCCTTCGTTTCTGGTGGGCGTTGATCCAGACGGGTGGAGTGGAAATTACCCAGTAGCATATTGGGATGGGCAATGGCAACAAATTTGGTTGAAAGAAAATGGTTTGATTGAAAAAATTGTATCTTATGGTTTTGATGGTGTTTATTTGGATTGGGTCGAAGCTTATGATGACGATCAAGTCCGTGAAGTTGCCCGGCAAAGAGGAGTGAATCCTGAAAATGAAATGATTAAATTTATCCAAAGTATCAAAAATAAAGGGAAAGAAACCAAAGATGACTTTTTGGTAGTCGCTCAGAACGCTCCCTACCTTTTGGATGCCAATCCTACATTATATTCATCTATTATTGATGCCATTTCTACGGAGGATACCTGGTTTTATGGAGAAGGTGATGTCGATTGGAATAGTGACCAGGCAGGTGACCTGACAGGAGGTGAGCGCCATGCTAATGATTATTCAACGATTAATCGCATCGCTCAAAATAAGAAATACCTGAATCTTGGAATTCCTGTTTTTACGGTTGATTATTGCATCAGCCCTGTAAATGCCAATTTGGTCTATCAGCTTTCTCGGGAAAATGGGTTTATTCCATTGGTTACCAGGGTTTCTTTATCTCAAATCACCGAAACGCCCCCCTTTTAATTATCATGGATAAAAAACTATAAAAGATTGGTAAAGATCAGTATTACGAAGCATCTGTTTTATCAGTGTTTCAATCCACGCATTTAAACCAACTCCAAAAGAACGTTCATCGTCTCTTTCAGCATCTCCTCTGTGAAATCGAGATGGGTGACAAAACGAACGGTTTGTGGTCCAAAAGGAACCGCTTTGATTCCTTTTTTAGCAAGTTTTTCCAAGAAATTATTGGCGGTAAGCGGGGGCAGTACATCAAAGATAAGAATATTCGTTTTGACGGGTCTGATGTCGCCGATATAGGGAAGGGTGGAAAGTGTTTGCGCCAGCATTTGAGCTTTTAAGTGATCCTCCTTCAGGCGTTTGACATTATTCTCTAGTGCATAAATACCGGCAGCGGCGAGGTATCCCGCCTGACGCATGCCACCCCCCATGGCTTTTCTCCATTTTCGAGCCTGGGCAATATAGTCGTTATCTCCGATTAAAAGAGAGCCAACCGGAGCACCCAAACCTTTGGATAGACAGATAGAAATACTGTCAAGATGCCTGGCAATACGGTTGGGTTTGTCGCCTGTCTCAACGATGGCATTGAAGAATCTGGCACCATCCATGTGCAGGACTAAACCACGCTTTTTGCAGACTTTTTTAATCGCCATTATTTCATCCAAGGTGTAATAATTACCACCTCCCATATTGGTGGTATTTTCGATGACGACGAGCCGGGAATTGGGGAGCCAATCTGCCTTGGGCTTAATTTTTGCTGTAATTTGATCTGCTGTTATTTTACCATATTGTCCCTCAATCATGTCAATGGCAATACCGGAATGGAAGGCATAACCGCCATTTTCAAATTTGTAAACATGAGAAGAGCTTTCGCAGATCATTTCATCCATGGGCCTGGTATGTGTGCGAATGGCTATTTGATTGCACATGGTTCCTGACGGACAAAATAAAGCACTTTCTTTGCCCAACAAATTGGCAGCGTATGCTTCCAGCTGATTGACGCCTGGGTCTTCTCCAAATACATCATCTCCCACTTTTGCACGCAACATGACCTGTAACATTTCCGCAGATGGTCGGGTAACGGTATCACTTATTAAATTAATCATACTTACTCAGTTTTAGGATGTTGATTGCCCAAATGTAGTCATTATATGGCAATAAATTGATAGATGTTGTCTATTAGTTGTTAAATAACATTGATTTGATTTATATGTAAATTAGGCGTATTTTTGTATTCTAATTTAAATCAGTCACACAAAAATAAATAACATGAAAAATTTAATCGGAATAGATCAGAAAAGTGCAACAAAACTTAGTCAGGAACTAAATGATTTGCTTGCAAATTATCAGGTTTTTTACCAAAATTTGCGCGGACTTCACTGGAATATCAAGGGGCGGGAATTTTTTGAATTGCATTTAAAGTTTGAAGAATTTTACGATGATGCGGTTTTGAAGGTAGATGAGATTGCAGAGCGCATTTTAACTCTGGGAGGAGAGCCCTTACATACTTTTGCCGATTACCTTGAAATTTCAGAAATAAAAAGCGAAAAAGGCATATATGAAGGCATGAAAGGTATTCAAATTATTATTGATAATTTTTCTAAACTAATACTGAAGGAACGAAATATCTTAAAACTTGCAGCCGATTCTGATGATGAGGGCACGGTAAGTTTGATGAGTGACTATATTTCTGAAACAGAAAAAACACTTTGGATGTTGAGCTCATATTTAGGAAACTAAAACACTGACTATCGGAGTGGGACGATACTCTGTTTAAAGTCTTTCTGTAATAATAATTGGATATTGGCGAGCACCACCTCACCCATTGTTTGACAATTGTCGAAGATGTTGCTGTGGTGGTGTTTGGCCAATTCTTTTTTGATTTGAGCGATTTTATCCGGGAAGGAAAGTTGATCGACCACCATGATTTTCATGAGTTCCTGCACTCGGAATTTTTCAGCTTTTAGTCGGACTGCAATGAGGGTTCTTTCTTCTAATTGATATTGTTTGACCGTTTTATGAGACATGTGTTTGATCCCAAGATTGACAATGGGATTATTCTCTTTGAAGTATTGGGGCAAATAAAAGCTCTTTCGTCCTTCATAAGACTGTTGATCAAAATCAATAGCCCTGAATCGGAATTGAGAACCTTCTATATCGGGCGTAATATTGACAACATAATTGTAGGAGCGCATATCTCCAAGTAATTGTACAAAGCATCGCTCATTAAATTTGATGAATTCTTTAGCGATTCTGATCTGATTTAACTCTGTGTCATCCAGATTATTTTTAATAAAAATATCACCGGGGATTCCCGCAATATGGACCTCGATTAATGTTTTTTGATTGACAATATAGGAGACGTAATTAGGAGAAAGCAGGTGTTCCAGCTCTAGACCATAGACACGGGAGGCATCTGCTTTTTTGACATAGAAATGATCGTAATTATCATTAAGCCGATTGATAATTCTTATGCGAAAGGGCTGTGTATTGCCAAATCCACAAAAGTCGATTCTTGCTACTGAAAGGTGCTTGAGTACTTCACTGTCACCATCTGTTTTCAGGAGGGCGTATATTTGGGTCAGGGCCTGATGGATTTCGTCCATTTCTGTCTGGTCATAATAGACCGTTTCCCAAAGCGTATCATTACCACAGGAATCCAGTAGTGGAATAGAGCTGGTAAATCTGGTTAAATCTTCATATTGAATAGGCAAATCATTGGAACGGTTAAAACGATGAAGATAGGCTTCAAAATCTTTACTGATTTCAAAGCCTATCTTTTTATGGGACGGTATGTCTCCTCTCATCATTGTACCCCACCGTTCATGACGTAAAATACCGCTGCACCTGCAAAATAGCCAATTAAGGCGAGTAGTGAGATCTTTTTAAGATACCAGATAAAATCAATTTTTAAGATACCCATAATTGCCACACCTGCCGCTGATCCGATAATCAATACACTACCTCCGGTTCCGGCACAATAAGCGAGAAACTCCCAGAAGGTGTGATC
>CAZNCI010000084.1:0-5974 GCA_964571475.1 uncultured Saprospiraceae bacterium | reverse complement strand
TCCAAGGAGGATTCCCATAAAAGGAGGTAAATGAGTAACTGTTTTGAAAACAGGCACAAAGAGTAAGGAACCAACTCCCATGAAAAAGATTAAATTTCTTTCTCCTTTTGTAATGTCTCCATGTTTGTTTTGAATTGGCTTGTCCGGTCTCGTAACATCCCCTTTTAATGTAAAGTTGAGTACGATTAATGGGATTAATATGGTTACCAGTGAGGGAATGAAAATGGCTTCAACAATATGAGCTGCCGTGATTTGTCCACTAATCCAAAGCATAATGGTTGTAACATCACCGATAGGAGACCAGGCGCCACCCGCATTGGCAGCTATGATAATTATCCCGGCAAATAACCAGAGGTCAGCTTTGTCTTTCATTAGTTTTCGGATAACTGCCGCCATCACGATGGAGGTGGTTAGATTATCTAAAGCAGCAGAGAAAAAGAAAGTCGTCAAGGCTAAAATCCATATTAGTTTCACCTTATTCGTAGTGGTGATTTTGTCGGTAACAACACCAAAGCCACCATGGGCGTCGATTAATTCTACAATGGTCATAGCTCCTAAAAGGAAAAATAAAATTCCGGCTATATCTGCCAGATGCTCCATTAATTCTTCATTGATAAAATGGCTGAACCCTCCTGCCTCCTGCGCGTGTTCAACAGTTCCGTTAAAAATCTCAGGAGCTCCAATAATAAGTACCGTCCAACAAAGTACCCCTGTGAGCAGTGCAGAGGCTGATTTGTCAATTTTTATCGGATGTTCGAGGGCAATTGCAGTATAACCCAGAACAAAAACGATGACCATTAAAATATACATAATTGTGTTTTGTTTATCGTTATTTAATATATTGAAGTGAACTAAAATTCACTTATTTTCCTTACTCTTCTTTCGTGTCGGCCGCCTTCAAATTTCGTTTCCATGAATACCTGAACCATCGCTAAGGCTGTTTCCCTGGAGACGAATCTTACGGGAATGGCTAACACATTTGCGTCATTGTGCTGTCGTGCCAATGAGGCGATTTCTGTTGTCCAACAAAGCGCTGCACGTACTTTTTTATGTTTGTTGATAGTGATGGCGACGCCATTTCCACTACCACACATCACGATGCCTCTTTCGCTTTTCCCTAAATCAATATCATTGCCAACAGGATGTACATAATCCGGGTAATCAACGGAGTCTTCACTATTTGTTCCGTGGTCAACAACTTGAAATCCGTGGCTAATTAACCATCTTTTTATGTCTGCTTTATATGGAAATCCGGCATGATCTGCGCCTAGAGATACGGTCATAATTATTTTTTTAGATGGTTAATGATTGACCTCCTTTATGGCATCAGGATCGTGTTTGTACTTAAAAACCAATGCGAATAATACAGCGAGGATGAGGGCGTAGCCTGCAAAGATTAGCCAGATGGTGTACCAGTCTCTTCCGGCATCCGTGGTGTACATTTGTACGACGTATCCACTAGCCAGACCTCCTAGTACAGCCCCGACTCCATTGGTCAATAAAATAAATAAACCCTGCGCGCTGCCTCTGAATTTACTGTCAGTTTCTGTCTCTATAAATAAAGAACCGGATATATTAAAAAAGTCAAATGCAGCACCATATACCACCATTGACATGATTAAATAGCCTAATCCGACTCCTTCTGGTTGTCCGATTCCGAATAGTGCAAATCGCAAAAACCATGCAATCATACTCATTATCATCACCCATTTGATACCATATTTTTTCAGGAAAAAAGGGATGGTTAAGATGAACAAAGTCTCCGACATTTGAGATAAAGAGATCAGTGTATTGGAATTAGTCACAGCGAATGAATCGGGGAATTTTTCCGCAAAACCTCGCAGGAATTCAGAAGCCCATGCATTAGATATTTGCAATACGACTCCCAGCAGTGTGGCAAAAATAAAAAACACCGCCATTTTATATTCCTTAAATAGCACAAAGGCATCTAAGCCCAAGCGTTCGGCAAATGATTTATTTTCCGATTTGGAAAGAGGCACATTTGGTAATGAAAATGAATAAAGACCCAAAATGAGGGATATGACAGCAGCGAAGTAAAATTGAATATTGTTTTGAGCCCAGCCAAATGTCCCTACTGCTATTTCTGCAATGATAAAACCGACCGTTCCCCAAACACGAATTTTGGGAAATGTTTTGACGACATCATAATTATTGTCTGTTAATATACTGTAGGAGACGGTATTGGCTAAGCCTAAAGTAGGCATATACATCGTCAAATATCCAAGCATTAACCAAAAGAAAGTGTCATAGTCCTTTGTTTGAGCTAAATAGACCATGAAAAATGCCCCAAGGATATGTAGCAGTCCTAAAAGTTTCTGGGCATTGAGATATTTATCGGCAATAATACCTACAATACCGGGCATAACCAAAGAGGCAATCCCCAGCGTCGTAAAAACTGAGCCAATTTGAAAGCCTTCAAAATGCAGCTGACCTCCCATATATCCTCCCAGAGAAATTAGCCATGCTCCAAATACAAAAAGCTCCAAAAAATTGAGCACTGTCAGACGTAACTTTATATCCATTGTCGTTGTTTTTTAGCGCATAAATGTAGCACTTTTTTTTTATTCTTATCAAAATAAATAAAGAAATATTCAATCTTTTTCTGCTTTGTGTATTTCTTTTTTCAGGTCTTTATTAACTGCAATCGCTGCATTTAGCTCAAATCCGATTAGTAAAATTAAAGAATTTAACTGAATCCACAACATTAAAATAATAATAGTGGCAATTGAGCCATAAAATTTACTGTAAGTTGAAAATTTACCAAAATCATCTATGTAAATCGAAAAGGCAACCGAGGTAAGAATGGATAAAAAGGTGGCCACACTCACCCCCGGCGAAAACATCCCAAATTTTCTATGAGTAGCTGCTCCGTATCGGTAGATTAAAAATATACCAAAATAAAATAAAAATAGAATTCCTAACCACCTCAGCAATGCCAAACTAATGGTTGAAAACCAATCGAGCCCGATGTATTGTGCCAGCCAGGAGATAAGGACATTGCCCAAAATGATAAGAACGATTGATGCCACTAATAGTAAACCCATCAGTCCTGTCAATCCAATGGCAATCATTCTTTTTTTGATGGTGGTTCGCTTTTTAAACGTTAGTTCGTAATTTTTTTCAAATCCTCGCATCATCGCTACCATGCCGTTTGATGAAAAGTAGATGGCCAAAAGAAATCCAAAAGACAACAAACCTACTCTTGGGGTATCTGTTATGTCATTGATGAAACTAAATAGTTGCATACCTGCCTCTCCAGGCATGATTTTTTGTATTTCTTCCTGTAAAATTTGTTGAAAATTTTCTCCCTCTGGCAAATAGGTGAGAAAGTATTTTTGCAAAAAAGGCAATAAGGTAAATAAGGTCAACAATGATGGAACCAATGAAATGAAAAAACTATATGCAATCGCACTGGCGCGAACCCCTAAGTCGAAACTGGTGATTTCGTGATAAATGAAAAGGACAATATCGTACATCGGTACGTTTTGACATCCGGGCAACGAATGTGTTCTAGCCCAGGCTATGACCTTTCTAACAATAGGGAGCTTCGAAATATAGCTCAGTAGGTCGAAATCTTTTATCGCTTTAAGCTTTTTCAAAATAGGGTGTTAATTTATCCAGCAATTCTGTTGGCACAGAGATAGTTCTTCCTAATTTTGGATCTAAAAACTTCAATACTACCTGCCCGGCATTGAGTAATTTATCTTCCTCGTTAAACAACTCCATATAAAAGGTGATTTTAGTATCCGGAAGCTCTTTTAGTGTTGTACGTATGGTGATAAGCTGGTCGTATCTGGCTGGTCGTAAGTACCGGACTTGCATGGAGATGACTGGCATCATGACTTTTAATTCTTCTTCCATGTACTTATAGGTCATGCCTAATGATCTCAGCATTTCCACCCGACCAATTTCATAGTATTGGGCGTAATTCCCATAATAGACAAAGCCCATTTGATCGGTTTCGCCATATCGAACTCTTTTTTTGACATCAAAACTGTACATCCTCCTGTTTATGTGAACAATAAAGGTGTAAAGCTAACAAAAAAAATATACTTAGCCAATTTACAATAGATGAAGCCCCTGAGTACTGAGTACTGCCGACTGCCCACTGAAGCCTGAAGCCTGCCCACATCCCATAAGATAACACCTTTTGCTCTTCTCTTTTTCCCACCCCAAAAAGATGTCACCTTATGCACCCCACTGCCAACTGCCAACTGCCAACTGAAGCCTGAGTACTGCCAACTGAAGACTGAAGACTGCCAACTGAAGCCTGCCAACTGCCAACTTCCAACTAAAGCCTGAACACCTAATTTTAATAATTTTGAAGCAATTCAAGCCGATGATTTAAGAAAGAATCGTCAGGAAAATAGACAAGTGCTCTTTTGATTAATCGCAGCGCCTCTTCATAATTTTTATCCGCAAAATAATAATAAGAAGCAGGGATATATATCGTTTTGACCCATAAATCTAAATGAGGAGTCCGTTTGTACTTTTTTGCCATCCGATCGAAAGCTTCAAGGGTATTTATTCCGTCATATACGGAGCCATTTTCAAAAAAATCCCGACCTTTTCGACTGTAGTACATCAAGTGGCAATCCTGGATTGTCTTATTCCTTCTCAGAAAGGGGTATTTACTCATTTGATACTCTATTTGTTTGATGCCTTGGTCATTGTCTTTATTTTGACTAATAGATTTGACAAACTTATTGGCAATGATATGATTAATCTCTTTGTTTTCCGGCCAACGGGTATAAAGACTGTCCATATATTGTAGGACGATATCCGTTCTATTTAATTGTGCAAAGTATGCGGCTAGCTCTGAAAAGTAGATTTTTTCTAATTTATTGCGCAATGTCCTATTGTCTTTTAAGACGCTATAATATTGTTGAAAAAGTGATTTGTATTTTATTTGATCTCCTTTTTTATGCAAAAAATAATCGGCTATCTGCCTAAAGCTAAACAAAACTTCTTGTTTTATTTCAGGAATGGGGAAGGACTTATATAGCGAAAAAAGGTATTGAATGTCAGCTGTTTTTCGGATGTCAATGGTTCCTGCCAATTGATATAATGTAGCCTGTTTTATCACCTGATTTCGGGGTAATGGCAGAAACATCTGCGCCTTATAGAGTAATTCAATCGCATTGGAATAGTTTCTGGATTTGAATTTTTTCATGGCCTGAATAAAGTATAAATTACCAGTAAGCTGAACGGCATTTAGCGGCATTTCAGCCGGCATGTAATATTGATAAAACAGCTTGTCAAGTTGGTCTGTGGACAGACTGTCCCGGGAGAGTATGTTCAATTGCTCCAGGAGTTCTAAATATTCATTTTTAAATACCTCAATGTTATTTTTATGTCGTTTTTGTGGTTGAAAAAGAACGGCAGATTTTTTCTTTTTATGGAGTATAATCGTAATGCCTTCCGGTTTTTGAGTCAGGGTGTAGGGCATTTTGAAGTGCTCCAGTACTAAAACATATATGGCACTTGCCGTTGTGCTGTTGTAAGTTTTTTTCTTGAAAATATCCTCAAATCCAGCCCATTCTTTTTCGACGATTAAATAGGTTTGTTGCAGGTGTTTATTGATTAGCTTCACGGCGTGTTTTGCCGTCTTTTTCTGAATTTTTTTTTCATCAAAATAAAGAAACAGTTCAGCTAGCTGTTTCCGTATATAACCTACGGCTTCTTTGTTGACTTCAGGGGATGTTGCGAGGAAATGCGTTAAATGGTCATCGGTATGATAAGCATCTTTTTGATTGTATAAGTATCGTTCATAAGTGGAGTGAAAGGTTAACTCATTAGAAATGACCCTCCCCTGAGCTGTTAAAAATAATACATTACTGAAGCATACAAAGAAAAATAAATATCGCATTAAGTACCTTGTGTTAGTTTTTGAGAAATCTTGAGTCCACTCCGAAAAGTGGCAATTATCACAAAATGAATTATTTTGGACTTG
>CAZNCI010000083.1:0-12900 GCA_964571475.1 uncultured Saprospiraceae bacterium | reverse complement strand
CCGACTAATTTCCCATTCCCTCACTATTATGCACGTTATTGTCAAATAAAGCCCCATAACATAATTGGGTAAAAAAAAGTGGTCTAAAAGCCTTTATTTTGCATCGTGTAGTTTTCTCATAGTATGTACTCCTATGTCCTAAGCTTTAGTTAGCCTCCCTGACATAGGAGTTTTTTTTTGCCCCAAAATAACGTACTTTTGCCCTTCTAATGGCAATACTAGATCAAAAAACATATCGAGCATGGGCGGAAACGCAGGATGATTTACCCCTCTTTTTTCAACCATGGTGGCTGGACATTGTCAACGAAGGCGTTCGTTGGGATGCAGTCGTTTCTTTGAATAGTAAAACAGGGAAAGTAGAAGGCGTTTTGCCCTTTCGCATTAAGCAAAAATGGTTGACGCTAAAAGTAATTGGCAACCCCATGCTAACGCCCTTTAACGGTCCCTGGCTGGTTTATCCGGACACACCATCAAGAGTAGCGAGGTATTCTTTTGAGATGCGCGTATTGGGAGATTTAGCCAAGGGGATTCCCGATGTGTTTATATATACTCAAAAGTGTCATTATCAACTCCAAAACTGGTTGCCATTTTATCATTTAGGCTTCCGCCAAACGACTAGATATTCCTATGTTTTGGAAGATATAAGTGATACTGATCTTGTATGGAAGGGGATGAAAAAAACACATCGCTCCCTCATTCTAAAGGCACAAAAAATATTCACTTTTGAATCTTCTCAGGATATAGATTTATTATACGATTTGGTCGATCCTGTTTTTGAAAAACAAAATCAAAAAAATCCCGTTGACAGGAATTTGTATCAAAAACTCCACATCGCAGCATTAAGTAGGGGGCAATCGAATATTTTTGTGGCCAGGAACAATAAAACTGGGCGGATTGAAGGCGGTATATGGGTGCTTAACGATGGTCAGTCTGCTTATTTGCTGGCGACAGGTCGGATACCGGATGCGGCGGGAGGAGAAGTGGCTGCTTTAATATGGCAGGCCATTCAATATTATTCAGACAAAACAGCCTCTTTCGATTTTGAAGGGAGCATGATGAAAGGCGTTGAGGGTTTCTTTAGAAGGTTTGGAGGTACTCAGAAACCCTATTTTCAGCTAAAAAAAGGATGGAAGATTCTTGAATAATTCACCACCCAATGGAAAATTGGGTGATGAATTTATGGGTAATTGTTAAGTTCCTAAAATTTGAGCCCTACGGATAGGGTAACCGTATTGTTTTTTGCATCCCAATTTTTGAAAAAGCTTTGCATACTGTGGTTGTAATTTAGGTCAAAGGTGATAAAGGCTAAATCCCATCCCACGCCAACAGTCGTAGCGGTCGTGAATCGATTCAAAAGTCCTGTACCTAAATCGGTCCCATTGGGCAATTTGGTTGACAATACGTAGCCAGGGACAATTCCTCCCTGAACTCTGAGACCGATAATCGGAATTTTTGCCCCTATAATAACAGGCATTTTCAAAGACTGAATCGTAGGCTCTCCTTCAAAGTCGAAATGATAATCCTCGACCTCACTTCGACTGACAAACCGCACGCTTGTTTCGTAATAGTGCAGCCCGGGAGCGACATAAAAGTACTTACCAATTCTGACATCAACCCCCGCATTCCAACCGACGCGGCCTTTTGTTTCAAAATCTTCTACGTCATTCGTATTGAAGTTGGACACATTGAAACCAAATTTAGGATTGATCTTAACCTTTGTTTCTGACTGGGCAGAGACAGAAAAAACAGTAATTACGAATAGAGTGGCAAAGGCGAATTTCAATAAGTTTTTCATTATGTAATTTTTATTGCTTAAAAAATATACCCCTATAACGCCCTCCATTCTCAAAATAATGTGAAGAAAATCAAAAAGATAGTTAAGGAAAGATTAAAGTGTGTATTAGTCGCCTAGTACCTCCTCCAATTCTTCTTCCGTCTTTCGTAGTTTATCCTGACAAAACTCAATGAGCTCGGCTGCTCTTTTGGTTTTCTTTGACAGGTCGTCAATGCTTATAGTCTCTTCCTGTAATTGAGCCAGTATATCTTGCAATTCCCGATAAGCTTTTTCGAATGTTATTTTTTTCATGATTTTTTTATCTCAGTTCATTAATGTACACGATCCCCTCTTAATTCCAGTTCTTGCATGATTTCGGCTTCTCTGGTGAGATAAGCCTGCCAACGCTCTTTTACCTTGTCGTGATTACAGTATTTTTTGGCCAATTCGATAAACAGGTGATAATGACCAGCTTCTGCTACCATGAATTTATGGTAAAAATTTCGCAATTCTTCCTCTTTTAAGTGTAGGGAAAGCAAACGAAATCGCTCACAGCTTCTAGCTTCTATGAGGGCACAGGTGAGGAGCTTTTCGAGTAAGCGATCCTCTTGACTGCCCCCTTTTTTTTGAAAGGCAATCAGTTTGTTGACGTATTCGTCTTTTCTTTGTTTGCCGAGGGAGAGGTTGCGTTTTTCCATTTCGGCAAGTACGGAGCGAAAATGCCCCCATTCTTCGGTTACAATTGGCGCCAGTTCTTTGACGATGTCAATTCTTTCGGGGTATTGCTGTATGAGTGAAATACAATAAGTTGCTGCTTTTTGTTCACAATAAGCATGATCTGTCAAGACTTCTTCCAAGTCTTTTTCGGCAAGATTAACCCAGCGGGGGTCAGTTGGCAGCTTGAGTCCTAACATCTTTACTGCCGTTAATTCCTGTGCTTGTTTTTCGTTCATAATTTCTCGATTATTAAATAAGGTTTGAGTTCGATAGCCTTAGTATTGCGCAGAAAATAAATTACACTTTTTTCTACTGTTCCTTATTGGTTAAGACAACTTAATTGATTCATAAAAAAATCAAGTTGATATACTTCGTATTCTTCAAAACCCGTGCTCCAAAATACGCGAATAGCATCCAATTCACTAGCTGTTAATAATTTTAATTGACCGTTATCAATGGGGTAATAAACACTATAAGTCAGTTCTTCCGTTTTGGTATCATAACTGCCTCTTTCCATTTTCCCGGAATATAAATTGACATAATTTCCATTGAGTAACCGGAGGGTGAGGATGCTTCCTTTTTCAATAAAACCATAAGCTTCCCGCGCATTGGGATAAGCAAAGGTAAAATCTAGTATTAAAAACCTAAATCCTCCATCGACAGAGGATAAAAACCCTTCACATCGCAGGTATTCCTTGTTTTTGAGAAAGGGGCGCAGACGGTCATCCGTATAAGAAAAAAGATAAGATTGTTTGACATCCCTTCTTTTCCTGCCTGTTCGTTCGTCTTTGCCTTCAAAAACAATTTTACATTTTTCCTGAGGAGGATGGAGGAGTAAATTTTCTCTATTGGGTAGATCATCGTATTTTTCTACCAAGGGAATAATGTCTTTATAGGATTGTTCGCTGGCAATTTTATATTCAAGCGAGGTATTTTTATTGTTTTTTCGGGCAGCTCTTTCGGCTCTAAATTCTTTGACATAAGCACCTTTTTTGGTGAGCTGATCGGCAGATTGAGCTGCTTTTTGTGCTTCATGGGCCTCCCGGATAGCAGCTTGTTCTGCACGGGTCGCAGCATCGAGCCGGATATTTATTTTGCGAATTGTTTCGGCATCAATATTAGGGCTCTCTTGAGCAGCATAGAGTTCCTGAGTTATAGCAAGTTTATTAAACGTAGCCTGTTTGGCTCTTTTCTGGGTGATATTGGCAGCTTCACCGGCGAGCTGTGCTTTTCTGATGGCAATCTTTTGAATATCATTTTCAGTAATGGAAATAGCCCCGTCAAGCGGATCCACTTTCCCATCAAAAATGGGGTATTTTTTCCTAGGCTCTTCCCCTGGATAATGGAAGGTGTTCGGGTCGTCATTTCCGTAATCAGAAAAGTATTGCCATGAGCCATCCCCCCAGACAATTATTTTTTCTCCTTTTTCATTTTCTCTTAATTCCTGGGCATGGACAGGAGCAGCCCGAAGGCAGAAAAAAACACTTAAAATGCCTATTATATAAAATTTCGGAATCATCATTTTGGATTTATGTGCAACTTCATTGTACAAAATTAAGAAAAGTATGCTATTATGCCTTACTTTTGTTGAAGAACAGTATTTTTTGAACAACTTCTTAAGTAGTTACCTAAAAACAACTGACTACATAATTGCTTCTATGGACATTTTATTGCTTTTTAAGGTGGGATTTTTAGGTGTCAGGATATGGGATGTATTCGATATTTTGATAGTTGGGTACTTATTGTATCAAATATACAATCTGTTAAAGGGAAGTCTGGCGTATAATATTTTTATTGGCGTATTTTTATTATATATTCTCTATGCCATTGTCGGATTGCTAAAAATGGAACTGCTTTCCCTCTTTTTGGGGGAGGTTGTATCCATGGGAGTTCTTAGTTTAGTCGTTATTTTTCAGCCGGAAATCAGGCGTTTTTTGTTGATGCTGGGGCGTAGTACCATTGGAATACGTGCCCAAAATTTCATTACAGGTATGACCCCCCACATGGAGTTGACTGCGCAACAGGAAAGACATATTGGGGCGTTGAAAGCCGCGATTATCAAACTTTCTAAGATTAAATCCGGCGCCTTAATCGTTTTTGCCCGTAATATTGATTTGGAAGGAGTGATTACCGGAGGGATTTCGCTTGACGCAGAAATTACTGCTTTTTTGATTGAAACAATTTTCAATAAGGAAGGTCCGCTTCACGATGGAGCAGTTATTATTGATAATGGACGGATCAAGAAGGCGAGTTGTATATTACCTTTGACAGAAAAGGATATGTCCAAAAGAGATGGCTTACGGCACCGGGCAGCGATGGGACTGTCGGAGCGTGTCAGTGTGGCGATTTTTGTCGTATCAGAAGAGACGGGGAAAATATCCTTCGTTTTTGAAGGTAAAATAGACCGCCGGTTGAGCGAAGCCAAATTGGAGGAGCTCCTGAAAAAGTACTACATTTAATGGACTATCTACCCTTCCTTATTTCCTTATTATCGTTTCAGCAACACCTTTTGTGAGGAGGCAAGTGTCCCATTGTGATAAACAGCCAAAAAATAAACCCCACTACTATAGTGATCCAATTGCTGCATCTGTAAACGGTTGGTAGATCCTTGCTGTTTGACGGATTGGAGCATTTGCCCGCTTAGCGAAAATAGTTTTACTTCGAGATTAGATTGTGGGACATCAAAGCGGATAGTTATTTTATTGGAAAATGGATTGGGGGAAATGCTATAATTAAGTGGTTGGCTTATAAGTGCAGATACCACCTTACTGTAGTAAAAATGATTGTTATTTTCAAGCACTTTAATTCTGTAATATTGCCTGACATTTAATGGGTGTCGGTCTAAAAACTGATATTCGTAAGTTTTAAGGGGATGGTTTTCCTGGGCGAAAACCTGTCCAATTTCTGTAAAAATGTGCCGGTCGGTACTTCGTTCTATGGTGTAATTTTTGATATTTTTTTGTAGCGATATTTTCCAGTTGAGTTGAATGGAATGAGACTGGAGTTTTGCCTCAAAGGAAATCCAGCTCAACGGAAGTAATGTGACGGCCTGATTGACTGCCGCCAAGGCATCAATTTCACCATATCCAAAGACATTATTGGGAACGGAAGTGTTATTGTCCCCCCCACAGGTCTGATTGGTGGTATAGGCCGTTGCCGTTTGTTCCAAAAGGTCTTCAATGGCATTGGGGTTTCCCGAAAAGGAAGCATTGGCACTGATGATTAAAGCAACCGTTCCGGCAACGTGAGGTCCTGCCATGCTCGTTCCACTATAATTGGCGTAGCCCGCACCAGGAATGGACGATTTGACATTGACGCCCGGAGCAGATACATTGGGTTTCATCCTATTGGATCCATCGACTGTCACAGGACCACGGCTGCTAAAATTGGCAATATTGTCATTAATATCCATCGCTCCAACCGAAAAACTCTCCTGATAAATCGCCGCGGGGGTATTGACCGTACTACAGCCGGAGCCGGAGTTTCCGGCCGATACCACCACCATAACACCGGAGCTTTTTAGATTATTAAGTGCCGTCTCCATGACTGAAAAATTAGAGGTATTACAGCCCTCTGAGGTTGGGCACCCCCAGGAGTTATTGATGACGTGAGGGGCTTTGGAGGGGTCGGGATTCATGTTATTAAGGTCGGTGGGAGCCATGAACCATTCAAAACATTCGATATAAGTCATCGGTGTGCCGTCTCCTCTTTCCATATTTCGACAGCCGATCCATTTAGCAGCAGGTGCCACTCCTATTTGATTACCCGCCCCGTCATCTCCGACCATAGTGCCCATCGTGTGGGTGCCGTGTCCGTGATCGTCACATGGTACATTGGAGTCCAATCCACAGGGATTTGTCCCCGAATTGCCGGCATCAATGGCGTGGATAGCATCATGCCAATTATAGTTGTGATCGGCAATTGTGCCGTCCCAGCCCCGGTATTTACCCTTGATGGCGGGATGTGTCCAGTCGTAACCGGTGTCCTGCCCTCCTACGACAACACCCGCTCCCTGATATCCAAGCGCCCATACCTGATCTGCTTTTATTTTGCTGATGCCCCATGGAATGGTTTTTTCATTTTGGGTAGAAGTGTGGGGTTTTTCATTGATAAATTCCTGATGGACAATTGGGTTGGCATTGATGCGTGCGACATCGGTTCTTTGCGCAAGGGCTTTTACCAAGGCGTAATCCCCTTCGATGTGTAATAAGTTGACAATAAAATAAGAATCAAAAGCCACCCCTTCCGCTCTTAACCATTGCTGGATTGCTTTCTGAGATTGCCGGGCATGAGTTCTTAATTGGCTAAAAGCAAATGCAGCCTTTTCGTTTTTGGTGTGTAAATGTTTGGTGGAAACTTCCAGCTGATCTTTCATTATCACGAGAAAATCCGTTTGTCCACCATCAATAGTCGAGCTCAAAACATCCTCATCTACCTTGGATTGCCAGTCTTTATGTTGAAAGGATGTGGTAAACAGGGTAAATAATATTGATGCAATAATAAAAGTAGTCCGCATTTTTACGTAAGTCTTTTATGAATGATAAAGTGTAGGTGTGGTGTGTAGTGAGTGGAAAATAAATTCACCCTGCCAAAGTTAAGGATAAATTATAAGGAATCAAAAAAAAATTATTACCTTTGGTTTTAATTTTAATTTTAACCAAAAAAATAGATAAAATGAAATTTCCATTCTTTAAGTTAAGCTTTTTAGCGCTCATTATTGTTGTTTTAACAACTTTTTCCTGCAGACCGGAAGAGATAATAGGAGATGTCCCTGTCGGAACAATCAGTGCGAATATTGGAACGGACTCCTTTAAGAGTATTGGTGGCTCTGCTATAATTTATGCCGACTCATTAGGCGCAGGTGAAATATTCAGTTTGCTTGGTCCTGATTTGCAGTTTAATTCCCTTAGTATTAACTTCATAGCAGCGGCATTGGATATAACCAATACTTCCTATACCCAGAGTGGAAATGCAGAAGATTGCGAGCCAACCGGTAATAGCACCTGTATTCAATTAGCTTATTCTAAACCGCTCGCTTCCAAGGCATGGAGTAATGTCGGTTCTGACAGTGAACTAAAAGTGACGTTCTCCGCTGTGGACTATCAAGGTGGCGGAAGTGTTAAAGGCACGTTTAAAGGTAAGATTTACAACCCAGATACGCAGGAATCACTTGACGTGACCAATGGTGTTTTTAATCTTAAAATTACCGAATAAATTATAAAAAAATGCCTCCTGCTACCATTAAAAATCCGGAACTAGAGCTCGCATGGAATTTCGTAGAGAAGACCAATAGGAATATTTTCCTTACAGGTAAGGCCGGAACAGGGAAGACCACCTTCCTGCATAAAATAAAAAATGAATCTGATAAACGTTTGGTTGTTGTCGCTCCTACGGGAGTGGCAGCCATCAATGCCAAAGGCGTGACCATTCATTCCTTTTTTCAGATGCCTTTTGGTCCAATATTGCCGGAGGACGCTTCCAATCAATCACAAAATCCCTCCTCCCGCTTTCAAAAGAAATTCAATCGACAAAAGATTGATATTATCCGCTCCCTGGATTTGTTGATTATTGATGAAATCAGTATGGTACGGGCTGATTTGCTGGATGGTATCGATCAGGTACTCAGGAGATATAGAGAGCGTGATAAAGTTTTTGGAGGAGTACAAATATTAATGATTGGAGATTTGCAACAGCTTTCACCTGTCGTTAAACCCCACGAATGGGATTTGCTGCGAGATCATTATTCCAACCCTTATTTTTTTAGTAGTATCGCCTTTCAAAAATGTCATGCCGTTGGTGTTGAACTCAAACACATTTACCGGCAGGATGATGAAAAATTCATTGGTATTCTGAACGAAATTAGAAATAATCAGTTAACCCAAAAATCGGCTGAAATACTAAATGAAAGACACATTCCGGACTTCGTACCGGAGAAAGATGCCGGATATATCACGCTGACTACCCATAATAACCGGGCAGAGCTCATGAACGGGATGGAGTTGCGGAAAATTGACAAAAAAAGTTACTTCTTTACCGCTGAAATCAAAGGTAATTTCCCTGAACACGCCTACCCCACTTTTGAGAAATTGGAACTCAAGGAAGGGGCACAGGTGATGTTTATCAAAAATGACAGCAATCCCGAAAAACGGTATTTTAATGGCAAAATTGGAAAAATCATCGCAATTAGTAGCGGTGAATTGACGGTTCGCTGTCCTGATGATGATTTTGATATTACTGTATTACCGGAAATCTGGGAAAATATTAAATACTCCATAGACGCCAATACGAAAGAAATTGATGAGGATATTGTAGGCTCTTTCGAGCAAATCCCTCTTAGACTTGCCTGGGCTATTACCATTCACAAAAGTCAGGGGCTGACTTTTGAAAAGGCCATTATCGACGCCGAAGCCTCCTTTGCGCATGGACAAACCTACGTCGCGCTGAGTCGTTGCAAAACACTGGAGGGCGTTGTCTTACAAAAACCCATTCAAAATAAAAGTATTATCAATGACAGTCGGGTGGCTACCTTTACCAAAACGGTTGAAGAGAACCTGCCTGACCAAAAAGAACTGGACGAATCGCAAAAGAATTATCAATTAAGTCTCATGGAGGATTTATTTAATTTTCAGCCATTAATCTATCCGGTCAAACGATTGATAAGTATTTATTATAATTTTGAATCCAGCCTCCGGGGCAATATCATTGAGCCATTATTTGCCATTAAAGATCAGGGGATTTTAGACCTTCAAAAGGTAAGCCTTGGATTTAAAGCTCAATTGCAAAAACTCAGCCAGGACATTGAACTGCCGGAAAATGATCCCGTCATTCAGGAAAGAATCAAAAAGGGAATTGAATACTTCCTTCAATACACCCAGGAACATATTCAAAAACCCCTGGAAGCATTAAATTATTCCACGGAAAACAAAGCCGTAAAAAAAGACTTCAAAAAACAACTTAAAAATCTGGAAGACCGCTTTGCCAACAGAGTATTTGTCCTCAATGGGCTGAAAGATGGTTTTACGGCTAAAAAGTATTTAAAATTACGGACACAAGCCGTCTTACAGGACGTAAAACCCCTTAAAAAAAGAGAAGAATTCCCCCCAACTGAGCACCCCGTATTATTTGATACTTTACGCAAATTAAGGAGTCGGTTAGCCTTGGAAGAAGACGTGCCTCCTTATCAGATTTTCATTCAGGAATCACTCTTTGAGATGTGTCAATTCCTACCACAATCACCAACAGAACTTCGTGCCATCAATGGAATGGGCAAAGTCCGTGTAGCAAAATATGGTCTAAAAATCATTGCATTAATCATGGATTATTGTGAGATGAATGAAATACAGCCCAAAGAAAATATTCTCGAATTGCGAAAGCCTAAAAAGAAAGCGCCCCCTAAAGGTGCTACCCAGCAAACGTCTTATGAGCTCTTCAAAAGTGGTAAAACCATTGAAGAAATAGCCAAAGAAAGAGGGCTTGTTACCTCCACCATCGAAGGACACCTCGCCCGTTTTGTTAAAAGTGGGGAGCTCTCCATTACCGACCTCATGTCCGAAAGTAAATATCTCGAACTCAAAAAGATTATGCTGGAAATGGAATACGAATCCTTCACCGACCTGAAGAGCAAGATTGATGATAAATTCTCCTATGGAGAGATGCGATTGGTGTTGAGTGAATTGGAGAAAACTGAAAAATAGGCTAGTCTTTGAGTTGTAAGCCCAATTGTCCGCTTAATTAAAAAAGGCAGCAGGAGAAATACTTTATCCCTCCTGCCACCAAATGTCCACTTCAAATCAAAATGTTTAACAGTTTATCAAACACTTATTGTACTGAAAAACCAATATATTTATCTGCCACTTGTAGATGATGGCTATTGTTTAAAATAACCCGCTCATAACCTCTCAAACGCAGGGTATAACCACACTTTTTCAACTTCCCCGTATCAATTTTAAACTTATCCGCTAATGGGCCCATTTCAGCCACATTGGAATTTCTCCTGCGGGTAGAGCCGAGATAATTAATCAAACCGGCATTATTAATCACCTGTGTGGCAGGCTGAATACTTAGATCGTAACCACCATAAAACGCATCCCGAACCTTGACCTTTCCAGTAAAGGTCGCCCCTTGCTTATAGACTTTGCAAACACCGCCATCAATACTCATATCTAAATCGTAAATTGAATCTAATATATTATTTGGCGTATGATCTGCATGGAATCGTTTGTTGTCCAATTGTATTCTAATCGGAGTAGTATGCTGAATACTTCCGGGAGAGAGAATCGGATCATCTTTGGTGTAACTTACTCGAATGTAATATTTACCCTCAAAAGCATGCGAAGACCAACTGGCCAGTACCTGCCCTTTTATCTCTACCAACTGGCTATCACTATGATGAGCCAAATACGGAAGCCAGCCATTAGCATCCGCTAAATGATGAGTCGTAAATGGATCGTCCGGCATTGAAAAATCAATGGTAGTGATGGACTGTTGTAAGGTGACGGGGAAATAATTAATCCCATCTTTGGAGTACTCGACCCTGTACTTTGTCGTACCGGGAGCTCCGCTATTATCCATTCCTCCTCTTATGGTAATCATACCACCCCATGGACGATTATTTCCAGGGTTATTGAATAAAATAGTCTCCGGGTAAGCCAGACAACTTACTGGTGAAATATTATCGACTGATACGTTGCCGATGGAGTAAATTAAGGCGGTTTGTTTTGCGCTAAATTTGGATCTCAATTGTACCAGAGTATCCATGCGACTGCCCCAGGTAACTGATTGTTCCGGATTGGTAACATCAGGAGGTGTTCCCCAAGATAAAATTGCTCGAATTTTAATGACCTGTGGTTTGTGACATTTCTTTAAATATTTTGTTAAATCTGTCTGTAAAGTAACGGCATACATCAATCCTTCCGCTGGTATATTTTGAATGTCGTTGACCTTCACTGAAGTTGTTCCCAAATAACGTTCAAAAGTCCCGTTATTATTAAAGTCGGCAAAGAAACTAATGTATTCTCTACTTCCATTCGTGCAAATATTTCCACTGAAGCCACTAGGGCGTTTGATCTTAATGACTGCCCCCAAAATATCCTGATGGGTATTTAACCCGACAGACACCACTTCTTCGTAATTATTATTAAAAATTTCAATATTGGGATCTATCAAAATATCTCCCAGATCAAAATCATAACCTGAAAAATCAATTTCCGATAAAGAAGGAAAGGGGGGGACTGCATTACCTCCGATGGTAGTATCAGACATCATCAATAATTGATCGACTGTACGACCAGGAGAAACATCTTCCGCCAAATTGTTTTTAATAAAATCGTGGACATCAAAGGTTTTTATCTCTTTTACGGGTAATTTTCCAAAATGATCCTTAAATTCCGGTTTGATTGGATATGGGAAATTCGGGATAGGAAAATTGGGAAAAGGGAAGGGCAGCGGAAATACCGGTAAATTAAATACCCTTGGTTTTAGCACTGCTTTCGCATCCATTACACTGCCATAAACGGGCACTATATTGGGGTCATTGGATGGCAATTGGTTCCAGCTAAGTACAGCTCTGAAGGTAACAATTACCTCTGAATTGCAGAGCCTCTTTTTTGCTGAAACATCAATATCTTTAGAAACCATGTAAGAAATAGGGTGTTGCAAGCCACTCGGTGCTTCAGAAATATCGAAAGCCCTGAAACTTTCCACCCCTAAATCATGAAATCCGGTTCCATCGTGATAGTCAATGAAAAAGCGAATAAATTCGGCAGAGCCTTTTCCACACATGCCGCCGGAATAACCTGTGCTATTTTTGATTTTAATGATGGCTTCTACCCGTGATAACTCCGGATTATAACCAAGGCACTCAATTTCTTCCCAATGAGTCACTCCTGACATTTTTGGGAATAAAGAACCTAATATACCAAAGTGTTTAATAGGTTTATTGGTACGTAAAAGAGCGACCTTCTTCAGTGTTTTTACCGAGGGTTGCTTAATGATTTTTGGTAACATAATTAAGGTTTTAATATTAAAAAATATAATCAAAAGGGCAATCAAATATCAAAAGAAAGGAAGAAATTATTTCCTGCTTTTTAATTAGGTCTGCTTAGTGTATCAATAAGTGACCCCAATAGATCGGATTTCTCAAAAAAAAACCTTTTGCAAAACTTTTTACCATTTTTTTTTCAAATAATAAAACTTAATATTACCTTAGCTCCAGCAACACAAGACAAAGAGCATTTTCTGCTCTTTTTCCCTTTACAAATACTTTAAGAGAGTAGGAAAATAATAATCTACAGATCTGACTTGTTCTTTTTCCTTTTAACTTCTTTAGAAATTATTACCGTAGCTATGGCTATGCTAATAATTTCTTCATCGCTAAAAGAAAAAACACCTACGCCATTTTGCGTACATTA
>CAZNCI010000082.1:11429-12949 GCA_964571475.1 uncultured Saprospiraceae bacterium | reverse complement strand
AATCAATTAATACTTCGATTCTAAGTCCCCGCCTTAAAAGGCGGGGCAAAAAAAGCAGGACAAAAGACGGCGCAATCATAAAATCTATTTTTCAATTTAATGCGTTTGCCCTATTTCCATTTATATTTTTTGTTTTTCTTTGAAAATTAGGCTAGCTTTACTAAATAAACTATTTTAGGGCGTATTGAAGAAAAATGGCATTCACTAGAGGAAGCTGTTCAAAAAACAAAGAGCATGAGTAAAAATATCGGGATTATTTCTATTGGACTCCTAATCCTCACATCCCTTTCTATGACCGCTCCACAGTGGGGCTTCTTTGCTCATAGGCGCATCAATCGGCTGGCAGTATTTACCCTGCCACCAGAAATGGCGGGATACTTCAAAAAAAATATCGAATTCATCACCGAACACGCCGTTGACCCGGATAAAAGACGATATGCAGTCAAAGGAGAGGATATTCGACACTATATTGATATCGATCATTGGGGCACTTACCCCTTCCCGGAAGTCCCCCGCTACTGGACAGATGCTTTAATTAAATATACAGGACTCTATGCCATATCAGGTAAAGACACCTTGCGCATTGAACGAGATACCCGCCCCGAGCTCCAGAAAAAAAAAGAATTCTATGCCTTCCGGGATTCCATTCAGGGCAAAAGCTGGCTGATTAATAAAAAAACATACCGGCAGTTTTTTCAAAAACACCTCCTTCCACAATACGGAAAAGACGAATGGGAGGTTAATTGTGACACCCTCGCAAGATTACTCAAAATGCCCTTAAACTGTGATAAAGTTATCGCCATTGACTATTTTTCCCCCTATGGGATTGTCCCTTACCACCTCGTCAAAATGAAACGCAAATTAACCAATGCGTTCAAACAAAAAGACAGTAAAAGAATTCTTAGACTCGCCGCCGAAATTGGTCATTATGTGGGGGATGCTTCCGTCCCGCTCCATACGACGGAGAATTACAACGGACAAATGACCAACCAGATAGGTATCCATGGATTCTGGGAAAGCAGACTGCCCGAATTATTCGCAGATGAAACCTACGACTTCTACGTTGGGGCTGCCGAATATATTGACAACCCAAGGGCGTTCTTTTGGGACAGGGTACTCACCAGCCACGCCATGCTGGATAGCGTATTTTCAATAGAGAAATATTTAAGTCAAAATTTCCCTCATGACCAGCAATTTTGTTACGAAGAACGACTGGATATTATCATCCGTACCCAATGCCGTGCTTATGCTGCTGCCTATCACGACCACTTAAATGGCATGGTGGAGAAACGGATGCGATCTACCATCCTTGCCGTAGGCAGCACCTGGTACACCTGCTGGGTGGATGCCGGTCAGCCCGACCTCTCGGATATGAAAAAGCCGGTTTACACCAAAGAGGAATTAAAGAAAATGGAGGCATTGGACAAGGCCAAAGCTGAAGGGCATATTCATGGGCGCCCACATCAGGATTAAGCATAAGTAAAAGAAATTATAATGGTGAGTCCACATTAAAAAGGGGG
>CAZNCI010000082.1:3475-11329 GCA_964571475.1 uncultured Saprospiraceae bacterium | reverse complement strand
ATTTTAATTCTAATTTCCATTTTCATTTCCTATCTTCGCACCTTCTCTATTATAAAAAAATATGTCAGACCAAAAATTTTCCCGGGCTTTTTTGATTTTGGCATTGTCAGGAGTCCTTCTGATGATTTATCCATTATTACATTCACGTATTGGGTTTTTACAACGAAACTTCAAAACCTATACTGTTTTTAATAGCGCAAAAAAAGACACCGCTATCGTTATTGATTCCCTTCCTTATAGCTCCATCGTCAAAGGCCCTATTGTAGAAGAAAAATCCCCGCCCGCTTATGCCGGCATCCAATATTTAAAGGAATTTTACCGCAAATTAGCCCAATCCAACAGTCAGATCCGAATTGCTTACTACGGGGATTCAGCGATAGAAGGAGATATGATTTGCCAGACACTTCGCGATAGTTTACAAAAGCGATTTGGAGGAGCCGGCGTGGGATTTGTCCCGATTTACTCCCCAATTGCGGGATTCAGGAATACCATAAATCACCATGCTTCAGATGCGTGGCAGACGTGGAATTTTGGGTTTAAGCACGATAGCCCCTTTAGTTTTGGATACGGAGGAGAGGTGTTTTCTGCCAGTAGAGAGATCGACTCATTAAGGCTGAAAGTTGGACAAGACAGCGTGGTTGTCATCGATTCTTTACAAATCGACTCTACATCCATTGAGCCCATTGCCCAAAAAATCACACAGGAAGAAGAACAGCAATATACCGTAAGATACATCGCATCCAAAAGATATGCCGGTGTTTCCACCTTAGCCAATCCGTATTTATATTATGGTGCACCTACCGATGGCAAGACTTTTGGAAGTGTCACCGTCACTCAATTTAAAAAATCCAAAGAATACGCCCTTTCAGGCAAGAAAAAAGTGAATCGAATACCATTACAGGCAGGTAGCCATAAAATAGAGTTGCGCTTTGAGGGGATAGATTCTATGCCGATATACGGTCTGAGTTTTGAGTCAAAAAGCGGTGTAATTGTCGATAATTTACCATCAAGAGGCAATTCAGCTGCCTGGCTAATGCGGTTAAATACCGGAGTAATGCAGCAATTTAATGCTTATTTCGATGTGGACCTGGTTATTCTACAATATGGTCTAAATGTCATGAATACAAAAATGACCGATTATAGTTGGTATAAAAAAGAAATCAAACGCGTGATCGCCAAGATGAAGAAATCTTATCCAACGGCAAATATTTTATTAATTGGACCATCGGATAAGGGGACTAAAGTAGCCGGAGAGATGATGACAGACCCAAGCATCCCCCGAATCACATCGGTAATGCGACAGGCTGCCGAGGAATCAGAAATAGCCTTTTTTAGTTTTTATGAAACAATGGGTGGAGCCGGAACGATGGTCAACTGGGTCGAAGATAAAAAACCACGCTGGGCAAATTTAGATTATACGCATTTTAATTTCAAAGGAGCAAGGGAAGCAGGTGGGATGTTGATTGATTTCTTATTGGGAGGTTTTTTGAATAGTGAGTCAAACTTGAATAATTAAAATATGAATTGGAGTAAAATAATGCTTTTTTGCTGGGTATTTTTAAATGGAGCAATCGCTCAGGGACAGGATATTCATCCTAAATCAGCGCAACATTATCTGGCCTATCCATTTATTGATGTGTCGGCGAATCGTTTAATCAACAAGCAATATTTAGAACCTTTTTATTTTAAATTGACACAGCTGAAGAATGGAGAGCGGGACAAGGTGACCATTTTGCACATCGGAGATTCACATATTCAGGCAGACTTATGGACGGGAAAACTTCGTCGGCTATTTCAGCAATATTTTGGATCGGCAGGGCGGGGATTATTTTTTCCATTCCAACTCATTGGCTCTCATAATCCACTGGATATAAGCACACATACCAATGCCACTTGGGAGGGACATACAAGTGCCTTCAGGGATGGACCTCCAATGGGTGTTTGTGGAGCAGGTATGCGCACCAAACAATCTGATTTTTATATTGACATTATTGTAAAAGATTCCCTGCCGACGGACAAATTCAATCAAGTCACACTCTTTAACCAAAAGGGCGCAAGTGCTTATAATTACATTTTAGGCAAGGGTGACGTTAAGAAAATCGACGTAGATCGAGTCCCCGTAAAGCCTCGTTACCATCGGGTAAGAAGCGGCAATACACTTTGGGGGATTAGTCGAAAGTATCACGTTTCTGTGCGCCAGTTACAACGATGGAATAATATGAGGGGCAGCCGGCTAAAAATAGGAAGAAGACTAATAGTCAGCAAGCCAAGGTATAAAAAAGCAAAGACACCTGATTTTGAAAAATTTGCCTACCTCGCCAATATGGAATACCCGGACTCCATCTATCGGGCGACATTGGTATTGGATCGACCGGTTAACCAATTGGTGATTAAGGGAGATAAATTGACACCCGATCAAAAAGAATGCGTTTTTTATGGCTGTTTACTGGAAAACACCCTACAAAAAGGCATTTTATACGATGCAGTAGGCGTGAATGGAACCACCTTTTATCATTATAATCACGCGAAATACTTTTTTGATCAAATTGCTTTATTGAAACCGGATTTAGTCATTGTCTCGTTGGGGACTAATGAAGCGCTAAGTTCAGGGTTTGATGCAGACAAATTTAGTGAACAGGTCAATACCTTTTTTGATCATTTGAGTGAAGAATTACCGGAAGTTCCCGTGATTATCACCAGCAATGGAGATGCTTTGCGCAAAAAGAAATATACCACACCCAATAACAGCGCTGTTCGAGATCGATTAGCCATTACAGCTTCGACCAGAAATTATGCCTATTGGGATTTGAATACTATTATGGGCGGAGAGGAATCTATTAGAGATTGGCAAAAAAGTGGGTTAGCCGGAAAAGATTATATTCATTTAACTAAAAAAGGGTATCAAATATTAGGAGAGTTGCTTTTTGATGCAGTGGTGGAGTGATTGACAATAAGACTTTTAGCATAAGGTGACATCTTTGTGGGCAATAACAATAATAAAAAATGACAAACTGGACAGATATAACGGAATTTTTTAGTTATAGTGTTGAGCATCCGCTGATGTTTAATACCCGGCGATTTTTTGTCTTGTTTTTAGGGTTTTATGGTGTATTTGTATTAGCGCGAAAGCAGGTGAATTTGCGGACGGCTTATACATTGATTTTTTCCCTGTTGTTTTATTATTTGTCTAGTGGATTTTACTTTGTATTATTGGTCTTTTCAACAATAGTAGATTTTGTATTGGGTCACTACATCTATCATTCCAAAGAAAAATGGCATCGAAGGGGGTTTCTCTGGTTAAGTATTTTGGTTAATCTGGGGTTGTTATCGTATTTCAAATATAGTAACTTTTGGATAGGGGTAAGTAATGATATATTGGGAAGTAATTTTGCCTTTACGAAAATTTTCCTGCCAGTGGGCATATCTTTTTATACTTTCCAGACGATGAGTTACTCTATTGATATTTATCGAAAAAAACTGGTGCCATTATCAGAGGGAGCGAAGGACATCAAAACGATGTTGCAACGGTTAATGGATTTTGGTTTTTTTGTCAGTTTCTTTCCCCAGCTGGTAGCAGGTCCTATTGTACGGGCAGCGGATTTCATTCCACAGATACACAAACGACTGACGCTAACCAATGCACAATTATCATCTGCACTTTTATTGATCGCAGGCGGTTTATTTAAGAAGGCGGTTATTTCGGACTATATCAGCATTAACTTTGTGGACCGGGTGTTTGAATCACCGGCATTATACTCCGGATTTGAAAATTTGATGGCAGCCTATGGTTATGCCATACAAATTTACTGCGATTTCTCAGGCTATTCTGATATGGCGATTGGGCTGGCTTTATTGATGGGATTTCGGTTGCCCATTAATTTTAACCGGCCGTATCAGGCGACTTCTTTTAGTGATTTTTGGAGGCGGTGGCATATTTCCTTATCAAGCTGGCTAAGGGATTATTTATATATTAGCCTTGGCGGCAATCGGAAAGGAAATATCCGAACTTATATCCACCTCATGATTACCATGTTACTGGGTGGATTATGGCATGGGGCGAGCTGGATGTTTGTAATTTGGGGCGGATTACACGGTGTGGCACTAGCGATTGAACGAGGTATTGCGGATCTTAAAAAAAACGGGAATACCGCTGTACTAAGTGGACTGATATTAATGTTTTTTGTGCTATTGCTTGGGTGGGCTTATTTTTATCAAACATTAGCTGAAGATTTCCCTGAATTGTATAAAAAAGCCATGACTGGTATTTATAATCTGGGTATTTTGGTTTTGGGTTTAGGTTTTTTCACCTTTTTAGCGAAACTATTTTCCAATCAATTTGAGAAAAAAATATCCGGTTTTCTGTCCGGTATTTTGGTTTTTCATTTTGTCTTATTTGCCTGGATATTTTTCCGGTCGGGCAGCGCGCAGGGAGAATTGACGGCAATGCAGACCTTTAATGCGGTGATTACACAAATAATGACAGCCTTTGATACAGGAATCATCCTGCAGGTACTGCGAGCTTATCCGGGCGTTTTCTTTCTGATGGGGCTTGGTTTTTTACTACACTTTTCACCAATTAACTGGAAGGAGCAATTATCACAATTACTCCAAAGATTGCCGCTGGTGCTCAAAGCTGCATTTTTGGCATTTGTAATATGGATCGTCATTCAGGTGGCAGATGCAGATGTTGTTCCATTTGTTTATTTTCAGTTTTGAGTCCACGCCTAAAGGTAGTAACCTGAATCCGTCTCCGCATAAGGGATAGAAGCAATTGCTCCAGCTTACCAATCTCTTTGCTATCGCTCCAAGCTTGGTAAGCGGAGGCTTTAGATTTGTAATATTAACAAAAGAAGCTTACCTTCGTTCCATCATTCAAAAAAATCTATTGATCCGTTTTGAATAACACAAAAACTCATTGGGGTATCATCCTATGCTTATTTGTTGGCATAGCACCAGTCTTTGCGCAAAGCAAGGGCGTTGTCGCTGTTTTACAAAATGAAGAAGAGATAAGTGACCCAGTCAAACAATGCTCACTTTACCTGGAAATAGGAAACCAATATATAGAAGAATGGGATATTGAAGCAGCCAGTCAACAATATCGCCTCGCATTACAACTTGCCAGACAAATACCCAGTCCCTTAATGGAGGCAAGGAGTCTTTCTTATCTTGGTGCAGCTCATTTTAATGCCTCCGACCAAGACTCGGCTATTTTATTTTTTCAGGAAGCGATAAAGGGAATCAGTAACGATTCCAGTAAAGAGCTTTTAGAGGAATCAAGTAGTATTTATTTTCAGCTGGGAATTGTATATAAAGTAGGCTTTTCAGATATAAAAAAAGCACTGAAATATTTTATTCTAGCATTGAAATTTGCTGAAAAAACGCAGAATACAGAATTGATTATTGAAGCCTATCTTGGATTGGCCATGGTGTATTATGATTTTGAATACTCGAAAGGAGACCGGTATGCTAAAAAGGGACTGGAATTGGCAAAAAAGCATAAAAATTGGGGGAAAGTAGCGGAATTTCAAAGCCTGATCGGAGGTGCAATAGCCAATCACAAACAAATGGATGAGCTGGAAAGAGGTCAACAATTACTGCATCAAAGCATAAAATATTTTAAGAAAAACAATGACAATTTTGAAGCAGCAGATAACCAATTGGTGCTAAGCAGGTGCTTTTTGTTGTCGGAGAATCTGGATTCTGCCACCTATTATGCCCAAATAGGCTACAGGCAATTTAAGGAGCTTGGTTATGAATCTGCCTTAGTTTCTGCTGCCTTGGACTTGGCGGAAGTCTATTCCAGAAAAAGAGCGTATGCAAAAGTAATATCATTACTCCTCCCTTTTCTTTCATCCGACCAAATAAAGGAAAATCCGGAAATTTCCATGCTATTTTATGAATTACTAACAAAAAGTTACGAAAGCCTAGGTGATACAAAACAGGCACTTGCCCTATATAAAACCTATAAAGCAGCATCGGATAGTTTACTCAAAAAAAATCAGAGTGAAGAGCTCAGTAACTTACGCGTAAAGTTCAATGCCAACTGGCTGGAAAAAGAACAAAAGATTTTACAACAAAAAAATGAAGCACTCAATGCCCTCAATACACTTTATTTTTGGATGGGAATATTATTGTTATCCTTTTTTATCGCTATTGTCTGGGCATATCGAAAAGTGAAACGCAATAATGCACTTATAAAAAATCAAAAAGCAGCGCTGGAACAACTCAATCATACAAAGGATCGACTATTTGGTATCATTGGACATGATTTGCGATCGCCTCTACTCTCCCTCAGTGGAATTGCCCAAAAATTCAATTATTTACTACAAAAAAACAGAGTAGAGGACATTCGCAAATTGGGATTTGTCGTAGAATCTTCACTGCAACAGGTCAAAACACTAACAGATAATTTACTCAACTGGTCAATGATTGAGCAAAAACAATTTCCGCATCATCCGGAAACAATCAAGGTCGCTGAAATAATGGAGGAAGTGATAAGTGTCTTTCAAAATGCTGCCGATGCCAAAAAAATTGAATTAAGCCTTCATATTGAAAAAGGCCTCCAATTATGGGTCGATTATAACGCCCTTGCTACGATCTTGAGAAATCTAGTAGGGAATGCCATTAAATTTACACACACCAGAGGTCGTGTCACCTTTTCTGCCATAGCGCAAAATGCACAAATTATTCTGAAAATTCAAGATACCGGCATTGGCATTTCACCAGAACGATTATCCAATTTATTTCAATTCAGGGGAATGAGCAAAACCGGGACAAGTGGTGAAAGGGGCAGTGGTTTTGGTCTGCCATTGTGCAAAGAACTCATGGAATTAAACGGCGGAAAAATAAGCGTCGAAAGCATAGAAAACGAAGGCACCACTTTCTTTCTGATTTTTCCAACATCCCACGCAACTACTCCCACCTAATAGACGTTTTGATTAAGGATTTTAAGTCATTCAAAACAATCTAAGCTATTATGAGGAAAAGTGTAAAAAAAATTCGACATTTTGCTGCTCGTTTATGGCGCTTCTTCCTAACTACTGTCCTAGGAGGGGTTGTGGTTGTATTACCCTTATATTTATTATTGGTGGTGGTAAGGTTTATATACAAACTAATGACGCAGATCATAAGACCTATTAAGCAGGTTTTTGACTTAACGGACGGGGGACATCAGGAATGGTTAATCAACCTCCTCTCCATCGTAGCAGTCGTCACTTTATTTTTCTTCATAGGTTTATTCATTCGAACCAATTCCGGGCAACAAATATTTCATTTCATTGAAAACAACTGGCTGCGGCAAATCCCCTTTTACGGCACAATTCGCGATACCGTTCAGGCTTTTTTCGGAAGCAAAAAAATGCCCTTTCAGGAAGTTGTCCTGGTAGATGTCTTCAAAAATGGCAGCAAAATGACAGGTTTTGTCAGCGAAACACACGAAAATGATATGGTCACTGTATTCGTCCCGACAGGTCCTAACCCTACCAATGGTTTTATTTTCCATATCCATCATGACCAGGTAGAGCATGTCGATATAAAACCCGAGGAGGCCATGCGCACCATTATCGGCGTAGGCGTAGGTTCTTCCGTCATATTTGAAAGTATGAAAAAGAAACAAAGTAAAAAACCTGCCTAGCCTGACGGTAGAAATCAAAATTAAAATCAAAATATAAATTTAAATCAAAATTAAAATGAAAATCAGGACTTGCCTAGCCTGACGATAGTCGGCTAGGTAGGTAGGTTAGAATAAGAACAAGACACAGCAAGGCAAAAAGCTAAACCAGCAATTTCAAAAAACCACACATCTCTCCCACCAATCACCGGTTCTCTCCCGCCACTTTTAAATTTCAACTTTAC
>CAZNCI010000082.1:0-3375 GCA_964571475.1 uncultured Saprospiraceae bacterium | reverse complement strand
TGATGAAAAGCAAATGCTCTATCCACCAAATCTGCCTGTTGTTTTTGATGTACTTTCTTAAAGCCAGTCGCAGGAGAAGCACTGGATTTTCGTGCAATCAATGTAAAATCGTATTCCTTACGGAAGGCATGCACATATTGCCAGGCGCCCATATTGGATGGTTCTTCCTGCACCCAATAGTATTCAGCTTTACTATATTTCTGACGGACTTTCTCCATTTGCACCAAGGGAAAAGGATAAAGTTGCTCCAGGCGAACAATGGCAACATCTTTTGCTTCCTGGGATCGTTGCTTTGCCAATAAATCATAATAGACCTTGCCTGTACACATCAATACTCTTTTAACCTTTTTGCCCTGAGCAGATGTCTTGAAAGTAGGGTCGTCATAAAGCTCCTTGAAGCTGGTGCCTTCATCGAAAGCTTCGAGTGGAGAAACCACCTCCGGGTGTCTCAACAACGATTTAGGGGTCATAATCACCAATGGCTTCCGAAAAGGTCGGGCCAACTGTCTTCTCAATATGTGAAATAAATTAGCCGGCGTCGTAATATTAGCCACCGTCATATTGAACTCCGCACAACTCTGAAGGAAACGCTCTAAGCGGGCGCTGGAGTGCTCCGGTCCCATGCCTTCCATCCCGTGTGGAAGATAAAGAACCAATCCGTTCATACGCCCCCATTTACTCTCTGCCGCACTAATATACTGATCGACGATTGTCTGTGCCCCGTTAAAAAAATCTCCAAATTGGGCTTCCCAGATAACGAGCGGACTGGGTGAAACCATGGCGTAACCATATTCATAACCCATTACCGCAAATTCATTTAACAAGGAATTATAAATGCGAAATTTCCCCTGCCCGGCTTTAATACCGTCCAATCGGTTATATTTTTCATAAGTGACCGTATCACGAAGTACGGCATGGCGATGCGAGAAAGTTCCCCTTAGCGCATCCTCCCCGCTAAATCGAACATCCTTCCCTTCCAACAAAATGCTGCCATAAGCTAACAGCTCCCCCATTGCCCAGTCAAGCTGACCTTTGTCCAATAATTTTTGCTTCCCTTTAAACAATCGCTCAATTTTTTTGGACTGATTGAATCCCTCGGGAAGTTTCATTAGATGATTAATGATAAGATCTCGATTTTCGGCACTAATCCCCGTTTTAGGAGATATTTTAAAGTCATTTGGATCCATGGTAAAAATAAGTCCTTCCCAATCTTTTTCAGGTTTTTGAGGGTGGTACTCCAATTCCTTTTGCCGTACCTTATCCAGTCTGTCCTGAAGGAATTTTTTAAACTCCATTTCCATATTATCAATATCAGAACGGCTAATATCCCCCCTGTTTATCAATAACTCCGCATAAATATCCATGGGATTTTTATGTACCTTGATAAGTTTGGTCATCTCCGGCTGTGTAAAGCTGGGATCGTCTGCTTCATTATGCCCGTGTTTGCGGTAGCATACAATATCCACAAATATATCTTTCTGAAATTTTTGTCGATAAGCAATAGCCAATTGAGTGCAATACAAAACCGCTTCGGGATCATCTCCATTCACGTGAAAAATTGGCGCCCCGACACCATTGGCAATCGCAGTTGCATAATCAGAAGACCTTGCTTCCGTAAAATTAGTGGTAAATCCAATTTGATTATTGATAACAATATGCAGTGTTCCGCCCGTTTTGTAGGCATCTAAGGTGCTCATTTGGATGGTTTCATAACCGATTCCCAAGCCCGCCAAAGCCGCATCTCCGTGAATAAGTATGGGGAGAATTTTACTGTAATCATCTTCGTACAACATATTGGCTTTTGCCCGGGCAAAGCCCTCTACGACAGGATTGACAGACTCAAGGTGGGAGGGGTTCGGCATGAGTTCGATGTGCACTTTTTTACCCGTGATCGCTTCTATTTGGGAAGCAAAACCCAGGTGGTATTTAACATCCCCATCCCCGGAATTAACAGAAGGCGTTTCATTGCCTTCAAATTCGTTAAAAACCATATCGTAGGTCTTCCCAAGTATATTCGCTAAGACATTCAGCCGTCCCCTATGCGCCATTCCAATAACAATCTCCTCAACACCCCGCTCAGAACCAAAGTTAATTGCTCCATCAAGTGCGACAATAGCAGACTCTCCACCTTCGAGAGAAAATCGCTTTTGCCCCATGTATTTGATGCCCAAAAACTCCTCAAAGACCACTGCCTCTTTTAGCTTTTTAAGGATGCGGATTTTTTTATCCAATGGCAATTGATAGGCCTGATCAGATTGATAAGTCTCTATTTGTTTACGGATCCAGAGCCTTTCTTCTCTTTCCTTAATAAAATGATATTCAAAACCAATATGCCCGCAATAAACCTTGTTTAAATGAGCCAAAACCTCTCTTAGTGTCGGGTTATTCAAGCCCTTGATCTTATTTCCCGCCTGAAAAACAGTATCCAAATCATCATCAGTGAGCCCGTAATCTTCTTTTTCCAAATACGGCTTTCGGTCTTTCCTTGTCCGTATCGGATTGGTATCTGACTTCAAATGCCCCCTATTGCGATAAGCCGTGATTAATAACAAAAGATTCAACTCCTTGGTACTGATAGCGTCCGTTTGTTGTCCGGTATTTCCCGTTTGTTGTCCGGCATTCACTGGAATATGCTTGCCGGAGAACTCAAACCCCAGAAAAAAATTCCGCCAACCTTCATCCACTAATTCAGGATCTTGCAGGTATTTTTGATACATCCCTTCAATAAAAGAAGGATGGGCATTGGATATAAAAGAAAAGTCACTCATTATATATGTTCGATTGTTATAGGTCCACTAAAATAATAAATTCATTGTGCCTTTGGCAATATGAAAATCCTATTTGTAAAATTACAATTCCGCAAATATGCCACCTTCTAAGCAAAAATGCACTTTTTCACCTAAGTCTTTTTACGATTTTCATCAAAATGTATTTAACAGGATAGTTTGTATCTTAGGATAAAGATCATTACCTTTGTGCACTCAAATGTGGATGCAACTGTTTTTTAAACTAAAATGAAATAATTTTTCACTCTTTTATTTCATTTTAATAAAAAAAGACATACATTTGCACTCCGAAAAAAATAATATAAATTAAGTAGCGTAATGGCAAACCATAAATCAACAAAAAAAAGAGCACGTCAGGATCAGAAGAAACGTGTTATCAATAGATATTATAAAAAATCTACTCGTACAGCGATGAAGAAACTTCGCGAGATGGAGTCTAAGGAAGATGCTGAAAAGTTCTTGCCTAAGGTAATCTCTATGGTAGATCGTTTGGCCAAGAAGAACACCTGGCACAAAAATAAAGCATCTAACTTAAAAGGAAAATTAACGAAATTCGTTAACGGACTTTCTTAATTCCCTTTTTATTAGG
>CAZNCI010000081.1:0-13122 GCA_964571475.1 uncultured Saprospiraceae bacterium | reverse complement strand
ATCCCGGCAAATAGATTCGGAGCTGCTGAAGAAATTGGGGCAGCCGTTGCTTTTTTAGCCACTCCTGCCGCTGGTTATATCAATGGTATCAACCTCCCTGTTGATGGTGGACGTACCGCCTGTTTATAATCATATTTCATAACTATTTATTGACATGGAGATCATCAAAAATTACATTAACGGGCAATTAATTGCACCTGTTTCGAACCAATATCTGGACAATATTGCGCCAGCTACGGGAGAAATTTATAGCCAAATACCGGATTCTTCCCCGGCAGATGTTGTTTTAGCAGTCAATGCCGCTCAAAAAGCAACTCGTCAGTGGAGTAACGCTTCTGCCCAATACAGGTATGAAATGATTATGAAAATAGTCGCCGGAATCGAAAAAAACAAAGAAGCTTTAGCTAGAGCAGAAAGTATAGACAATGGCAAACCAATTACACTTGCCAGAAACATTGATATCCCCAGAGCAGCCAGTAATTTTCGTTTTTTCGCAACAGCTATTCTTCACCACGCCAGTCAAAGCCACGAAATGGCAGGGGAAGCCATCAATTATACTGTCCGTAAACCCATCGGTATTGTTGGCTGTATCTCTCCCTGGAATCTACCACTTTATTTGTTTACATGGAAAATAGCCCCCGCTCTAGCTGCCGGGAATTGCGTCATTGCCAAACCATCTGAGGTCACTCCAATGACTGCATTTCTTTTGTCAAAAATAAGTATCGAAGCTGGTTTACCCCCCGGAGTACTGAATATTATCCACGGTTTAGGTCATAAAGTAGGCGCGGCAATTACCGCCCACAAACAGATTAAAGCCATCTCATTTACAGGTGGTACGACAACCGGGGCAACCATTGCCAAAATGGCCGCTCCCATGTTCAAAAAATTATCGCTGGAACTAGGCGGCAAAAACCCCAATATCATTTTTGCCGATTGCAATTATGATAAAATGCTGGAAACAACCCTACGCTCCTCCTTTGCCAATCAGGGACAAATATGCCTGTGTGGCTCACGAATATTTGTGGAACGACCGATTTACGACCGGTTTAAAGCTGATTTTATCAAAAAAACCAAGGCGCTTAAAATCGGTGACCCTTTGGATGAGACGACCCAGGTCGGAGCGGTTGTCTCCGAAAGTCATAAAGAAAAAATCCTGTCCTATATTCAACTGGCAAAAGAAGAAGGCGGCACCATTTTGTGTGGAGGAAATGAAATTCAGTTATCAGATCACAACACCAATGGATTCTTCCTGGCTCCGACAATTATCGAGGGTTTGGCGTATAACTGTAGAACCAACCAGGAAGAAATATTTGGGCCCGTAGTCACCATCATGCCTTTTGATACAGAAGAGGAAGTTTTGCTTTACGCAAATAGTACTGAATACGGACTATCCGCCACCTTATGGACGAATAACCTCCAGCGAACACATCGCTTGGCCAATCAAATTCAAGCGGGAATCATCTGGGTAAATACCTGGTTACTGAGGGATTTAAGAACTCCTTTTGGGGGTATAAAAAACTCAGGTGTGGGACGAGAAGGTGGATTCTATGCCTTGGATTTTTTCACCGAGCCCAAAAATATTTGTATAAAATATTAACCGGTTTAAGTCAGGGTAACCGCATCAAAATTGATGCTTAATAAAATATGGAATAATTACGGGAGGAAGGACTGATTTTGTCATGATTTTCGCAAAAAAGCGAAAATCACGCCAAAATCAATTAAAATTCCAATTCTAAGTCCCCGCCTTAAAAGACGGGGCAAAAAAAGACGGGGCAAAAAAAAGGTGAGGCAAAAAAAGGTGAGGCAATCATAAAGTCTATTTTTCAATTTGATGCGTTTTTCCTATTGAAATTTTATCAATCCAATAATATTTAATATATTGGGCTGTAAACCACTTATCATTCACATCATTTACTATGAGTAATAAAAAAATAAATTCTTCTAAAGCTCCCGAGCCGGTTGGCTTATATCCACACGCGAGGAGGGTCGGCAATTTACTATTTCTCTCTGGAGTTGGTCCCAGGACGAGGGGGCAAAAAGAAATTGCAGGGGTAGAGCTCGACCGGGATGGGAACATCCTAAAATACGACATCGAACAACAATGCCACGCCGTCTTTAACAATGTCAGGTATATCCTTGAAGATGCAGGATTGGGCTGGGATAATATCGTAGATGTAACCGTTTTTTTAACAAATATGAAAGACGATTTCAAAACATACAATCGTTTATATGCTGAATATTTCAAGACAAACCTCCCTTGTAGGACAACCGTTGAAATCAATTGCTTACCAACCCCTATTGCCATCGAACTAAAAGTGATTGCTCATTTTGATTAAAAAATAAATTATGCCAAGAAAAATAAAATCGGGACTCATACAGATGAGCCTCCCAATGACAGAAGGAGAAGGTAGTATCCAGGAAATCATGGATGCCATGATCGACAAACACATTCCCTATATCGAAGATGCCGGTAAAAAAGGGGTACAAATCCTTTGTTTACAGGAAATATTTAACACGCCATACTTTTGTCCGGGACAAGATGCTAAATGGTACGAATCCGCAGAGGCCATACCGGGTCCTACCGTTGAAAAGATGCAGGCTTACGCCAAAAAATACAATATGGTCATGATCGTACCCATCTTCGAGAAAGAACAGGCTGGCGTATTGTATAATACCGCAGCCGTCATTGATGCCGATGGAAAATATCTGGGCAAATATCGTAAAAACCACATCCCACATACCACTGGATTTTGGGAAAAATTCTTCTTCAAACCAGGTAATTTAGGCTATCCCGTATTTCAAACAAAATACGCTAAAGTTGGGGTTTATATCTGCTATGACAGGCACTTCCCAGACGGTGCGAGAATACTCGGACTCAATGGTGCAGAAATCGTTTATAACCCGTCCGCAACCGTAGCCGGACTGAGCGAATATCTATGGAAACTGGAGCAACCTGCCCATGCCGCCGCAAATGGTTATTTCATGGGCTGCATCAACCGCGTAGGGGAGGAAAAACCTTGGAATCTCGGTAAATTTTATGGTCAATCCTATTTTGTCGATCCCCGTGGACAAATATTCGCACAGGCATCGCGGGATGATGATGAATTATTGATTGCAGAATTTGACCTCGATCTAATTGATGAAGTACGCTCTACCTGGCAGTTTTACAGAGATAGAAGACCAGAGACTTACGGCAAATTGACAGAATTATAAAACCTTACTTATGGCTAAATACAAACGACCAACATCCGAAGTCGAATTCAAGGCAAACTTTCAGCAAAAGAAGCCTTTAATGAACGATACAGAGGCTTATTATGAAAGTGCCAAATGTTTATTTTGTTACGATGCCCCCTGTGTGGATGCCTGCCCCACAGGCATTGATATTCCACTGTTTATTAAACAGATTCACGAATACAATAGTACGGGGTCGGCTCGCACTATTTTTGCAGCCAATTGGCTCGGCAACTCATGTGGCATTGTCTGTCCAACTGGTGTCCTCTGCGAAGGTGCCTGCGTTTTCAATAAACAAAATATAGCTCCGGTTCAAATTGGCCGATTGCAAAATTATGCCACCAATAGTGTTATTTCCAACAATACGCACATTTTCCAACAAGGAGAAAATAATGGTAAGAAAGTCGCTATTATTGGGGCAGGCCCCGCTGGAATTGCCTGCGCTGCTGAACTGCGAACACTTGGTTATAAAGTTGACATCTTTGAAGCTAAAGCAAAACCTTCCGGTTTGAATGTCCACGGTATCGCCCCTTACAAAATAACCAATGAAGAAGCACTTGCCGAAGTTGAATACCTACAAAAACAATTGGGTTTTCATATCCTCTACGAAAATGGCATTTACAATAAAAAACAACTAAAAGATTTGGAAGAACAATATCATGCCATATTCCTGGGTGTTGGACTGGGAAAAACCGCTTCGCTGAAAATAAAAGGAGAAAATAAAAAAGGCGTCATCGGCGCAGTCGAGTTCATTGAAGAACTGCGCGAGCATAAACACGCCACCAAGCTGGGCGAGCACATTATCGTTATCGGCGGGGGAAATACCGCCATGGATGCCGCCTCCGAAGCGGCAAGAATGGGCGCAAATCAGGTCAAACTGGTCTATCGCCGCGATAAAGAATCAATGGGCGCTTATAGCTTTGAATACGACTTGGCAATCACCGCCGAAGTCAAAAGTTTCTTTAATGCCTCCCCGGTAGAAATACTTGGCGAAGAAAAAGTTACCGGGGTAAAATTCATCAAAACTAAAATTATCGATGGACGATTAATCCCTGTCAAAGGAAGTGAATTTACCTTGGATTGCGATATGGTTATCAAAGCTACCGGTCAGGCAAAACAGGGGGCATTTTATCAAATGATTGATCATATTTCGCTTGACGCAAAAAATAAAATCATCGTCAGTGAAGAACTATTTCAAACCTCTAACCCAATGTATTTTGCCGGTGGAGATGCCATCAACGGAGGAGCCGAGGTCGTCAATGCTGCTTATGATGGAAAAATGGCAGCCCGGGGTATTCACCAATGGTTATCCACCCAATAAGCATCCCTTAATTTCCATTCATTAGATAATACTAAAACAAAAAAAATGGCTGATTTATCAATAAACTTTGCAGGAATTAAAGCACCCAATCCCTTTTGGCTGGCATCGGCACCTCCAACTAATTCCGGTTATCAAATCATGAAGGCTTTTGAAGCCGGTTGGGGTGGCGCCGTATGGAAAACACTGGGCGTACCCGTTGTCAATGTCTCCAGCAGATACGGCTCAGTCAACTACAAAGGTCATCGCATGATGGGGTTTAACAATATCGAATTAATCACCGACCGCACCCTGGCTGACAACTTACGGGAAATCGAAGAAGTAAAAAAATACTTCCCCAACCACGCAGTCATCGCCTCCATCATGGTGGAAAGCCGAAAAGAATGGCACCAAATCGTCAAAGATGTCGAAAATGCAGGTGTTGATGGCGTTGAACTAAATTTTGGCTGCCCTCATGGTATGTGCGAAAGGGGCATGGGGTCTGCCGTAGGGCAAGAGCCGGAGGTCCTCAAACTCATCGTCGAATGGGTCAGGGAAGTCGCCAAAGTCCCGGTTATTACCAAGCTCTCTCCTAATATCTCTCATATTACCGATCCGGGACTGGCAGCCGTACAGGGAGGAACAGATGCGCTTTCTTTAATTAATACATTAAAGAGTATCGTGGGGATTGATCTCGATACTTTTGCGCCCCTGCCTATGGTCGATGGCAAAGGCACCAATGGTGGCTACTGCGGTCCTGCCGTAAAACCCATTGCCATGCACATGATCAAAGATCTCGCACAACACCCTGAAATCAGTCAAGTACCTATTTCTGGAATTGGTGGTATTGAGACCTGGCGGGATGTTGTCGAATTCATCCTATTGGGAGCGACTTCCGTCCAGGTGTGTACTGCTGTTATGCATTATGGTTTTGGCATTGTCAGAGAAATGGAGGCCGGACTGCGACAATTCATGGACGACCGTGGCTATAACACCATCTATGATTTTGCCGGTAAGGCACTCCCTAATATTACGGAATGGAAGCACCTCAATCTCAAATATAAAGTAATCGCCGAAATAAATAAGGATAAGTGTATTGGGTGTGATCTGTGTTATATCGCCTGCGATGATGGTGCTCATCAGGCAATTTCCCTTCCTACAACGGATGAAAATAGAATCCCATCCATTATTGAAGAAAACTGCGTAGGCTGTAATTTATGTTCTTTAGTATGCCCGGTTGAAAAATGTATTACCATGGTTCGCAAAGACGATGGCACAGCATCTATCTCCTGGGAAGAACGCACATTAGCTGATGATGTACCCGTCACCTTCAATGATGAACGAGCTGGAGGGAATGGACATTTTGTTCCCCAACCAACGGATGCCATAAAAAAACAGAGAAAAAATAAAAAATATTAGCGCCCGACCACCTTCAGCATTTCTTTGATAATAATGGTCATTTTGGGCTCGACCTCTTTGGCCATTTTAATAACATCCTCCAAGGAGGTTTCTTTAATTGCCTCGGGAGGAAAGGATTGATTAGAAACGATAGACAGTACAAAAACGGGTAATTCGGAATGTTTGGCAACAATAACTTCGGGTATGGTGGACATCCCCACGACATCCCCTCCAATTCTATTTGCAAAAACATATTCACCCGGAGTTTCTAAATTGGGACCTTGTAGGCAAACGTAAACTCCGGAATGCGCCGTGATATTATTCTTTTTGGCTATAGCCAAACCCTTATTGATTAAATCTACATTATAAATATTGGACATATCCGGAAACCTCACCCCCAATCGTTCATCATTTACCCCTCTAAGCGGATGATCAGGTTGCAAAAAGATATGATCTCTAACGAAGATAACATCCCCTGCTTTGTAATTGGGATTCACCCCTCCTGATACATTTGAGATAAATAACAACTCAATCTCCAAATACTTTAGCACCCGAATAGGGAAGGTCAACTCCTGTGCGGTATATCCTTCATAATAATGAAACCTGCCAGCCATGGCAACAATAGGAAAGCCCGCTAATTGTCCAAAAATTAATTTCCCACTATGACTTTCCACCGTAGAGGTTGGGAAGTTTGGAATATCCTGATAGGCTATCTCAATCGTGTCATGAATTTGATTGGCAAGATCCCCTAATCCCGTCCCCAGTATAATTCCAAATTTAGGATTAAACCCGGTAATCGTCCGGATATATTGAATACTCTCTTGTATTTTATCAAACATTTTTACCTCCTTTTTAGAAAAACCTGGTGGTCAATACCGTAAAATCATCAGGGTAAACCTGCTCGCCCATAAATTGCTCAACAGCTATCTGCAATTCCTCATTAAAGCCTTTGGCACTTAAAAGATAATGGCTCATTACAAAATCATCTAATTTATCCTCTGATAAAAAAGTACCCTCACTATCTCGAATATCTGTCAAACCATCTGTAAAAGTAAGTAACATGGCATCCCCTTTCAAAACAAGTGTTCCCATTTGTATTTTGGGTAAGCTATCATCTATTCCCAGCAAAGTACACCCCTCTTCCAGGTGAAACAAATAACCATCATCTACGAGGATAGGTGGAATATGCCCACAATTAAAATATTTCAACTGCCTTGTATTCGTATCGTACTCTGCAATAAAAAAGGTAATAAAACGCTCTCCTTTTGTAATGCGGAACACTGCCTGATTAAGTGCCAGTACAATTTCCTTTAAAGAATGCTTTTGACCGATTAGCGCCCTGAAATGAGCTGAAAAATTAGCCATTAGAAGAGCCGCTGCAACCCCTTTTCCGGAAATATCACCCACACAAAAAGTCAATTTACCATCATCCGATTCCTGAAAGTCAAAATAATCCCCCCCAACACTATCGTGCGGTCTGTATATGCTGGCCAGCTGATAAACTTCCGAGTGGGGCAAATCATGTGGGATCAACATTCGTTGAATTTCGGTCGCCAGACTCATCCCCCTTTTTAGACGCTCCTGGTCTAACTGACGTTTAAAAAGCCTTTTGTTTTCAATGGCAACAGAAGTAATATTGGTAAGGGCAGTAATAAACTGCACCTTTTCGTAGGTGTCTTCCTCTTCATTAAAACCTCCTACTAAAACATAAGCCAAAGGTGAACTTTTGTGAAAAACTGGAATGATGACATCAAACTTAGAAATCAAGGGATGTACCTCCTCATCAATATTACTTGCGGTAGCAAATTTAGAAAAAACAGAGCAAATATCTTTTTTTAATTCAGACTCCTCAACCCCAATTGATGCGGCGACATGCCAATCTCCCATTTCACAATGAACAAATAAAGCCATTTTGCGAATGGAAAGTTCTTCCTCCAAAAAATCTCTGTACATTTCGTATAGTTCATTCGCAGAAATATTATTATTAATAGCCTGTGTTATTTTCAACAAGCGCGTAACCTGTAGCTGCTTCAATTTTAGATCGCGCTCTAAATTTGAAATTTTTAAAAATTGCTTCTTTATTTCTGTGATTTGTGCCATACCTCGCAAATATCGAAAAAAAATATCGCTCTACCAATTCGTACTATTTCTATTAGTGGATTATTTCAAAAAAAAACTTAGCTTCGTATTTTATTTTACAATAAGATATTGGAATTTGTCATGAAATTCATTAAATTTAAGGAAAAGACAATAGGTTTTAACAGCATTGGACGAGGCAAAAATGCGATTGTCTTTTTGCATGGGTTCTGTGAAGATTCTTGCCTATGGGATGATTTCAAAAAGGATTTATTAGCAGAAAATAAACGTGTTATCACCATTGACTTACCTGGATTTGGCACATCTGCTGTTGTCAAAGACCTCTCCATTGATTATATGGCGGATGTTGTTAAAGCAGTCATTCAAAATCAAAAAATCAAAAAAATTATCCTGATTGGGCATTCAATGGGTGGATATGTTAGCCTTGCTTTTGCTGAAAAATATCCCGAATTATTATTTGGGCTTGGATTGTTTCATTCGCATGGTTTCGCTGATAATCCGGCAACTATTGAGAATCGAAAAAAATCCATCGATTTTATCAAAAGACAGGGACATGCTCTATACCTTAAACAAATCATTCCTACTTTTTTTGCCCCTAAGTTTGCAAGTGCAAACCCCTATCAATTAGACAAATTGATGCACAAAGCCTCCGGATATGATATGCAGGGCATCATAGAGGGGCAAAAAGCAATGATGTCAAGACCCAATAGAATTGCCATCTTAAAGGAAATAAATATCCCCGTATTAATCCTGATTGGGCAGCAAGATGTATTCATTACGGCAGAGCAGGCAATTGAACAGGCACAGTACCCCAAAACATGCTTTGTACACCTCCTCCCTAAAGTTGGTCACATGGGTATGTTTGAAGCACCCCACGAAACGCAGGTACACGTAAGAAAATTTGTTGAATTTTGTGAATTAGAGCAGGAATATAAGTCAGAGAGTTAAAATCAAATTGCGCAAAGCCGACAATATGGCGTCCACCTAAAACCAAGAATAAGGAGTAGAAAATATCAAGAACACCCCCAATAACCCAATTATTAGATATTTTTCGTCTGTAAAAGTACATTCCTATCACAATTCTAAACAAAATTTCAACTATTTTTCAATGATTTTTTTACTTTCACAGTCCCTTATACACAGGAAATAGCTTTTATCGAAAATAAAATTGATACTTAATATGAAAAAATCATCTACCTTCCTTTTTACTTTATGCCTTATACTATTGGGAGTGCCTCTAGCTGCACAAATGCTTGACAAAGTAACGATCGCAGAAAAATATGCCGAAAAACAAATGAATGAATGGCATTTAAAGCCCACAGATGTGAAAAATATGATCGTGACGGATCAGTATTCAACCAAACATAATGGTGCTACACATATTTTTTTCAAACAATCATTTAACGGGATTGAAGTAAAAAATGCGACCATGGGCATCCACCTCAATTCCAATAATCAGGTGGTCTATGCTACCCAACAATTTGTCTCTAATCTTTCATCTAAAGCACCATCATCTCAACCAACGCTGACAGCCAAACAAGCCATCCAAAAAGCAACTGCCTACGTCGGTGCCAGCTTGCGCGAACCTCTGCATTTGATTAAAATGGAAGGAAAAACCAATTATCTGTTTAGTAAGGGAAATATTTCAAATAGCGACATTCCCGTTAAATTGGTTTATTACCATGATAAAAATACAGATGAAGTCTTTTTAGCATGGGATTTGTCAATTGACCAAATAGATAGTCCAGATTACTGGAGCCTGCGTATTAGTGCAGATGACGGCAGACTATTGGAGAAAAACAACTGGACGGTTTATTGCCAGACCGGAGCGCATAACCACGCAGACTGCCAACAAAATCAGCCCGCCAAACAATTAAAGGTTGAGACAAATCAGGCAACGCTCCTTAGCGGAGCCGCTAGCTACAATGTCTTTCCAATGCCTTACGAAAGCCCTTTGAACGGCAACCGACAATTAGAGATAAATCCGGCAGATGATATGGCCTCACCATTTGGCTGGCATGATATCAATGGTGAAACTGGAGCAGAGTTTTTAATCACCAGAGGAAATAATGTCCACGCTTATTTAGACACTCAGGATTCGAATAGCTCAGCTGGAGACGAGCCGGATGGTGGACCGGATTTATTGTTTGATTTTGCCTTTGATCAGGAATTAGAACCAGCGGAAAATCAGGCCGCCGCCATTACTCAATTGTTTTATATGTGTAATAAAATACACGATTTTAATTATCATTATGGCTTTGATGAAGCCGCCGGTAATTTTCAGCAAATGAATTATTCCGGACAAGGACAGGGAGGAGACGGAGTACTCGCCGAAGGACAGGACGGAAGTGGTGATAATAATGCCAATTTCAGTACGCCCAATGATGGTGGAAGAGGACGTATGCAAATGTTTTTATGGGATAGAGTCAATGGCAAATTGTTAAACGTAATAAAACCGACTGAAGTTTCAGGTGGTTATCAGACGGGCACTGCAAATTTTGGACCAGCACTGTCAAGTGACCCCATTGAAGGGCAGGTCGTTCTGGGTTTAGATGCTTCTCCTACTCCAACACTCGGTTGCGAAACGACCATCAACACGGATGAAGTAGCGGGCAAAATTGCAATGGTTGACAGAGGGGTTTGTTTCTTTGAAGAAAAAGTACTCAACCTGGAAGCAGCAGGAGCAATTGCTGTTATTATTTGTAATTTTGAAGAAGGGGTGATCTCCATGGGGGGAGGAGTTGATGGTGTTGACCCCAATATTCCGTCTGTTATGTTAAAAAATTCTGACTGCCAGTTATTCAAACAATTATTGGACGATACCGTGGTTGTTCGATTAGTACTTCCTGACAATAATGGTCCTGAAAAACTGGACGCTTGTTTTGATAACGGCGTGGTTGCCCATGAGTACGGGCATGGAATCTCTAACCGTTTAACAGGTGGCCCTTCTAATTCTGATTGTTTATTCAATGATGAACAAATGGGAGAAGGTTGGAGCGATTTTTTTGCTTTGGTGCAAACTGTGCAGCCCGGAGATGTCGGGTCTGCAAGTAGAGGTATGGGGAATTACCTCACCCGGGCAGGTCTAAATGGTGGAGGAATCCGTCGTTTGCCTTACTCAACCGATTTTAATATTAATGACCAAACCTATGATGATATTATCGGAACTACTGCCCCACATCCTCTGGGTGAAATATGGACAGGTGTTCTTTGGGATATGTATTGGGCACTGGTAGATAAATATGGATTCGATGAAGATCAGGTAACAGGAACAGGAGGCAATAATATTGCTATTCAGTTGGTCATGGATGGCATGAAACTTCAGGGCTGCAACCCGGGTTTCATAGAGGGAAGAAATGCGATTTTAAGCGCCGATTTATTGAATAATAATGGAGATAACCAATGCCTGATTTGGGGTGTTTTTGCCCGTAGAGGGCTCGGGTTTAGTGCGGATGGTGGTTCGCCTGCCAATCGCAATGACGGAAGAGAAGGCTATGATCTCCTTCCCGCCTGCGTCAAAGAGCTGAAAATTAAAAAAGAAATGACGCCTATTGTTATTGCAGGTGATCTCATTACCTGTACGATTACCATAGGAAATGACAAAGGAGAGATGGCAACAGGCGTCGTCGTTACAGACGAAATACCCGAAGGAACGGAATTTATTGTTGGCTCGGAAACAGGCGGAATTACGCCGGTTATTAATGGCAATATGATTTCATTTGACATAGGTGATATGCCGGCAGAGCAGGAAAGAGTTCTTACTTATCAATTGAGTACTTCCGTGGACTTCATGTCTCTAAGGCAATATTTTGATGATATGGAAAGTGGGGATGAAGACTGGTTGATAGATGCGCTTGAAGGAATAGAAATCTGGGGTTTATCCGATACACGTCAAAGAAGTGGACAATTTTCATGGTTTGTTCCCGATGATGCCGCAGAAAATGACCAGGTTTTTTATTTAGCTGAACCAATCCTAGTCTCGGGTGAGCAACCTACATTGAGATTTCATCACTGGTACGACACAGAGTTTGGAGCAGATGGTGGTTTTGTCGAAATATCAACAGACGGTGGAGCTTCCTGGAATATAATTAAAAATGACTTACTGTTTAAAAATCCATACAGAGGAAGTATTGCTTATGGGACATTTGCCATCCCCGACCTGAAGGGCTTTTGGGGAAATAGTGGTGGTTTTATTGACACCTATATTGATTTAAGCCCGTATTTAGGCGAAGAAGTTAGTTTTAGGTTTCGATTTGGAAGTGATGCCGAAGCAGCGGGAATTGTCGAACCTGGAGAAGGATGGTATATTGATGATATCGAAGTAATTGATATGGTCAATTATAACGGGGAGGCTTGCATCTCTTCGGATACTGGCGATATGGTATGTACCATTGCTCCTTCAAAGGGTAGTATTGTCGAAACATTTGAAGAGACAGCTACAAATGAAAGCGCTATTGCCTCGGAATCTATCAAGTTATATCCCAATCCGGCCTCAGATTTATTAACCCTTAATTTTGAGATGTTGGAAGCTGCCGATATTCGCATCGAAATAGTAAATAATGAAGGTAAAATTACGAGAAGTATTCAACGTTCAGTCCTTACGGGAGACAATACCCTTTCTTTGGATATTTCATCTTTGCCAGCAGGTTTTTATTATTTAAAAATGAATAATAACCACTCGATCCTAACGCAAAAGTTTACGATAAAATAGCCCAGATACGTGAAAAATAAGCGGAATGGCTTTTATTTTATAGCTTATAATTTTCAGGGCTTGCCCACTCCAATGTTGTAATCAGATTCACCTGGCGAGATGACAGGCCATCCATGGGTGCCGCCCCGATCCATTATTTTTGACGAAAAGTCAAAAATAATGTAATCGGGGCACTCCCCATGGTCTCGTCTATTCCTATCCTTTACGCGAAGGGAATTGCTGATTAATGAACTATTTGAAAGTTCAAACTGGTTTCATATACTGCATATTTGTCGCTATCAAATGACTTGCTGAGACCACTCCTCCGAAACAAAAAAGCACCATCGGTGCGGCATTATGACAACTCCTCCCTTCATTCGAAGTACGTCTTACAGTTTTCAGGCAATAA
>CAZNCI010000080.1:0-13260 GCA_964571475.1 uncultured Saprospiraceae bacterium | reverse complement strand
GGAGAAGCAGCCATGGAAGATCAATTAATCGGGATAGATTACCTCAAATCCCTTCCTTATATTGATGACAAAAGAATAGCCGTCCACGGTTGGAGTTATGGCGGATTCATGACCTGCTCCCTTATGTTGAGACACCCGGGAGTTTTTACGACCGCCGTCGCAGGTGGCCCCGTAACAGACTGGAAGTATTACGAAGTCATGTATGGCGAACGATATATGGATACTCCCCAGGAAAACCCGGAAGGATATGCCAATTCACGAATAGGAAAATATTTGGAGAACCTAAAAGGCAACTTATTGCTAATTCACGGAAGTGTTGACCCAACGGTTGTCCCACAACACAGCATGACGCTCTTGAAAGAAGCCGTTGACAAAGGGGTACAACTCGATTTTTTCACCTACCCAATGCACCCGCATAATGTCAGAGGCAAAGATCGAATTCATTTAATGAGAAAAGTGCTGAATTACATAACAGAGCACAACAACTAAATATCAAGAGGAAATGTATTTTAATTATTGATCAACTAAAAACAAGATTCCTCTATCTTGATAATTCGACCAAAATATGAAAAAATTACTGCCAGTCATTATCCTAAGTTCCGTACTAAGTGCGATGTTGACCATTTTTTTCTATTCAAAATGGATGCCCACCAGAGAGGTTATCATCCGAGACTCTTATGTTCCATCCAAACCATTTATTAAAGATCAAAAAGATAAAGCGACAAGTGTCAAATTTATTGGTTCAACTCCTACTGACTTTACCCACGCTGCAGAAGCAGTTGCTCCGACTGTCGTCAATATCAAATCATACCCTGACGAAAATAGTTATTACGCCGGAGAAGTCGCAACCGGTTCGGGAGTAATTGTCTCCGAAGATGGTTATATTGTCACCAATAATCATGTGGTTGAAGGAGCTTCCCGCCTTTCGGTCAGCCTCAATGATAAAAGAGAATACGAGGCGACTGTTGTAGGAACAGACTCTTCCACTGATTTAGCTCTAATAAAGATTGATGAAAAAAATTTAGCCTACCTGCCTTTCGGCAATTCAGATTCTTTAAGAATTGGAGAATGGGTTTTAGCCGTTGGCAATCCGCTTAATTTAGAATTGACCATTACCGCAGGCATTGTAAGTGCCAAAGGAAGAAGTATCGACATACTGGAAGGTCAAGACCGCATTGAGTCTTTTATCCAGACAGATGCGGTTGTCAATCCGGGAAATAGCGGAGGTGCATTAATCAACACCCATGGGCAACTCATCGGTATCAATACGGCGATTATCACCCAGTCAGGTCGATATGAAGGCTATTCCTTTGCCATCCCCGGTAATTTGGTACTAAAGGTAATTGGCGACATCAAAGAATATGGCGTTGTACAAAGAGGATTATTAGGCGTATTTATTCGAGAAGTGGATAATGAAATTGCCGAAACGCTCGAATTACAGGATATTGCCGGTATTCTCATCGAACGAGTAGTCGAAAATGGCGGAGCAGAAAAAGCAGGACTTCAAAGTGGCGATGTCATCATTGGCATTGATAATTCCGTAACAGAAGGCATGCCGGAAATGCAGGAATTGGTAGGTCGTCATCGCCCGGGAGACAAAATCACCGTCAAATATATCCGAGCAGGGCAGGTAAAAAAATGTGCCGTCACCCTTGGAGGAAATATTGATTCAAATAAGCCCCTAGCCATCCAAGAGGAAAAAATGCTTAGAAGCATCGGCTGTGAAGTCCGAAATTTAACAAAAATGGAAAGACGGGAGATTACTCCAAATGGAATTAGAATCGTTAGCGTATTCAGGAATAGTAAAATAGATCGAACCAATATGGAACCCGGTTTTATCATCACCAAATTGGATGATAAAAAAATTACGAATGTTGATCAGTTTGTTCAATTACTTGAAAATGCCTCCGGCAAGACGATTCTTGAAGGGGTTTATGAAAATTATCCAGGTGAATATTATTATGCTTTTTCGGTGGATTGAAGTGGGCAGCATAAGGTGACATCTTTTGAGGGAGGGGAAAAGAAGAGCAAAAGGTGTTATCTTATGGGGAGTTGGCAGGCTTCAGGCTTCAGTTGGCAGTCGGCAGTCGGCAGGCTTCAGTCTTCAGTGGGTAGGCTTCAGTGGGCAGTTGGGTGCATAAGGTGACATCTTTTGAGGGAGGGGAAAAGAAAAGAGCAAAAGGTGACATCTTTTTGGGGAGGGAAAAAGAGAAGCGCAAAAGGTGTTATCTTATGCCTTCGGTCAGCTTATCAATCCGATTTTTGTAGAATTTTTTCAATTTTGATTTTAATTTCGATTTTCTTTCCTATCTTTGGTAATTAATTCATATAAAAAGACCCACATATATGTCAAAATTTTTTGATGCCATTCGTCAATTATTTGCCAGCCTTTTTGGCTCATCAAAGCCTAAGAGCCCGCAAATAGATAAAATAAAAGCCATAGAAGAATTACCAAGTGATGCTGCCGAAGTCAAAGCAGATACCATCATTACAACCTCAAAAGAAGAGGAGGTTATCTCTGAAAACATTACCGTGCCAGATGACGAGTTTGAGGAAGACATCTTTGTCGATGTTCCAGATGAAGAGCTAAAAGTCAAGGAAGAAACAATAGAAGAACCCGTAACGACTGAAGAAGAAGCAAAACCCAATACAGAAGAGGTAAGCACCGAAGAAGACACAACGCCTCCGGTCGCCGAAGAAGAAACGCCACCACCACCTCCCGCCCCAAAACACAAGGCAAGGTACTTATGGTGTCTGGACAATGGTCATGGTAAAAACACAGCGGGAAAACGCTCGCCAAAACTGGATGACGAAGGAACCAGATTAATGGAATATGAATTCAATAGAGATATTGTTGCCCGTATCATCAAACAGCTCGATGAATTAGGGGTACAATACTACAATGTGGTACCAGAGGTCAATGTTGGAAACTTTCTTAAAGAAAGGGTTGCCAGAGCCAATAAAAAGAAAACGAATCTCAAAAAAATATACCTTTCCATTCATTCCAATGCCGGACCATCCTCCAGTGTTAATTCATGGGCTGCCGACAACATTAATGGCATAGAAACATGGCACCATCATGCAGGAGGCAAAGGCAAAAAAGCAGCTGCCATCTTTCAAAAACACTTAATCGAAAAAACGGGATTCAGAAATAGGCATATCAAATCTCAATCCAAAAGAGAATTTTACGTACTAAGAGCAACCAATATGCCGGCAATTTTGACAGAAAATGGTTTTTATAACAATAAAAAAGAGGTTAAGAAATTAATGAAAGACGAAGTCCGCCAACAAATCGCAGATGCGCATGTAGCGGCAATTCTTGAAATCGAAAAAAATGGGCTTTAACAATACCCCAAAAAGGAAAAATTTAACATTAGGATTTTATTAACAAGTGAAAAGTTTGTTTTTAAAAAAATTCCTATATATTTGTACCTGACTTAATTTATTATATTATTCAATTTAAATTATCTATTTTATTATGAAGAAATTATTCATCCTTTCACTATTTGTATTCGGATTAGCAGCAGTAAATGTAAACGCGCAAACAGAAGTGAAAGTATCAACGGAAAAAGCAGCTGATATGGCAGCCAAAGTAGCAGCAGCTGATGAAAATATCGTAGCAAAAGTATGCCAGCACTCTGGTACAACTTCTTATTATCAGAAAAGCGTTTGTGAAAAATCAGGTGCAGTTAAAATGACTAAAGTTATTTTTGATGCTGAATCTGGAGCTTTTGTCGCTGCTGAAAAAGCAGGTGGAAAAAGCTGTGCTGGAGATAAAGGTGCAAAATCTTGTAGCAAAAAAGGAGCAAAGGGCGCTTGCTGTAAGGGCGGAAAGAAAGGAGGAGCCTGCTGTAAAGGTGGTAAAAAAAGTTGTTCAAGAAGCAACTCCAAGACGGAGTAATTAGTTTCGAACATTCATAAAAAAAGCAGCATTTTCAATAAATGCTGCTTTTTTTATGCCTGTTTTTAACCCAGTTTTGAAAATAAAATCCCCTTCCTCGATTTCATCAAAGCCTGCTTTACCGTAGGGGTAATATTCTTAGGTAAATCATCCAGCGGAAACCAAATAGCATCAATGAATTTATGTGGTTCTCTCGTTTTTATATCGCCATTCCACTTCTTAGCCTTGAAATACAAAACCAGGCGTTGCTCCGATTTTTTGTTTTTTTGCAATACATGTACCAGCGTTAAATCCTTTGCTTTCAGGACAATGCCCGCCTCTTCATAACTCTCGCGAATCAATGCCTCCTTTGCAAACTCCTCAAACTCAACAGTGCCCCCTACAAGAGAATAATTTCCCCCATTGGGTTTTGTTTGCTTGAGCAATAAAATTTTCCCCTTATTGTATAATATAAGCCTGGCTTTTATCGAAATCTTATTTTTTACCATAATTGAATTTTGAGACAACATACCATCCATTGCACCCCTCTTCTATTAACGTCAACCATCCACCCTGATAAGGCAAAAGTAAGAAGAATCCTACACTTCACCCTTTAGTATTGACAGAATAATTGCAGTTTAACAATATAATTCATACCTTAGCGCCTGAGTAGATTACGCAAAAAACACCAAAGTGTTTCTTACAATATCTATTGAGTTATTTAAATATTTTATTGGTCGTAGCCATTGTTAATAATAATTATTTCATTATTAGCCAGACTGCAAAATAATAGTAACGAAAACCCTTGGTATGTATTACAAAAGTGTATTAGAAACAATCGGCAAAAGCCCGCTCATCGAACTTGACAGGGTTTGTGAAGCAATTCCCGCCACTATTCTTGGAAAAGTCGAAGCATTTAATCCGGGACAGTCCGCCAAAGACAGAATTGCCCTGTATATGATTGAGCAGGCAGAAAAATCAGGCAAGCTTAAACCCGGCGCAACAATTGTCGAAGCCACCTCCGGAAACACCGGATATAGTCTGGCAATGGTAAGCGCCATAAAAGGTTATAAGTGCATCCTCACGGTCACCAGCAAAGCCTCTCAGGAAAAACTCTCTTTATTAAAAGCACTCGGCGCAAAAGTTGTTGTTTGCCCGGGAGATGCAAAACCAGAAGACCCCCGCTCCTACTACTCAAGGGCGGAGCAGTTAGCCAGAGATACCCCAAATTCTTTCTATATTGGTCAGAATTTCAACCCCGATAACGTCAATGCCCATTATCATTCAACCGGACCGGAGATATGGGAGCAAACCGAAGGGAAAGTCACCCATTATGTCTGCTGTGCAGGTACTGGTGGCACCCTTTCCGGAACGGCAAAATTTCTCAAAGAAAAAAATCCAGCTATTAAAATCATCGCCGTTGATGCCTACGGCTCCGTCTTGAAAAAATACTGGGAAACGGGTGAATTTGACGAAAATGAAATCTACTCCTATAAGGTAGAAGGTCTTGGAAAAACGATCATTCCCGATAATGTTCTTTTTGAGTATATTGATGACTTCATCAAAGTCACCGATCGAAAAAGTGCCCAACGTGCACGAGCCTTGGCTAGAATGGAAGGTTTATTATTGGGTTATTCCAGTGGATCAGCGCTGGAAGCTGTTTTCAAAATCCAAAAAGAACTAAAACCCACAGATGTTGTCGTTGTTTTATTCCCCGACCACGGAAGTCGTTACCTTGGAAAAATTTACAACGATGATTGGATGTTACAGCAGGGATTCACCCCACTCAAAGACGATAGTTACAATAAACTCAAACGTATTTATAAAGTCTATAAACGAAAGTACCAACGGTATTTAAAACAATCTTTGAATATATAATAAGTAGCAATAAAAAAATGCCGGAAGTTGGACAAGCTTTCGGCATTTTTCTTTCATTTCCTCGCAAAAACCTATGGATTATTTGGGCTAAAGCCTATAATACTGACAAATACTTCAATTTAGTTCCAAAATACTTGAATTAAAACATTAATTTAAATATCTTAGCACTCAGGCTATAAGCCCTTCCTCTTAAATTCAAATAAAAACAGAAGATTTTAACATCAGAGAGAGCGCGTTTTTGGGACTCTGCACCTTTTTATAGATGCAGAGTCTTCTTTTTTTCTTAGAGCATGTTTGGAGTGCCTTCGTATTGAAAATCAGCAGTTTAAGGTTTTGGCTAAGAGAAAATATAGGTGTTTACCGGGGTAAATGGCTATATTTTCTCGACGCCAGGCTCTTAAAATGTTGGTTTTCAAAGAAGTAAGCTCCAAACAAGCTCTTACTCGATATTTAATATTTTGTGAAGTTGCACACTCATGCGCCATTTGGGGTGTTCCATACAGTATGCCAGTGTTTTTACCGTATTCAAATCAATCGCGTCCCCATCCATGGGCTGAAGATAAAAATAATCAAATTTTAAATCGGTGAATTTTTCAGGACTTGCATATTCCTGCGGGAAAACTAATTTCAGTTCATTGCCCTCTTGCAAAATAAAGTCGGCATTAGCCTTAGGACTTACGCAAACCCAGTCAACCCCTTTCGGAGGCAAAAGTGTCCCATTCGTTTCAATGGCGACAATAACGTCCTTCTTATGAAATGCATCTACCAAAATCTGGTCTAGCTGCAATAGAGGTTCTCCACCCGTACAAACTACATAAACGGGTGCTTCTGTCTCTTGCGGCCAAAGACTTATCACTTTATCCACCAAATCAACTGCTGAGTAATTGCCGCCGTTCCCGCCATCAATGCCTACAAAATCAGTATCACAAAATTGACAGACGGCGTCAGAGCGATCCTGCTCTCTTCCGCTCCACAAATTACATCCGGTAAATCTGCAAAAAACAGCAGGCCGCCCGGCATTAGCCCCTTCACCTTGAAGAGAATAAAATATCTCCTTTACTTTATATCCCACATTTCAACTATTCAACATGCGCCAAGACCGCCTCGTATTTTTTTAACATTTTAGCTTGCTGTGCAGCAATTTTATTTAAAACTCGCAATTCTTCTTCCAAAGCCTTTTCTTTCTCAATTGCATCCTCCGCTTTTCTCTTTTTCAAAAATGATAAATATTTCTTTTTGTGATTTAAATCTAAAATATTCTGAATTGTTTGACTAAGGGCAATTTTAGTTTCAAGCCACTTTTTCTTAATTGGAATCATGTAGCAAATTTTTAATGGTTTTGTTTAAAAAAACATAGATAGTAGAGGATCTCTCAAGTCCTGCTCCTTTGTGCCAAAGAAACAAAAATAATCTCTAATTACATAACATTTTTTTAACATTAAATATTATTTAACATACCAATATTAACTATCATGGTCGGCATTACTACAAAACAATAATATGACGCATGAATTATTCATAAAATTAAACACCCCTAACCCCTTGGTTTCCAAATTATTTCTTCTACACCAAGATCTTTTCCGATCTTTCTGCAAAGAACAAATAAAAAATCAGACAATCTATTCAAATATTGTATAATTAATTCGGGTACTTCCTCCTGACTCCCCAATTCTACTACGCGCCTTTCTGCCCGCCGACAGACACATCGGGCAATATGGCAAAAGGAAACCGTCGTATGCCCCCCCGGTAAAATAAAATTCTTCAAGGCAGGCAATTCTTCCTCCCATTTGTCTATATGTGTTTCTAGTAATTCTATATCTTCCGGGTTTAAATCCAAAGGCATTAATTGCTTCGCAGGATCCGTCGCCAACATCCCCCCTATGGAAAATAAACGATCCTGTACCTCTTTCAAAACAACCAAATCGTAATTATCCCGAATCAATCCAATATAGGAATTAAGCTCATCGACTGTCCCATAGGATTCTATGCGCAAATGACCCTTTGAGAGGCGTTTGCCGCCAAATAGCCCGGTTTCTCCTTTATCTCCGGTCTTTGTATATACTTTAAATGCCATAAATTTATCTTTGTGCTGCCCTGACTATATCGGTATTAATTTTATCCGACTCCACCAAGCCATCCCGCAATCGGACTATACGATGCGTATGCTCCGCTATATCCGGCTCATGGGTGACGATAATAATGGTGTTCCCGGCATCGTGTAGTTTCTCAAAAATCTCCATGATTTCAACCGATGTTTTGGTATCCAGATTCCCGGTGGGTTCATCCGCCAATATCAAGGCAGGATTATTCACCAAAGCTCTGGCGATGGCGACCCGCTGCCGCTGCCCTCCGGATAATTCATTGGGTCGATGATCGACCCTTCCTTTCAAGCCAACCAGCTCCAAAACTTCATTGGCTCGTTGCTCGCGATCAGCCTTGCCCACTCCGGCATAAACCAATGGCAAAGCCACATTTTCCAGTGCACTCAGTCGTGGCAGCAAATTAAAAGTTTGAAAAACAAACCCAATATCTTTATTCCTGACGTGCGCCAGCTCATCATCATCCATGGTGCTTACCTCTGTTCCATTCAACCAGTATTTACCGGATGTAGGCGTATCGAGACAGCCCAATAAATTCATCAGGGTAGATTTACCGGAGCCGGAGGGCCCCATCAGTGACACATAGTCCCCTTTTTCGATGGATAAACTCACGTCTTGCAATGCATTGACGACGTTAGTACCCATGATATAGGTCTTTCGTAGGTTGGAGAAACGAATTAGTTCGTTCATACTTATTTTTTTATGAATAATACTCAATTTTATAAAGAACCCCAAAAACTAACCATCCCTACATATCATCCTTTGGGTTTGGTAATTACTTTTGGAACAATAAAGTAATTACCCTCCGTCTTTGGTGCATTCCTTAATGCCTCTTCGATGGAAAGTTCATTTTTCACCTCGTCATTTCTGAGTTGATGCTCTTCCTCATTTAAATAGACAAGGGGAGCTATTCCTTCCGTATCTACCTCTTTAAGGCGTTCGATCATACCAAGAATATTTTTCATATCCTTGACCATCGCTGAGCGTTCCCGATCAGAAAGCTCCAATCGGGCTAAATGTTCCAGTCGTAAAATTAAGTCCTTATCGATTTTCATAAAAAATAATTAGATAGTCACTACCATTTCCTCGGTGAATGTAGCAATAATAACCGATTTTCAAAAAAAGTGCCCTGAAAAATCATAAAAAAATACGACCACTCCTAATCAACATCCCGTACAATATAGAATAATTGCAACTAAATTTTGTCCTCCTACTTTAAAATACTAAATTCGCACCTGCGCTAAACGGTGTATGAAGTAAACAAACAATAAATTGACATGCTATGACGAAAGTAAAACATATCGCAATTGCCGGAAATATTGGAGCAGGCAAAACAACCCTGTGTAGCAAATTGGGCAAACACTTCAATTGGGAGGTGCACTTTGAAACAACCGACAATAATCCATACCTAAGCGATTTTTATGTGGATATGCACCGTTGGTCATTCAATCTGCAAATTTTCTTCCTTAACAACAGATACCAGCAAGTATTGAAAATCCTGGAAGGCAACCGAACCGTCATTCAGGATCGTACCATCTATGAAGATGCCTATATTTTCGCCCCCAATCTACACGAAATGGGACTAATGGCCAGTAGAGACTTTCAAAACTACTTCAGCCTCTTCGAGACCATGTCTTCGCAGATACAACCACCTGATTTATTGATTTATTTAAAGGCCGACATCCCTACCCTCGTCTCCCATATTCAATCAAGGGGAAGAGATTACGAAGGCAATATGAGCCTGGATTACCTCAAGGGATTGAACGACAGATACGAAAGCTGGATAGAAACCTACGATGAGGGCAAATTACTAACACTGGAAGTGGGTAAGCTCGACTTCAAAAATAACTCAAAAGATATGCAGGAAGTCATTCGGCTTGTCGAAAAAGAATTAAGTCTATAAGACAATTTAAAAAGGAACTTTTAGTGACTTCCTCTTTTGCAGCAGCATTACTTTTGGTGCACTACCATCAAAAAAGCGACATTACCCACAAAGGATAATGTCGCTTTTTTACCTTGAAAACGCAAATTTTATTCCGAAATAGGCAATAAGTGCTTCACTACGGTTCCCACCTTATAAAGTATATGGACATCCGGCATAATAGACGTGTTTGAAACATCTTCTTCCTCTAACATCAATTCCGCTTCAACATCTTCAAATGAAGCAGTATCTTTATTTAAATGTGCATCATAATTAACATACAAAAAGGAAAACAAACTTCCTAAAAACAATAATACGAGTAAAAAATTTCGGGTTTTCAATTTATTTATCAATTTTAGTTGTCCATATAAACTTCTACCAGAAGTCACATCAAATGTAAGTCAAAAGTGGTTATTCTTCACTATTTTTCGACAAATACAAGCATTTTTTCCACCAAATAACTGCTTCATCTATTATAAAGATGCCCTTTTATAACAAAAGGTTGCAAAAATTGACAATTATTTTAATTTTAACTCTCTCAACCGCTCTTCCAAAAACGCCCCTGCCGTTGTATCGGGGTAAGACTTTGGTCGTTCTTCCGTCACACAACTACTCAGACAGGTCAAATCCATATCCGAGCGAGGGTGCAAAAAGAAGGGCGTCGAATACCGCGGTTGCTTCAATAATTCCGGATCAGTAGGATTCACCACCTGATGAATGGTGGAACGCAATTTATTATTCGTCAACCGAGCCAACATATCCCCAATATTAATGACGATCTCATTCGGAGCGACTTCCACATCAAGCCACTGCCCATCCAATGTCTGTGCCTGCAATCCGGCAGCATTGGCGCCCATTAGTAATGTAATCAGATTTATATCACCATGAGCTGCTGCCCGCACAGCCCCCTTTGGCAATCCATCAACATCATCCAATGGAAAATAATGCAACAGCCTCAATACACTATTTCCATGATGGATTTTAGCCTCAAAATAATCCTCGGGAAGTTCTAAATATAAGGCGATCGCTTTTAACAAATTACTGCCTGTTTTTTCAAATGTCCGATACACCTTTACACCTACTTCCTTAAATTTCGGCATATTCTCGGGCCAAATATTCTCCGGATACTCCTCCTTGATTGGATCACCATCTTCCACCATCTGCCCGATATGGTAAAACTCCTTCAAATCCGGCACAGCATATCCCTTCGCCGTCTCCCGCATCGGACTAATAAAACCGCGTTGCCCGGCATTTTTCAGGTCTTCCAACTTCATTTTCTCTTCCCTATCCTGATCAAAAAACTGAATTGCCACATCAAATAATTGATCTCTCAATGCCTCCGAAACCCCGTGATTAGCAACTATCGCAAACCCCATATTCGAGAAGGAATCCCCAAAGGTTTGGATAAATTGCGCCCGTTTATTTTCATCTCCTGATATAAAATCATTATAATCAACTCTGGCAATATGATTTTTTTGACTCATAATTTATTTTTTTTATTTTTTTGGGCATATCCCTCCACTCCTTCGTCGCTTCGGGTCGCTACGTCCAGTAGCTCGCAAGCTCGGCCCTTTGGGCTGCCCCTAAGGGGGCACTACTTACCATCGCTTATGCAAAAATCACAGCGTTTTCAACCAGTCCGCTATTTCAAACCTAAGTTTAAAAGGCAATAAAGCATCCCGATGAATCATGGTATAAGAGCCCAACGGCATCCATCCATTCTCCATGGCATCCACCATATCTTCTAATCTTTTCTTCTTCTTTTTATCCGAAAAATCCATCCATAAGGATAAATTCATTTCTTCCCGTCCTTCACTAATATGATCTGCAAGTAGCCAGGAAATCGGCGCCACATTGGAATACCAGGGATAACGGGTCTGGTAGGAATGACAATCATAACAAGCGCGTTTGAACACAGCTACCACTTTCTCCGGAGCATTATTTGCCACCAAAAAATCTTTAGAAGCATCCAATTCAGGACTCGACTTATCAATGCGGTTAATAAACTGAATGAGCACAAATAAAACACCTAATCCGATTAAAATTTTCTTTTTCATTATATTGTACGATTTTATTATTTTACAATCAAAATTACACTTCCACTTCCTTTTTGGGTCACCACATTCACAAAATAAACACCTTTGCGTAAAGCTGAAATATCTATTGTTTCTTCACTTTTAACATTCGGCTGCTCATAGACGGGCTGCCCACTCAAACTCACTATCCTAACGTCCACTTCCCCAGCCTGCAAACCCTGCAATTGAATACTTTCTCTGGCAGGATTGGGAACTAATCGAATACTGGAAGAAATATCGTTATCTTCTGTTCTTAATACAATGATGCCCTTTCGTTCGATATGGGCTACAAGATCGCCGCCATTACTTCCTACACTAAAATCCAAAACATCCGCCTCTTCATCCGCCGGGGTATAAAAAATATGAAAGGTATAATCCGCTGCGCCCTCCAATGTCGTTCCCATATCAAAATCTGTATCGAATTCCGTTCCCGCCAAATCACTAAAAGCAGTAAACGCCAATACGGAATTAGCCCGATTCGTGACAGTCACCTCTATGGTATCTACTGCACCAATAGGAACTTCCTTGAGGGGAAATTGATCTTCGGTAACAAACATTAATCGAGGTGCAAATTCAGCGGTAGTTGGATAAGACTGCGCGTTCCACGCATTCATTCCACCCAGCATATCATATACCTGCGCAAAATTTAAAGTCTCCATCTTACCCAGTGTAACACCACTTCTTCCGCCAGATTTACAATGAATCAGATACATCTTCTCCTTATCCAGCGCATCCAGTTGGCTATCAAAATCTGAATCATAGAAATTCCGGTTAATAGCCCCTTCCAAATGTTGTGGATTATATTCACCCGGCGTACGCACATCCAAAATCACAAAATTGGGATTATCAACATTGGCGTTAATCAGACTATCCGCCTGAAAAGCAGTGATGCCCTCATAAATTTGCGCCCCGACATAAGTAGAAACACCCCATGACAGAAATAACAGTAAAACCGTTCTTTTCAATTTACAACTCATTTTGTATCCTATTTTTATTCCTGAAAGCAGTGTTCATTGCCCCAGCGTGACGAAATGTACAACAAAGATAAACTTTCTTTTGATATTGTAGAAAAAAAGTGAGTTCAAACTGGTTTCAGATACTGCATATTTGTCGCCATCAAATGACTTACTGCCATTCCTCCGAAACAAAAAAGCACCATCGGTACGGCATTATGACAACTCCTCCCTTCATTCGCAGTGCGTCTTACAATTTTTAAGGCAATAAGTTGCCAAATCAAACCTCAAAAGTGCTATTCGTTATTTTTATATCTGCGCACTGCGTGCTGATACTCGGACGGCGACTGAAGTCGCCGCTACGAGTGATGCGAAACAAAAAAGCACCATCGGTGCGGTATTATGACAACTCCTCCCTTCATTCGAAGTACGTCTTACAGTTTTCAGGCAATAA
>CAZNCI010000079.1:7752-13341 GCA_964571475.1 uncultured Saprospiraceae bacterium | reverse complement strand
ATTAATTTATTAATATCTGCCGCCAGTGTCAATTTGTTGAATCCATCCAACTCCATCGTATAAGCTGCTCCAATACCGAGGTTGGCAGGCAAATAATCTTTCACGATCTGGCGCGTGTAAGTAATCTTAGAGCCAATATTTGTAAGCGCTAAAGCAACGGCTAAATCATCTTTTTTATAAGTAAAAGATACATCTGCCGCTCCTGCTACTGCCGGGTCAATTATATCTCCATTTTCTGTTTCATTTCCAGCAGCCAAATTTGAATAAATAAATTTACCGGTAATACCCGCAGAAAAATAATCACTTAATTTTCTTGAATAGGCCAATGATAACTCAAACTCATTTGGTTTACCCACATTCAAAGGTGTACCATTTACATCTGTAAATTGAATACTTCCCAAGGAGAAAAACCGGAGACCAAAACCAATCGCCTGTAATTTATCCAATTGAAAATATCCCGTTAAATAGGCTAGATAAACATCGTTTAAATTTAATGATCGTAACCAAGGCGTATAAGTCGCCGATAAAGCGGCTTTCTTTTCCGCAAAAACTAATTTTGATGCATTAAAGTGCATCGCATTTGGATCCGCAGATATGGCTAAGCCGACATCACCCATTCCCGCAGAACGGGCATCCGCTACAATTCGTAAAAAAGGGACAGCTGATACAACCGAATTGACGCACGGTGCTCCACTTGCATCGATCCAGCTTCCATCATCTAATTGCGTGCATTGTGCCTCACTTGTATTCATTGCCAAAATAGCAAAAAGTAATAATAATGTAGATTTGAGTATTAATTTCATTGAACAATAATTTTATGAGCTCATCCAATTGTTTTCTCTATCAGATGATTCACCATGAGATACTATATAAAGTAGTATGTTTAATATTTTTCCCATCACTTCCGCAATGGTAAAGCAGTCGCAAAACTAATAATTTTTATTATAATCATATAACAATTACCATGCCACTCTTTTAGATACGAAAAAATAGACAACTTATTTCAATTACATCCAATTATATTATAGAAAAATGAGCTTTAGTCTTCATGCTTCAGGCTTCAGGCCTCAGTCTTCAGTCCTCAGTCTTCAGTCTTCAGTCTTCAGTCCCATTATTTTTTTGCTTCAGCAAAAAAATAATGCTTTGGCTGAAAACTACCCACTGAAGACTGCCCACTGCCCACTCGTCATAAGATAACACCTTTTGCTCTTCTTTTTTCCCCTCCCTCAAAAAGATGTCACCTTATGCCAACTGCCAACTGAAGACTGCCCACTGAAGACTGCCAACTGAAAACTGTCTATTTCAATATCACCAACTTCTCAAACTCACTCTCTCCTTTTATTTCTCGACTTGTCACATTTGTCGCTTTGATATACACCTTATATATATACACTCCTCTTGCCAATTGATCCCCGTAATCATCCAAGCCATCCCATTCGATACAATTATCTTGTCGCAGGCTACCTTCTGTGACCATTTCTTGTTCAATTGTTTTTACTAATTTGCCCGAATTGGTATATATTTTTATTTGCACATTCATTTCCAGCCCCGCCATGTTATGATCGAATTGAAAGCAGGTGTGATCAAAAAACGGATTGGGGTAGTTCAATACGTGTTCCAATGCGACACTGGCTGATTCTGCAACCACAAACTCCGTATATCCCTCTGCGGAGTTATTGGACACATCCCAGGCTTTTACCTTTATATTATGTAAGCCGGGAGCGATATCTTTTAGGGGGAAACGAACCATGCCTTTACGATAATCATCCTGTTCGGCTTCATAAAAATCATTCAGCAAATAGGTCTTCTGTGTATTGGCATCTAAAAAACCTTCTAAATCATGACCGATGCTATTGCCAACGACATTGATACCATAATCGTCCTCCAATTTTACCAATAATGTCGGATTTGGACTGGTGATTCCTCCAAAAACAAAATCTTCTGAATTCATATAAACCTCCACCTGAGGTCCTTGGTCGTCGGCAAAGCCATCCGGATTTGTTCCGCCTATTATCACATCTGTATAATAACCAGCTGCATCGATTAATTGGGTGGTATCGGAAGCGTAATAACTGATTTTTCCATGACCATATTCAAAGTTAATATCTTTGGGAATCACGCAGGTGAAACTAAATTGCCCATTTGTTACCGTCGCTCTTCCCTTAAACAATACACTCTTCTGCAAAGCATAATCATAAGGCGTACTGCCTGCATCCTGTCCCAAAGTCGTAAAGACCGCAACTTTATCAAAAATAGTAGGGTAAATCACTCCATTGAAAGAGGTAAATACCTGACCTAGGGAATCAAGGACTTCCCCTCCAATCGTGACCGTTTCTAAAGCTCGTAGTGTATCGGGAATTTGAGCTGATACCGGACTATTATTAATCATGGTTGTTCTTATCTCATATTGAGGCGTAGCAACGACTTGAGATGGATCTCCGATGAGCATGAATTTTCTCGTATTTTCACCGGTTGAAGAAATAACAGCATTTTTCCCTTTTAATAATACAGCCCCCATTGTCTTTGTATGATGAATGTCATCACTTAATAAAAATTCAGCGGTTGCTTTGGTCAATGCCCTGTTTTGATGTGCATAGACCGAGCGGGTTGTCGTAAACAATGCGGCAGCTCCTCCATTCTTTTGTAAAAAAACATGCTCACCTGAAGCCTCAATAGAGGGGTCATCGAAGGGGGCAAAAGAACAAGTCGCTGTGATGAATATAGGGTAATGTGTAGGGTTAGTCCATCCCAAAATATCCGTATTGGTCAAGATTCGCTCCTGCGCCCAGCCCTTAGGGCCTCCATGTCCCAAATAAGCCAAGACCAGTGCTCCTTTAAACATATTTTTATTGATAGCCCCATTTACCTGTGGTGATAAATCACCTGCCGGTGTACTCTCCTGTGGGAATGCATCGATATATAATTTATCAACATTAAATTTTTGATAATCTGACCGTACGATGTCTGCTACATAATTGGCGTCTTTGATGTGCCTGTTGGAATCTTCGTCATCTGCAAAAAATGCCAGCCTATTTCGCCAGTCGCTATAACTAACCTTCATATTGTCATAACTAATCAATTTGTCAACCGCATTTTCTGCCTCCTCCATATTCTTCACCGGTAATCGACCAATCGCAATGTGCATATCCTCCCGTACAAAACTGGCATGGGTGGACTGATATAATATGGCCATATAATCATCCGTCGGGTAGGCATATAATGGATTATTGTCATTCACTTCAAAGGTTGGGATAAAATGAGCTCCCAGCCCGTATATGTTTTTATAATCAAAAGATCCATCACCAAATAATAATAAATACCTGAAATCAACATCCCGGTCATAAAGCATTCTGGCAAAATTTCGAATTGCTCCAGGGTCCTGTGCGCCGGATGAAAACTCATTATAAATCTGAAAAACATCTACCAGCACGACTTCATAACCATTCCTATCTCTTCTTTGTTGCGCCAAACGTTCGGCTGCTTCTTTGAAATCAGGGTGATATACAATCACCAAATCAGCCGCTGCGATACCATGTACGTTTTGAGGCGTGATTAAACCCTTTGCCTTGGGTTGAAGTAATGTTCCTTCCGGATTGAAAATTACAAATTCATGAATGTCTTCCGTTTTATAACTAAATTTAAGGTTTCCTCCTTCATGGTTTACTGCGATACCAACATCCGCCCCGGTATCATCCAACATCCACACCTTCGCATTGGAAGCATTCGAAAAGGTAAATTGGGTGATATTTCCTGTGCCGACCGTTTTCAAATCCCGAAAACTAATTTGATCTCCTGAAAGCACGAGGTTTCTTCTAACATTCAATTGAATATAGTCCAGCCAGCCTTCACTAGAAGAAGCGCCTGCGGGAAATGGATAAATTATTTTAGCATCAATATTTTCGCTGCTTAAAACCATTGGCTGTTTGACATAGGCGAACTTATAATAATCAGTCGTATTATCCCCATTTCCTGCAAGGGTCAAAATTCGACCTGCTTTGTTACTACTCAAGTTTTGCCCATTCAAAAGCAACTGAAAATTAGACTTTACATCCGAACGCAACGCCATCCGCGCCTCTACAAATACGGAATCCGAAACCTTCAGGTTAGGAATATTGAATAAAGAGGCGTACTCTTTCTCCCGCCCCACCCGGAAATAATCACCGAACCAGGTGGTTCCGGAACCCTCCGTCCGCTCCCAGTCCTTAAATACGTTCAGGCTCTCTTCTTCAAAACGGACAAAATCATTAAATCCTTCTGCGAAAGTATTAGGGCTCGCCTCCGAGGCTACTTCTTGTAACCGAAGTCCATTGGTTGAAGCGATTTTTAAAAAATAAGCCGTCTTCGTGTCATAAAAATTTAACCGCTCCGAATATAGCCCCGATTCACTATCATACTGCCACCTATTGGGGCCATAACCATAAAATAAAATATAATCGCCGGCATCAAAACGACCATCTTCCTCGCCTATAATGACAATTTTGTTTTCTTTTAAATCATCGGTCCGATCGTCATCAGGGTCAATGGGTAACATGCCTCCGCCATTTCCCAATAATTGGATTTTTCGTGGATCAATATTATCTATATCCGAGATATTTAATTCATTTTTAAGGTAAGAGTAGGTTAATTTATAAATCCCCGTTTCTGAAATCTCCATTTTATAAACAGCACCACTGCTCAGAGCAGAAGTATAGGTCGGAAGGTCTCTAAAATCCAATTGAGGGCGGGCAGTATAACTAATATATAGTGTGGCATTCACTAATCTTTTATACACACCTCCCTGTTTAATGATTGGAGTATAAATTACCTTTCCGTAATATTTTCCATGATGATGATTGGATATCACCTGAAAATTAATTTTTGTATCAAGAAATTCATCCGAATCGCTAGACTTCATCGGGAAGGATTCGTATTGAGCCTGCTGAAGACTCACCTGAATATCGGCATCATAAGGCAAATCAAATCGAGCGGTCGAAAGAGGTAAACCTCCATTCATCCCCGAAACACCGGCTCCTTCAAAAAGCCACATCTCCGTCTTCCCATCATCCAATAAAACAGGTTCATCCTGCCAGTTAAATGCAACGGGAATTCGCAACTCCTGTGCAGCTAAAAATGATTGAAAAATAAATAAACCAAAAACGATTGTAAGCAATTTTTTTTGCATCTGAGTTAATTTTACGTTTTTACAATGGACACACTATTGGCAAAGATAATCACCCACTTAGATATTATAATAAGACAAAAAGTACTTTGCTGAATTAAACGCCAAGGGACTATTTTGCCGTATCAATTTTAGAATTTTAACTAAAATACTGCCTATTTAGTCGTTTCTATTGCCAAATTCACGTTAAAGTAGAATTTTGTCAAACTAAAATTACAAAAAAAATAATTACCTTTATAGCTAAATGTTAATTAGCTTATAACTAAATGACAGGGAAAACTGAAACGCGCACCTCTATGAAAAGATTAATATTAATGCTTGGCATCATATCTATGGCAGGTCTTGCTTTTGCCCAAGATCCCGTTTTTAGCCAATACTACAGCTCCCCTCTATTACTCAATCCCGCATTTTCCGGCATTGCACTGGCACCG
>CAZNCI010000079.1:0-7652 GCA_964571475.1 uncultured Saprospiraceae bacterium | reverse complement strand
TCAAGTCTCGATTGGGATCGACTCGTTTTTGTGGATCAGCTCAATCCTATATTTAACCAAACCGATGCCCAGGGGAATCCCAATGTCTCCGAAGAAAGAATCCCGGAATCTCTCAACAAAACCATCCCTGATATCTCTATGGGTATGTTATTTTATACCCCGAAATTTTATGGAGGGATAGGCGTAAAACACCTTAATTCACCTGATGAAAGCCTTTTGGATATCAATCCAAACCTAAATACAGGTATTCCCTTAGCTATTTCTTTGCAGGCAGGAGCACAATTTATTCTTAAAAAAGGCAATAACAGAAGGCCTTCTACGTTTTTATCTCCGAATCTACTCTTTATCAGGCAAAGTGATTTTGCTCAAATCAATGGCGGTGCCTACTTCGGACTTGGAGATTTCTTTGCCGGATTATGGTATCGGTATGCCTTTTCAAACGCTGATGCAATTATTGGTCTTTTTGGCTTTAAACGGGGCATCGTGAAATTGGGCTATAGCTATGATATAACTATTTCAAAATTAGCATCTGTAACAGGCGGAACCGGAGGGACACACGAAATTTCCCTAAGTTTCAACCTGGAAGACAGCGACTTTTTTAAACAAAAAAAACGCAGTAATCGTTACAGTGATTGTTTTAAAATATTTAGATAAACTGTTGCAGGGAAAGTTTTTTTACCCTAAACGGTGAAATTCGAATAAATTATGATAAAAATATGGTCATGATATTGCATTTAGGCAATATTTTGAGTGGCTGATGTGTTAAATTTTAGGCTTTATTAATTTTCTTTAATTTTTAGCCTATATTTGCTCTTCATTTTTCAAAATACTATAATTAAACATTGAAAAAATAATGAAAAACTTGTTGAAGCTTACTGCTATCTTTTTCGGGCTTACCCTGGTAATTAGTTCTTGCGGACGAAAAGAAAAATCCGATATCACCGGTTGGAATCTCAATGATACCAAATGGGGTGGTTTTGAAAAACTGGACTATAAAGGTCAGGTGACCGGTCCTAATCTCGTATTAATCGAAGGTGGAACATTCGCTATGGGTGTTACCGAACAGGATGTTATGTACGACTGGAATAATATTCCACGAAGAGTTACCGTCTCTTCTTTCTATATGGATGAAACGGAAGTGACCAACCACAACTACCGTGAATACCTTTATTGGTTAAACCGTACTTTTGGCGAGTCTTTCCCTGAAGTTTATCTCAATGCACTTCCCGATACTTTGGTATGGCGGGAGGAGTTAGCTTATAACGAGCCGCTCGTTGAAACTTATTTCCGTCACCCGGCTTACGATGACTATCCAGTGGTAGGTGTCAATTGGCTACAAGCCAACGACTTCTGTAAGTGGCGTACCGATCGTGTAAACGAAATGATTCTTATCGAAAAGGGGATCTTGAACGTAAACCCAGAGCAAAGAGATGAAGATAACTTCAATACAGAAGCTTACCTTCAGGGGCAATACGAAGGGAATGTTCGTAAAAATCTAAAAGACCTTAAAACAGGTGGAGAAAGAAAGGTGAGGTTCGATGATGGTATCCTCCTTCCTGAATACCGCCTTCCAACTGAAGCGGAGTGGGAATATGCTGCTCTTGCCCTTCAGGGAAATAAAATCGGCGAAGACGAATTGATCTCCGATAGAAAAATCTATCCTTGGAATGGTAATACGGTTAGATACCAAATCCGTGATAAAAATCAGGGACGTATCCTTGCTAACTTCAAAAAGGCAAAAGGAGATTATATGGGTACTGCCGGTAATTTGAACGACAAAGCCTGTCCTACTGCTGAAGTGCGGTCTTTCATGCCCAACGACTTTGGTCTTTATAACATGGCGGGTAATGTCAATGAATGGACGCTTGATTTGTACCGTCCTTTAACAAGTTTAACTTTGAGTGATGCAGAAAATCAGGACCTCAACCCTTACCGTGGTAATAAATTTCGCGAAAAAGTATTGGAAGATGGTCGTGTAGCTGATAAAGATAGCTTAGGTAGAATTAGATATCAAGACATCAGTGATGACGAAGCGGCTACCCGAGACAACTACAAAAGTGGTCAGGTCTATAACTATTTAGATGGTGACAAAAACTCTGAAGTAACTTACGCTTACGGCAAGACAACCTTGATTAGTGACAAATCTCGTGTCTATAAAGGTGGATCCTGGGCAGATAGAGTTTATTGGTTGTCTCCGGGTACTCGTAGGTTCAAGGAAGAAGATAAAGCTGATCGCTCTATCGGTTTCCGGTGTGCCATGATTCGCGTTGGTTCTCCTGAAGGAAACGAATTCAAATCAGGAAACGAATTTAAGACCAAAAAGAAGAAAAGAAGAAATAGATATAAATAGACTAATTTGTTAGCCTGAAATAATTCAAAAGTCCTTACATTGCAGCCGTAGTGTAAGGACTTTTTTGATAGGGAATATTTGGGCGTGCCCTACGGTCGGGCTATACAGGAGTACCGTCACGCTCAAAAGCGCGACCCACGCTGTGCGTGGTCCTTCCTATCCCTCACGCAAAAAATGTAACAATGGATATAATAAAAAAACTATACCAACATTTCCTGCTTCATCCCCAAATCTGCACCGATTCCAGGAAAATCACCCCCAATGTGCTTTTTTTTGCCCTAAAAGGTGATAATTTTGATGGCAATCAATACGCATTACAGGCCATTGAAAAGGGTGCTCACCTCGCTATTATCGACGACCCTGCACTCAAGGATAAAGAAGGCTGCTTCTACGTCAATGACGTACTGGAGTCCTTGCAGGCGCTTGCACACCACCACCGCTCACAGTTTAATATCCCAATCATTGGGCTAACCGGAACTAATGGCAAAACCACTACCAAAGAACTCCTGAAATCCGTACTTCAAACCCAATATAAAGTCCATGCAACTCAGGGCAATCTGAATAACCATATCGGTGTTCCTTTGACGTTACTATCCATGCCGACAGATACCCAGATTGCCATCATTGAAATGGGCGCTAATCACCCGGGAGAGATTGCTGCCTTATGCCAAATTGCAGCTCCGACCCACGGCTGCATTACCAATGTAGGTCGGGCACACCTCGAAGGATTTGGTAGCTTCGATGGAGTCAAAAGGACAAAAGCAGAACTCTATCGCTGGTTAGAACAGAATAATGGCACTGCTTTTATCAATAAAGATGAAAGATTTTTGGAAAAACTGGCCAATGGTCTTCCAAATAAATACTTTTATCATACTTCCACTACAACAAACCTGGAGGAGGCATTTTTTATTTCCCCAAAAAGTTTCCCTCCTTTTACAGGAGCAGGCATCCTAAACGAAAATAAAAAAGAAATAATGATTAAAAGTCAATTGGTTGGTGATTATAATTTTGAAAATATTAAAACAGCCATTGCCATCGGTCATTATTTCAAAATACCCCCTCAAAAACTAAAGCAGGGAATTGAGGCATACCAGCCTGCAAATAATCGCTCCCAACTGATTACGGACCCTTCCAATAATACCATTATAATGGATGCCTATAATGCCAATCCTGTCAGCATGGAAAAAGCCCTGAGGAACCTGGCAAATACCGATTTTGGAGCTGCTCCAAAGATTGCTATCATTGGAGATATGTTAGAATTGGGAAAGGATGCAAAAAAAGAACACCAAAAGATTTGTGCGTTAAGCCAGGAGTTGGCTATTAGTCAAATAATTCTTGTAGGAGCGGAATTTTGCCAAATAGCCGCCCTTTTCGATATGAAATGTTTTCAAAACGTCGAGTTGCTGAAAAAATGGTTCAAGCATCAAAATATCACCAATAGCGTTATTTTAATTAAGGGCTCCCGGGGTATTCGATTAGAGCAATTGCTGGAGTAAAATGACTCATTACCCAGTGAAAAATCAGGTAATGAGTCAAAGTGATTTATTTTTTCCCGGCTAATTCCTTAATCTTCTCCTCCAATTCGTATTCATCGCCCGGTAAATACCCAGAGTGTTCATAGACAATATTACCATTTTGGTCAAGCAGGATGGTATAGGGGATTGATTGAAAATTAAGGGCATTCCTCATACCCTGATTGGCGTCGGATAATATATCAAACTCCCATCCTTTTGATTCAACAAGCGGAGCGACCTTTGCTAATTGTCTCCTGGTATCAATAGTTACCGCGACCAGCTGCATATCATAATCTTCTACCCAGTCAGGATAAACTTCAGATACCGCTTCTAGCTCTTTTTGACAAGGTTTACACCAGGTTGCCCAAAAGCTAACAACCGTAATTTTACCCTTATTGGTATAATCTGTAATATCTACGCTTTCACCATTTAATGTTTTTAGCGCAACACTTGGCATTTTTGACTGTGCCATTGCGCCAAAAGTAAGAAGCGTTAATAAAATCACTACAGAAGAAAATTTCATAAAATTCATAAGTCTATTTTTATTATTTTATTGATACGATAAGGTAATCAAATCAGTAACCATTGATAAATATTTTTCCAAAAAACCGTTTGAATTGTCAATAATCAGCAATTAAACACTTTTACCCAAGGAATATATTATTTCATTTCTTAATCCCTTAATAATTGCATTTCTTTGTACTTGCAAAAAAATACTAAGGCAACATTAGTGTTTTTTTGACGTAAAAGCAAATGGTTGTCACTATAATTAACAACCTTTCACAAACGATTAACAAAGTTAAACTATTTTACATGGGTACTCTTAAAGTTTCGTTAAAACTAATATTCTTTTTATTACTTTGTCAGCAAGCCGTCTTTGCGCAGGACAAAAACCTCGGAAAAATCTCCGGTAGTTTGGAGTCCAATGCTAATTTCTTTATCAAAGATGCCACGATCGGTGCCAATAACACCCCTCAATACGAACATCAATTATTCGGCGCGGACACTTGGCTAAATGTAAGTTATCTAAAAGGGGATTTTGAAGCCAGCGTGCGTTTTGACTTTTTTCAGAATTCAATCTTGCCCGATCCCAAAAATTCTTTTACCGACGAAGGTATTGGAAGATGGTATCTCCGAAAAAAAATCAACAAATTAGATGTCTCTGTCGGTCACATTTACGACCAAATCGGAAGTGGAGTTATTTTCAGAGCTTACGAAGAACGCCCCCTCTTTATCGATAATGCCCTGCTCGGTGCCCGTGTGACCTATGACCTTGCGCCCGATTGGCAAATAAAAGCCTTCACCGGTCGTCAAAAAAATGTATTTGAAGTTTATGAATCCAATATTCGTGGGCTCAATCTCGAAGGGTATATTAGTGGAGGCGAAGGCAAAAACTGGTCCATCGCTCCCGGATTTGGGGCTGTAGCCAGAACACAAAGTGGCAAATCCATTGATCAGTTAGCCGCTGAAATAGGTACTTACTCCCCCCAGGATACCGTAAGTATCTCCTATAATACCTACGCGCTTACCTTATACAACACCTTATCCGCAGGTCCTTTTAGTTGGTATATTGAAGGGGCATATAAATCTCCCGAGGTATTTTATGATGAATACGCCGTTAAACACAATGCACTCGGTGCCGACTCTAAAGGGAAATTCGTCAGAGAAGCCGGGGCGGTTATTTATTCAAGCCTGAGTTATGCCGGTCATGGATTTGGTATTTCAATCGAAGGAAAAAGAACAGAAAATTTTAAATATAGAACTAACCCATTCGTACTGCTAAACAGAGGAGCGATTAACTTCCTACCTCCAATGACTCGAATCAACTCCTTCCGTTTAAATTCCAGGTACCAGGCTGCTACACAGGAATTGGGCGAACAGGCTTTTCAGGCCGATATCAGCTACCGCCCCAGCAAAAAAATACTTCTGGACCTGAATTTCTCCAATATTACCAATCTAAGCAACGATTTACTCTATCGGGAAATTCACTTTACAGGAACGTACAAAAAGAAACGCAAATGGCAATTCACCGCAGGACTTCAATTGCAAACTTACAATCAGGAAATTTACGAAGTGAAACCTGGCTACCCTTTGGTTGAAGCCGTTATTCCCTTTGGAGAGTTTTTGTATAAAATAAACAGAAAAAAAGCGATACGACTGGAGGCTCAATATATGAGTGTTGGACAGGATGAAAAAGCCAATGCTAAACAGGATTATGGCGATTGGGCATTTGGACTGGCGGAGCTAACCTTGGCGCCTCACTGGACATTTACGGTGTCAGATATGTACAATATTAACCCCGGTAAAAACTCGCCCGAAGATGCGAATGGCCAAAAATTAGCTGCACATTATCCCCGTTTTGACATCTATTATTCGCACCGGGCCAACCGCTACTCCATCAGTTACGTCAAACAGGTAGAAGGGATCGTTTGCTCCGGAGGAATATGCCGCTTAGAGCCGGCTTTTAGTGGAATCAAAGTGACGGTCAATTCATCATTCTAAATCGATAAAAATAAAATAGCATGCAACATAAAATTATTATATTATTTCTAGGTCTGGGATTATTTTTAGGAAGCTGTGAGGAAGCTTACATCCCCATTTCTCTAACACCACCCACTGGTGATAAGGTCGTTATTTTAGAGGAATACTCAGGGGCAAGTTGTGTCCCCTGCGTGGAAGGGCATCAAATTATTGAAAATTTACAAAACTTATATGGTGATAAATTCATCGCCATCACTATGCACACCTTTGTCGGTGGACAAGGAAATCCATTGCCCGAAAGTAATTATGATTTCAGAACACAGGACGGACATGATATTTTAGAATATCTGGGCTATCCGCAGGGGATTCCTTCCGGAGTTGTTGACCGAACGGAATTCACAGGAGGTGATGACTTACAGCTATCTAAACAACAATGGTCTGGAGCCATTAGCGAAGAAGCACAAAAGCCCGCTCAGTTACTCCTGGGCGTAGAAACGACCTTTGATCAAACTTCCAGAAAGGTTAATATCGAAGTATCCATGTTTGGTCTCTCCAATATTGATGCTGCCTTATCATTAACGGTAGTGATCGTAGAGGATAAAATCATTGACGCACAGGCTACCCCCGATGGTCACGTAGAAGATTATGAGCACAATAATGTACTTAGGTCAGCGATCAGCTCCGCTTTGGGCGATGACATTGGTACCCTTGCAGAAAATGAAAGCCGCACAAAAAGTTATGAATTTACCCTGCCTCAGGCAGATGGTAGTGGTCCCTGGGATCCGGCAAATTGTAGAATTATTGCTTACGTAAGTGTGAAAGATATTGCCGCCGGCAAGAAAGAAATTTTACAAGGTGCACAGGCAGATGTGGAATGATATTAAAGGAGGGGTTACCTGTGACGCAGAAAGCGTTATTCGTGGCCATTGAAAAAAGAATTTGTAATAATCTTTTCTTTTCGGGGTAGCTATATAATGGATGCAGTATCACTATTGTATTATTGCTTTAATGATGTATGATACCTTCAGGGGGTAAGTCAACGGCAAAAAATAGTCAGTAATCTTCGGGCATTTCATTTTGCCGATTACATGCCATTGTGCGCCCTTCATTTTCCGAATCAAACATGTCTTATTTCGTAGAGGGCAGGTTCAGGGCTGGTTCTAAAGTATTGTCATCCCGCGAGACAAAGTGAAATAGACCCGCTTCATTGTTAGAACAAAAAAAAATCACATTTTCCACTATGGAATGAGTTAAAAATAACTATCCATTCTTAACTGTTTCTTTTGCCCTTATTTTCCACTTTAAAA
>CAZNCI010000078.1:0-13388 GCA_964571475.1 uncultured Saprospiraceae bacterium | reverse complement strand
CTTTAGTGCCCTGAAAACATACCTTTCATTCTTGCGTTTGCAACTCACAGGTCATAAGTTTCAATTTTTATTTTTTAATGTAAAATACTAAATGCAACCCTGTCTCTTATCCAGGCAAGTGTAAAAATGTAAAAGTTAGTAGTGAAGTCTCTGAAATAAAATAACCAGGGAAATAACTATTTTCTAAATAAAAACGTTAACTTTATGGATCAAATTAGGAAACCATAATAAAAATTGGTTCATTATGAGTACAGCACAAATCAAAGAAGTATTACACCGTAGAATAGAAGAAGTCGATGAACGCTTTTTGAAAGTCATGTATGCAATGGCTGAAACCTATATGGAAGAAATTGAAGATGCTGAACTGGAAGCTATCGTGAATAGTATTCCTGCTAACTCTGATTGGAAACCGATGACAGAAGAACAATTAATGGAAAGGTTGGAAGAAAGTTCTGCTCAGTTTAAACAAGGAGATTATGTAACTATTGATGAACTGGAGAAAGAGATGGAGAAATGGTAGGAAAAATTTTCAGAGTCGTCATATCTGGAAAAGCACAAAAAAAGCTAAAAAAAGTCAATGACTATTATGAAAAAAGTGCTTCAACTGAAGTGGCAAAAAGGATAAGAACTGGTTTGGTGAAAGAAGCAAAATCTTTAAGAAAATTACCAGAAAGTAAACCACTATTACAGACTATTAAAAAAGGAAATCCACCATATCGTTATACAAGAAAATGGTCATTTAAAATCATCTTTCAGATTTTCAAGAAAAAAGATACGGTATTAATCGCAGATTTTATTCATGATAAGGAGAGCCCGGAAAAATGGGATGACATAAAATAAAGTTTAGTAAAATAAATGCTAACGCAAAAGCCCTGTGAAATCCGCTCAAAAAGCAAGGATCATCCACAGGGCTTTTCTACGCCCTAAACTCACGAAAACACCTCCGTAAAACTCCGGTAGTGCCACACCCTAAAGCCGGAGGCACTAAACTGTACAAAGCAGGTTGTCGATGCGTCAGCAGTACGGAAGGTATAATATTCACAAGATTCAAAAATTGGAAGACAGCTTGAGAAAGTGCCCTCATTTACAGTATAGAATGAGAGGTCTCTGAAATAAAATAATCAGGGAAATAACTATTTTCTAAATAAAAACGTTAACTTTATGAATCTTGAATTAATATCAAATCCAAAGAATTATGAGTATTGATCAATTGAAAGAGACTATCCATTTAAGAATAGAACAGGCAGATGATAAAATGCTTAGAGTTTTTGCTCAATTAGTGGAAACGATGTTTTCTGAATATCAGCCAGAAGTTTTCACTGAAAAAAAACAACAGCGCATTGATACCTATGAAGCAAGCTTAAAGCCAATGACGAAAGAAGAATTGATAAGTAGAGCCCAGGCTTCTAACGAAGATATTAAAGCAGGTAGAGTTCATAATTTAGAAGAAGTGAAAGCAGAATTAGGTATATGAAATTACACTTCACTACCAACGCCTTACGACAATTAAGTCAAATATTAGGTTATCATAATGATATTGGAAACACTAAAAAAGGTCGTCGCATCGCACGCCAAATCTTAGATCGAGCAGAAGAATTAGAAACATATCCTGAACTTGGTTCAAAAGAAGAAAATTTGAAAGGTTTAGGAGAAGGTCATCGTTCTTTATTAGTAGGAACCTTGTATAAGATTATTTATTTAATCGCAAAGCCGTTTATTTATATCACAGATATTTTTGACACCCGGCAGGATCCCAATAAGATGAAGCCGTAATACACAATAAAAAACAAAGGCAAAAGCCCTGTGGAACCCGCTCAAAAAGCATGGAACATCCACAGGGCTTTTCTACGCCCCAAACTCACGCAAATACCTCCGTAAAACTCCGGCAGCGCTATTCCGTAAAGCGGTCATTGCCCATTATTGATAATTATGTTTTTGATCGCATCCTTTTTTTGAGGTAACATTACTGATGATGCACTATTCAAAACCGAACGCCCCTTGTTCGAAATCGAACATTATATATTATTACAATATATGTAAACAATTGATTATTAAACAGCTAAAATTTGGCACATCATTAGCATCTACATTATTTGAAAAGTCAATCGAGGGAGTGATAAAAATCGTGTATTACGACGTCGCCCAAATAAAAAAAAGAATCATGGATCGACAGCTTACAAAAAAAGAACGAGGTGGGTTTCCGTTGAAAAAATGGAAAGGTCCAATTGTGGTGGTGATTATTTTTCTGATTGCCGGATTGGGCATGAGAAGTGTTTTAAGTCGCAAAGTAAAAAAATCGGATTTTATCATTGCGCAGGTGGAGCGGGGTGATATTGAGCAGACCTTTTCTGCGTCGGGTTTGGTGAAGCCGGCTTTTGAAAGAGAAATAAATGCACCAGTGGCGACGGAAATTAAAAATGTCATCTTACAACGTGGGGCACAGGTTAATGCCGGAGACCTTATCATGGAGTTAGATCAGGAATTCACCCAATTGGAGTACGAAAAACTAAGGGACGAATTAGAATTGCGAAAAAATAATATTGAAAAATTGAAGCTGCAGTTTGATAAGGATTTAAGAGACCTCGATTATCAGGATCAAATCAAAGCATTAAGTATAGCTGAATTGACAGCTCAGGTGGCAGATAAAAAGAGACTGCTTCAGATTGGTGGAGTGACACAGGAAGACGTGGAACAAGCAGCATTAAAACTCCAAGTGGCACAACTAGAGAAAAAAATGCTGGAAAATGACCTGCAATTCAAAAGAAGTGTCAACAAAAATGATAAAAAGAATTTAGAACTAGAATACACTATTCAGCAAAAGCGCCTACGCGAACTCAAGCGAAAATTATCAGAAACAAACGTAAAAGCCCCCAGTAGCGGCGTCATTACCTGGATCAATAAAGATATTGGCAGGACTGTGCTGGCAGGTGAGACTTTGGTCCGTATTGCCGACCTGAATCAATATGAAATCCAAGCAGAAAGCTCCGACAGAAATAGTGAGAAAATTCAATTGGGACTGACTGCCAATATTCGAATTGGCAATAAGGTGCTAAAAGGAAAAATATCGAGAATCCTACCTTCGGTAGAAAATAATACCGTCCGTTTTTTTGTGAAATTAAAGGATGAATCTGCCTCCATTTTGAGACCCAACCTAAGAGTAGAAGTTTTTGTAATTACCGAGGAAAAACAAAATGTTATACGCATCCGAAATGGAGCTGCTTTCCGTGGGGCTGCCAATATGGAGGTCTTTTTTGTAGAAGGTAACAAGGCAGTAAAGAAACCAATCAAAAAGGGGTTAACCAATGCCAATTACGTGGAAATTTTGACGAATGCCAAACCGGGCGACCGGATTATCATTTCTCAAACAGACGATTATAATGATTTTGATGATTTCATTTTATTGGAGCAATAATATAAAACTGTGAATTTAGAGAATGAAAAATTTAATTAATATAGTAGGAATTATTTGGGTGTGGTTACTGGGAGCAGCATTTAGTTTTGCGCAGCCGAGTATTACACTGGAGGCTATTCTCGAAAAAGTAAGTGCTGAATCCTACCCGGTAGAATTGGCAAAAAACAAGGTGGAAATTACACAGGCACAGCTTAATTTACTGAAGGCAGAATTAAGGCCAAGTCTTGGATTAGACCTACTTTTACCTAATTTCAAAAAGAGCTCTACCCAGGTTATTCAGCCGGATGGAGCCATTTCGTTTCAAAATATCTCTCAAAATAATTCTTCCGCTTCCCTGTATATCAACCAGCACATAGGCAAGACAGGAGGACTGTTGTTTGTACAGAGTGATTTGCAGCGTTTTGATGATTTTACGGGAGAATCCCGTCAATATAATGGCAGTCCTTTCCGAATTGGTTTAATACAGCCCATTTTTGGATTTAACCAATGGAAATGGAAAAAGAAATTATTACCATTTGTGTTTAAAGAAGCCAGTCTAAATTATAATTTTGCGCTAGAAAATGCTCAGTGGCAAGCGACTAATTTATTTTTTGACGTATTAATTTCACAGGTGAACAAAGAAATTGCGCTGACCAATAAAACGGTCAATGAAAATTTATTAAAAATCACCAAAGAGCGTTATAAACTTGGCAAAGCATCCATGGATCAGCAGCTACAATTGGAGATGGAATATAAAAATGCGATGCTGGACGAACATTTATCTGAACAGTCCTTTGGGCGGGCTGTAACCGAGCTTTATACATTCTTGAATGCGCATGAAATTCCACAGCATATTACCTGTGAAGTGCCTAATGCCCCAAAAGATTTGATATTGGATGCCGAAGTTTTGGTGCAGAGAGCGCTACAAAATCACCCTCCATTATTAGCCTACGAAAGAATGCTGATAGAACAGGATAAAAATAGGGCGCAATTGAAAGCTCAATACGGCATTAAGGCTAATTTATTCCTGGGATTTGGATTTTCAAAAGCAGCCGAAAATATTGAGACTATTTATCAGCAGCCATTCGATGAACAACAGCTGAAATTATCGGTTTCCGTCCCAATTATTGACTGGGGTCAAAAAAAGCAGGCTTTAAAAATAGCCACTTTGGAAAGAAAAGAAATAGAACAAAACATAAGACAGGAGCACCTCGTCCTGGAGAACAAAATAAGAAATAAAGTACAGCAGTTCTTGCTGCTAAAAAATGACCTTGAGTTATTAAAAGACATTAAAAAAATCGCGGAAGAACGATTTGAAATTAGTCGTCAGCGATATACTCTTGGAAATATTAGTATTACAGACCTCACGCTGGCACAAAGAGAAAAAGATCAGGCTTCCAGAGCATTCATATTGACGTTGAGGGATTATTGGTCTTTGTATTATGAATTGAGGACACTTGTGGCAGGCGATTTGCCATAAATTTAGGATTTTAACAAAAACAAAAAAAAGATGATTAAACTAGAAAATGTAAGCAAGGTATATCGTACAGATACGATTGAAACCACAGCCTTAAATCAGATTAACCTAAATATCAAAAAGGGAGAATTTGTCTCAATCATGGGCCCGTCCGGCTGTGGAAAAAGTACATTACTCAATGTAATGGGACTTTTGGATCAGCCTAGTCACGGGAAAGTTGAGATCGCAGGTGATTTGATTTCGGCTTATAATTCCAAAGCACTCGCCAAATTTAGAAATAAGAAATTAGGATTTATATTCCAAAGCTTTCATCTAATTTCTGACTTATCAGTCGTAGATAATGTGGAATTACCCCTACTGTATCGAAAAGTAAGTGCCAGAGAAAGAAGAAAACTCGCCGAACTCGCATTGGAGTCTGTGGGATTGAAAAACAGAATGACCCATTTCCCCGCTCAATTGTCAGGTGGTCAAAAACAAAGAGTAGCCATCGCGAGGGCTATTGTTGGAAAACCTGAAATCCTCCTTGCGGATGAACCAACGGGCAATCTGGATAGTGTCATGGGAGGAGAAGTAATGGATATTTTGATGCATCTAAACAAAAATATGGGCACAACGGTGGTCATGGTGACACATGATGAAAGAATGGCTAAAAAGACACATCGTCTGCTTCGTTTGTATGATGGTAGTCAGGTGGCTTAATACGTCTAATTCCTCTTTTTTAAGTGTATAAAATAAAGATAGAAATATGTATAAAAATTATATAAAATTAGCATTGCGGGTGCTTGTGAAGAAAAAGTTTTTCACCTTTATCACTTTGTTTGGCATTAGCTTTACATTGATGGTCTTGATGATACTGGTCTCTTTTCTTCAGACGGAGTTTGGGGAACGACCTCCTCTTTCGCATCAGGAAAAGCTCGTTCTATTGGGAAACATAACGCTGAGTCGGCAGTTTTACGACACCATAGCGATTGTAGATACGGTTCTGATATCTGGCGTAGAACGCTTTGACACGACTTTCCAATACAAAAAGAAGGGTGCAAATTTTTCTTCGAATGCTTTTGGGCGGAAGGTATTAAAAGATTATTTTGAGGACTTGGAATCGACTCAGAATACCACCATTTTTAATAGCTCTTCTGTTTTTGATGTATTTATCAATCAAAGTAAAATACAGGTTGGAGTCAACTATTGTGATCCGAATTTTTGGGATGTTTTTGATTTTTCATTTATAGAGGGACGACCATTTGATGTTTCGGAAATGGAGCAGGAGCTGCCCGTTGCCGTTATTTCAGCCCGATTTGCGAAGAAATATTTCGGGAGGCAAAGGGATGTTTTAAATCAAATGATAAAGATAGACAAATACCAGTATCAGGTCATTGGACTGGTTGAGAGCCCCGGTGTTTCAACTGAATTTCTAATATCAGATGTATTTATTCCCTATTCACAATTAGCCATGGATAAAGATGGAGAAAGTTTTTATTTTGGAGGATTTAATATGGCTTTGCTTGCCGCAAATAGTGTGGATCAAACAAAAGAAGCCATAACGACTGCTACATCAAAAATTCCAACAGATAAGAACAAAAAGTATAATGAATTGGAGATCGTGCCAACAACTTTTAAGGAAAAGTATGCAGCAGAGCTCTACGACAAAGACACTCCCTCGGAAAGCCTAAGTTTCATGAAATGGGTTTTATATGGCTTGGTTTCATTTTTCATCATGCTGCCAACTTTGAATTTGGTTAATCTCAATATAAGTCGGATTATGGATCGCTCTTCAGAGATCGGTGTTCGTAAAGCATTTGGCGCCAGCCAAAAAGATATTATTTCGCAATTCGTATTTGAGAATATTATTCAAACCATGATCGGTGGTATTTTAGGATTAATACTGACGATGATTGTTATCCATCTGATAAATGATGCTCAAATTTTAAATACGGTAAGGCTTACGATGGATCTTGAATTTTTCATCTATAGCCTGATTATTACCGTCATCTTCGGTATTTTGTCCGGATTAATTCCCGCCTGGCGAATATCAAAACTTCAAATTGTAAACGCATTAAAAGCCAACCAACTATGATCAAGCATATATTAAAACTTATTTGGAATAAAAAAAGGAGTAATGGACTCATCCTTTTGGAAATTTTTCTATCCTTTTTGATATTATTTGCGGTTTTATCCTACGTTTTTTACAATATCAATATTTTCAAAAAGCCCCTCGGGTTTGAGACGAAGGATCGTTGGATGGTCTATCTGGATAATATGTCCAATTTGGATAGCATAGAAGTCGCAACACTCAAAAAAACACTATACCGGGAATTAAAGGGGTTGGATCGAATAGAATCGGTTTCCTTTGGCGATTTTGTTGCGCCGATTAGTTATACCATGAATCGTACAGGCGATGACGCCCAGGGTTTCGTAATTTCTTCTTTAATCGCCAAAACGGATAGTGAGTTCGCAGAGACTTATGATGTCAAAATAGAGGAAGGACGCTGGTTTAATGAAGAAGATTTACACGAAACATATCCGGCTATTGTAGTCAACAAAAAATTTATGACTGAATTTTTTCCCGGGAAGGTCATGCTGGATAGTATTTTGAAATTTTCAGGAGAACACAGAATTGTGGGCGTCATTGAGGATTACCGTTATCAGGGCGAATTTGTGGAAGAAGAGCCCATCGTCATTTTTCAGGGGGAACGCACGAGTGCCCGACTTCGAACCGTTCATTTAAAGCTTACGCCCAATACGCCGGCAGTATATGAAGAACAGGTGAATAAATTGATAGCAGACATAACGAAATCCTCTTCTTTTGTTATCCAAAATGTAGATCAAAATCGAAAGCGCAGAAGTAAACAAACGTGGATTCCCATGATTGTCCTACTCAGCATCTGTGGCTTTTTGAGTATCAATGTAGCCTTGGGGCTCTTTGGTGTTTTGGTTTATAATATCAATAGGCGAAAAGGCGAAATTGGTCTGAGACGAGCCGTTGGAGCACATAGTACAGATATATCCAGACAATTCGTGATGGAAATATTAGTACTTACTTTTTTGGCTCTAATCGCAGGTTTGTTTTTTGCTATTCAAATTCCGTTGTTTAAAATAGGTCCTTTTCCTCCCCGGGATTTATATGAAGCTATTGTCGCTTCCAGTTTGATTATTATCCTAATTGTATTGATTTGTGCTATTTACCCCAGTTGGCAGGCTTCCAGAATTGACCCGGCAACCGCTTTACATGATGAATAGCGCAAAGCCTCCAAAGGGCGAATGAATGACAGCTGCCTGAGATTTAAATGGATTAATACCGCGTAATTGTTCAAATTAAAATATATTTGTACAGGAATGACAAAAACAAATAAAATTCTGATCATTGATGATGATAGAGCCATTTGCTCTAGTATGAGTTTATTGCTCAAAAAAAGAGGATTTTCCCCGTTTACGATTAATCACCCTTCAGAGGTAATGGGCAAAATTTCGGACATTCATCCCGATTTGATTTTATTGGATATGAATTTTACCATTGAGACATCGGGGCGGCAGGGACTGGCACTTTTGAGAAAAATAAAAGACACATCGGCTGATTTGCCTGTTATTTTGATAACTGGGTGGGCAACTGTACAATTAGCGGTAGAAGGCATGAAACTGGGCGCTCAGGATTTTATTGCTAAACCATGGGATAACCACCACCTCATTCAGACTATTACGGATATTATCAATCTTACTAAAAAGGCAGATATTGGGGTAAAAACCAATGATTCTTCTGATTTTACACCTAAAAATATCATTGGAGAAGCACCTAATTTCATGGAGGTGATGGATATCGCCAAAAGAGTCGCTCAAACAGATGCCAATGTATTAATCACTGGTGAGAGCGGAACCGGGAAAGAAGTCGTCAGCGAAGCAATCCATGAAATGAGCCTCCGCCGCTCGTTTCCATTCGTGAAAGTGAATTTGGGCGGATTGCCTTCTTCTCTTTTTGAAAGTGAAATGTTTGGACACAAAAAAGGTGCCTTTACCGGAGCAATCGCCGATCGAAAAGGGCGGTTTTTTAATGCCAATAAAGGAACTATTTTCCTAGATGAAATAGGAGAACTTCCATTAGCCGATCAGGTGAAATTACTCAGGGTACTTCAAGAGCGAACTTACGAACCGCTGGGTAGCAGTCGATCTATTAAAACAGATGTCCGGGTCATCTGTGCCACCAATCGCGACTTGCAGGCAATGGTTGCCAAGGGCGACTTCAGAGAAGATTTATTCTATCGCATTAACCTAATTACCATTCATCTGCCGGCATTGAGAGATCGACGGCAGGATATACCTCTTTTGGTTGATTATTTTGTAGGGACGACTTGTAACGCTTATCAAATTCCCCGACCAAAAATAGATCAAAAAACACTGGATTGGTTAGGCCAGCAGCCATTTCCTGGAAATATCCGACAGTTGAAAAATATTATTGAACGGACGATTCTTCTCCATATTGGCAGCTCTCAGCTCACACTCCCTGCCTTCAAAAAATATGCTTTGCAATACGCTAATGCAACCGATGTGACCTTACCTGAAGTTGGTGAACTGACCTTGCAGGAAATGGAGGTTAATATGATAACAAAAGCCCTGGACTACCATGAGCATTCAATAAGTCAAACAGCTGCTTCCCTTGGGATTACACGTAGTGCCTTGTATCGCCGCTTAGAAAAATATAATATTAGACATGAGCCTAAGGGTTAGGTATTTTTTATTCATTGGTTTGCTCCACCTATTATTGGGAGGGACGCTTTATTTATTGTTGCAGGACAATATCCTTCTCTTTTTATTGAGTGAAGTGGGTTTACTGATTTTATTTTCTTTAAGTGTTGGACTTTATCGAAAATTAATTCGTCCTATCGAGTTAATGAAAAATGGAACAGATGCCATTAGAGCTGGTGACTTTACCATAAAATACGTCAAAACCGGCTCGAAGGAAATGGACAAACTCATCGATGTTTATAACCAGATGATTGACACTTTACGAAAGGAAAAAACGAAAACAGTAGAACAAAGCTATTTCCTTGAAAAACTGATTCAGGTATCCCCAATCGGCATGATTATCATGGACTACGATGGGTTAATATCGGACATCAACCCTATGGCCAAAGAAATTTTAGGTATATCGGAGAGTTGGAAAAATCATGCCATTACCGACTTTGAGCATCCTTTGATCCTGCCAATTACCCAAATTAAAACGGGTGAAAAAAAATTATTCGTTCAAAATGGATACGAACGCTATCGCGTACAGGTCGATAGCGTCATACACCAGGGTTTTGCCCGTAAATTTTTCATTATTGAAGACCTGACAAAGGAAATACTGGCTTCCGAAAAAGAAGCTTATGGTAAAGTAATCAGAATGATGGCCCATGAGGTTAATAACTCAATGGGAGCGATCAATTCCATTTTGCAAACGGTATATGAATATGGTTTTGAACACGAGGATGCAGACGACGAACTCAAAGAGTCTTTGCAAATTGCGGTAAAAAGGAATAAAAATTTAGCAAAATTTATGGATAATTTTGCAGATATTATTCGGTTACCCAGCCCACAGAAAACAAAAGAAAATCTCAATGAATTATTGATGCAGGCCAGCAAAGGGTGGGCAGCCACCGCCAAAGAAAAAAATATTGTCATTATTTATAAACTCCATGAAGGAAATATACCACTTGAAGTAGATGCCCCACAAATAGAAAGAGTCATTGGCAATGCTTTGAAAAATGCAATTGAATCCATTCAGGAAGGCGGGCAAATTATTATTGAATCACAAACGAATCCTCCTTTGTTCAGAATCATTGATAATGGCACAGGTTTGTCTCCCGAAGCGGAAAAAGATTTGTTCAAACCCTTCTTTTCAACCAAAGCACACGGACAGGGAATCGGATTAATGTTATGCCGGGATATTATCAAAAACCACGGAGGCAAGGTGAAACTTTTTACCAATAAGAAGAATGGATGGACTTATTTTGAGGTAATTTTCTCATCTTAACTTATTTTAACTTGGCTCAAAATACACTTTAACTTTTCCATAGGATAAAAATAAGACCAGTATTAATAATTTTGAAAAAAAGTATATGAAATTATTTTACTATCCTTTGCTGGGCTTAATCTTAATCTCAGCTTGCCGAAGTCCGGAAAAATTACTCGAAAAAGGCAAATACGACTTAATTATTAAAAGGGCAGCTAATGTTTTTAACCGAAGAAAGTCAAATCCCTATAAATGGGTTGTCGCAATCGAACAGGCTTACGTAATGGCGAATGCCAATGAATGGGCATTTATCAGAAAAAAAGAAAAAGAAGGAGGGCTTGCTGCCTGGAAATCCGTTTATTATACAGCACTCAAGGTAGAAAAGCGACAGAACAAGGTTGCTGATTTGTTACCAGTAGTTGCCGATAATGGATATACGGCCAAGTTTGATTTTTCGGATGTACGTACGATTATAGAAAAGGCCCGAAATCAAATTGCAGATGAGTATTATCAATTGGCTAAAAACAAAATGCGATTGGTTCGATCTGGCAGCAAACAGGCTGCACTTTCTTCTATTCGTCTGATTGATTCTGCGATGGCATGGATTCCCGAGTTGGATGGGATCCACGAATTGAGGAAAGAGGCGGTGGATTCGGCAATAGTAAGAGTTGGTGTTTATGTCGAGGGTGTGGAGGATTGGCATCACGCAGTGAGCACAATAGAAGGAAATTTACAGAAAGAATTAGAATACTTTTATCGGCAATATTTGAAAATTAAACTAAACCCATCGCGTGAATTTAAAGCGGATTATTACCTGTTTTTAAAACCACTTTCCGTCTATGTCGGTCCGGATGAAGAATGGAGCTCTTCTGAATCTTTCAGTAAGGAGATTGTTACCGGATCCCGAACAGAAAAAGAATGGAACGAAACGGACTCTGTCTGGGTGACCAAAACAATAGAAATCAAAGAGACAGTATGTGCGACGGTGACAAGATACTATCAATCTAAAGAAGCGGAGATGACTGCGGAACTAACAGTGGAAGATCCTGATTATTATCGGGTATTTACCCGTAAAAAACTTTATGCCAGTGATTATTTTGATAATGAATATGCGAGTGTCAGTGGAGATGAACGGGCAATAGATGGTTGTGTTTTTACCGGATTTTGTGATTTTTTCCCTTCAGATTGGAGCATGAAAAACAATATGTACCATTCTATTTCGGCTAAGGTAAGGCGGTATATAAAACGGTATAATTGGTGGCCAGAATGAGTCCACCATAAAAATAAGCTCCATAAAAATTATATTATGATTTGACCATTTACTTACTTTGCAATAATGAGTCATGATTAAAAAACAAGTAAAATGAAAAAGATATTTTTATTGCTCCTGAGTTGGATAATATGGTTCAATTTTGGTTGTGGAGAGGAAGAGATGCCTGCTCCAGTCATATCGGCAGCAAATGGATTTTATGTCGTCAATGAAGGAGGGTTTAATCATGGAAATGCGTCTTTAGGCTATTATGACATCAAAGATAAAACCTATACGGATAAATTATTCAAAAATGCCAATCAACGTGTAATGGGAGATATTTTTCAGGCGTTTTATATCTACGGGGATAGGGCGTATTGTGTGTTGAATAATTCGGGTTACATTGAGGTGATTGATACAGGCACTTATGTGCAAATTGATCGAATATCAGGTTTTAATGCGCCTCGAAATATGTTATTTATGAATGAGTCAAAAGCGTATGTTTCGGATTTGTATGCCAACAGTATCCAGGTCGTTAATTTACCAATGGGAACGATTGATAAAACAATTCCCATTCCCTCCTGGACAGAAAATATGATACTGGCGAATAATCGGGTGTTTGTGGCGGCGCCTTGGGATATTCGTGAACGCATCAAAAATCAAATTTACGTCATTGATCCTCAAACCGATGTTTTAATGGATAGTATAACCGTTGGTTATGACCCCGTCTCAATTGAATTGGATAAAAATGACAAGCTTTGGGTCTATTGCCGGGGAGCAGAAGGTGAAAATGCACCTGGAGGAATTTATCGAATCAATACCCAAAACTTATCAGTTGAAACCGCAATGCTTTTTGATGACTATGAAGCAGGCATTACCAGCACACTCGCCATTAATGGAACAAAAGACACCTTGTACTACCTCAAAAAAGATGTCTTTCAACTCCCCATTTCTGCCGCTGTACTACCCCCCGATGCCATTATTTCTTCAGATGAAAAAAACCTTTACAGCCTTGATATTAATCCACAAAATGGAGCAATAATCATCACTGATGCCGGTGATTTTGTACAAAAAGGACAAGTATTCATCTATGATAGTAATGGTCACCTGGTGGATGATTTCCGGGCAGGAGTGATTCCTTCCGGTGTCGTCTTTTAAATACGTAAACCACCAATTTTCATCACCCGGTTTCCCTCGTGGTAATTAGTTTTTTTTCAGGCATCCAACAGTCCGGCCAACTTCAAAAAGCACCACTTGTTCTTATATAGCTATGCACTTTTCAGCATGGACT
>CAZNCI010000077.1:0-13442 GCA_964571475.1 uncultured Saprospiraceae bacterium | reverse complement strand
AGGCAACCATAGAGGAGGCGACCAATTATCCTGAAGTAATGCTGGGTATCGAAGGGGAATTAAATTGTATTACATCTGTAGTAGCGGTTAATGCAGCTGTTCCGAATGTTGATGATGTCACTTATCAATGGTTTTCGCCTGATGGAGTGCTTTTGTCAGATTCCGACTCAGGCATTGATGTCATTACAGAGGGCATATATACGGTAGTTGTGACCGATCCATCCAATTTTTGTACAACGACGGCTACGACCGAAGTTGCAGCCGATCACGTACCACCAGTCGTCGTGGCAGCAGCGGATGATAATTTAGATTGCCTCATCCAGCAGACGACATTGAATGGGGAAGGGTCAGCCTCAGGCGCGAATATCCAATATCAGTGGAGTACTTCTGATGGGCATATTGTGAGCGGAGTTGAAAGTCTCAACCCCTTGATTGATGCTCCCGGTACTTATACGCTTAGTGTGCTTAATACCACAAATGGGTGTAGTGAGACCGATGAGGTGACCGTTGAGCAGGATATTTCGCTACCTCATGTTGTTTTGCAATCGCCCGAACAAATTAACTGTGAGACCACCTCTGTTGATATTACTTCGGAGGGCTCGGATAACGGGGCGCAATTTGTTTACGAATGGACGAGTGTTGATGGTATGATTACCGGAGCGACCGATTCGACCTTTGTGAATGTTTCGGCAGCCGGTACCTATGTTTTATCTATTCGCAATACAAATAATGGTTGCCAAAATTCAATGGATATACCCGTCGTTTCCGATACTGTTTTACCGGATGTAGATGCAGGAGATGATATAGAGTTAGATTGTTTGGGGACGGCGGTTCAACTCAATGGCAGTGCTTCTATGGGGCCCAGTTTCACCTATCAATGGAGTACGGATGATGGCGCCATTTTGAGTGGGGCTCAAAGTTTGTCACCTGAAACCGCCGTTGCCGGAACTTACCAGTTACAGGTAATTAATACGGATAATGGCTGTGTCGCAACGGATGAAAATACGGTTTTTAATAATGCCGGTGCATTAGAGGTCACCGCCAATGTCAATGATATTTTGGATTGCAATAGGGCTAGTGTTGCCATTCATAGCTCAATTACCGATAATCAGGCAAACTTTGCGGCTACTTGGTCTAGTTTGGAATCCAATCCAATTGACCAGCCGGATAGTTTGAATATCAATGTTAATCTACCGGGTACTTATGCACTTCAGGTGCTTAATCTTGACAATGGTTGTATTTCACAGGCAAGTGTGACGGTGGAGCAGAATATCAGTACGCCCTTTGCCGATGCAGGTGCAGATCAGCTCATTAATTGTAATGAAATGACGGCTGTATTGGATGCCTCTAATTCAGATATTGGCAATAATTTTTTGATTTCCTGGACATATCCCGATGGTTCAATACCGGAAGATGCCAATGAATCACAATTACAAGTCGATCAATCCGGTACTTTTTTATTAACCGTTTTGAATACAGAAAATGGTTGCGAAAGCTCCGATGAGGTCGTTGTGGATGCTGACTTTGCCCTTCCTATTGTAGCGGCAGGATCTAATCAAACGCTCAATTGTGCCGTCACTGAAGTGGTGCTGAATGGAACGGCTAATGCCAATGGACATGACTTTGAATTTGAATGGCGTGACCTAATATCCGATTCGATTATCACAACCAATAATATAAATACAACTGTTAATTCACCGGGTATTTATGCACTCTCTGTTTTGGATACGATGAATGGATGCCGGTCTCAGGATTCGGTACAGGTGTTTTTGGATGTAGTTTCGCCTGTTGCAGACGCAGTGGTAGCCGATGTCCTTAACTGTAATAATGAAACGGTAATTTTATCAACTGGCGTTTCCTCTCAAGGAGAAAATATCCTTTACGAATGGAGTAGTTTAGCACAAAATACAGTTATATCTACCGATAATAACCCGGAAGTCAATGCTCCCGGCAGCTATCAATTAATTGTAAAAAATACAGAAAATTTCTGTCGGGATACCGCCCTGGTTCAGGTAGAGCAGGATATAAAAGCGCCTATTGCCGGGATTCTCCCTCCTGATGTGCTTTCCTGCTCGGAGTTGACCGTTGCGTTGGATGCTTCGACTTCCAGTACAGGAGCAGGGTTTTCCTATATTTGGACATTGCCCAATGGCACGCAACTTCCTCCGACAGATACCCCAATGACCTTTGCGGAAACGGAGGGGCTTTATGGATTGACGGTGCGTAATAATCAAAACGGTTGTACCGCACAGGCTTCGGTTAGCGTAGAAAGTGTGGCGGATTTTCCAATCGTCGAAGCGGGGCCTGAACAGCTGATTAACTGCTACCAACCTCAGGTCGAACTGAATCCTGCCGGGTCGGAGTCCGATGAGAACTTTCTGTATGAATGGCAATTGAATGGTGTTCTAATCAGCCAAAGTACCAACCCTGAAGTGATTTCTGTTGAGACTCCCGGACAATACCAACTATTTATTACCAACACCATTAATAATTGTCGGTCAGCCGATTCTGTGTTAGTTAATATTGATATAACGCCTCCTATTGCATCGGCTGGGATGGCAGCAACCTTAAATTGTGCGCAAAGCAGCCTGAACCTAAATGCTTCACAAAGTAGTCCCGATCTCGATTACAATTGGACAACTGTTATCGGAACTATTGCCAATGGAGCAGATACGCCTACTCCTTTGATTTCATCACCGGGGATTTATCGCTTAGAGGTAACCAACCCTGAAAATGGCTGTCAGGCGTTTGATGAAGTTGAAATTTATCAGGATACGCTACATCCGCAAATTCAAATCCCTACACCGGAAGTATTGACTTGTGAGCTCACCAGTCTTTCCCTGGATGTCAATAGTGATGGTAATTATGAATATGTCTGGATGAATGAAAATCAGGAAATACTGGGTTATTCAACCTCCATCTTAGTTGAACAACCCGGGATTTATCAATTTGTCGCCACCAATAGTACCAATTTCTGCGAAAGTATGCGCAATATTGAAGTTTTACAGGATATTACCCCACCGAATGCCATAGCAGAGGGGGATAATATGCTCGATTGTATCACCACTAGTATTCAATTAGATGGTTCCTTGAGCAGTGCCAATAGCGCCTATGAGTGGACGACTGCCGATGGGGTTATTCAATCGGGTAGCAACGGATTGACTCCCGTCATCACCGCGCCCGGTACCTATACTATTCATGTTGTCGATTCTTTTAACGGATGTGATGCATTTGATAGTATTCTCGTTGAGCAGGATATTGAGGAACCTGTCGCCTTTGCTGCTTCAAATGGTATTTTGACCTGTACACAGACCAGCGTTGAGTTGATGGGAGAAAGTAATCTGGATGACCCTGCAAATTATCAATGGCTTACCTCCTCCGGTGAAATTATTAATACGGGGATTAGTACCCTTATTACGCAACCGGGAAATTATCAGTTTTATGTTTATAATCCGGTAAATGGCTGCGATAATCACTACGATGTATCCGTTGAGCAGGATATAGAAACGCCTATTGTGGAGGCAGGAGAAGCCGCAGCGTTAACGTGTAATATCGCCCAGTTAACGCTTAATGGAAGTGTCAACGCTCCTTTAGGGAGTAGTTATTTATTCGACTGGTCAGGACCTGCTGGAGGTATTTTGTCTAATGCAAATACAGTGCATCCACTAATACATTTGGCTGGTGATTATACGTTGCAGGTTACCAATACGGAGAATGGGTGTGTTGGTTCTGATGTCGTTTCTGTTGATTTGGTTGAGCCGACCGGATTTGAATACGAAATACAGCAGCCCCTTTGTCATGGCGATCAGGCATTTTTGAATATTCAGGCGATTGAAGGCGGAGCCGAACCCTTTGTTTATTCCATTGATGCAGGTAATGAGTTCTCTCAAAACAGTAGTTTTGGTTTGTCTTATCCGGGGGTGTATTTTGTCGCTGTTCAGGATGCCAATGGCTGTGAATATTTACAGGGCGTTGAGGTGATAGATGTTCCTGAAGTAGCAATTACCTTGGCACCACTTGCAACGATAGAATTGGGAGAGCAATACCAAATTCAGGCAGTAGTTAATATTCCGGACGAAGACATTGCTTCCATTATTTGGACACCCGCCGATGACCTGGATTGCACTGATTGTCTGGATCCCATCGCATCCCCATTGAGGACGACGGATTATATGCTGGAGGTCGTTAATACAAATGGCTGTCGGGATCAGGCGCCATTGAAATTAATCGTCGATAATCGTCCCAAGATTTTTATTCCAAACGCATTTTCGCCTAATGGGGATGGCATCAATGATGTTTTTTATATTTTCGCCAAGGATAATTCTGTCAGAAATATCAATGTATTACAAATATATTCCCGGTGGGGAGAGTCCGTTTTTGAGGTTTATAATTTTCAACCCAATGATCCAACTTTTGGCTGGGATGGAACTTATAGAAATGAAAAAATGAACCCCGCCGTATTCACTTATTGGACAGAGATAGAATTAATCAATGGAGAGACTATCATTATGAAGGGAGATGTGACGATTGCTTTTTAGATTCCTGCGGTTGACCTAAATTGCGTCAATCAGCCCTAAATACTTGTTTGCTGCCAAAGTAACGGCCAGAATTATCAAAAAGCACCAGCCAAAAGGTGGTGGATTTGGGGAAAGTGGTCAGGTCAATAGTTGTCAATTGACCGTTTAGCGGAATAAATGCAGAAATTGGTTGACCTAAGGCATCATATACCTGAACTTTTTTGCTTTGCCATGCTTTCATTTTCAATGTGACAGTGGCATAGGCGGGGTTGGGGTATAATTGCCAGTTATCCTTGTCATTATCTAATTCTGCCAAAATTATGGAGGAATAAGCGGTGACTCCTTCCTTAGACACCATTTTTAACCGATAAAAATTATTTCCCGAAAGGGGATGCTTGTCAACAAAAAAATAAAACGGCTTGTCTTTGTTGAGTATGTGTCCAATGCGATGGAAAGATAACCCGTCAGCACTCCTTTCTAAATCATAATGCTGCCACTCTTTTTCGATCCCAATCGTCCATTTCAACGTAATACTTTTATCCGTATTGACGGAAGCATAAAAGGTGGAATTTTCGATTGCTAAAGCCTGGCAGGGGAAGGTGTTGGCCAGTGCATTTGACATCTTTGTCCAGCCGGACTGATTTAGTCTCAGGCGGTTTTTTTCCTGCTCAATGTGAAAGAAATGGCCATTTGTCGTACTTGCGCCTGAAGTGCAGGGCGTGTTTTCTCCATTAATCATCCGCCCCTGCGTATTCCAAAAACCAACCAGCCTTGTCCATCCAATATCAATATGGGGGATTTTGAAAGTGAGGACATTGTCTTCAGCCAGTAAATTATCTCTAAGTGCCGGCATATAATCAACTGTTGGCGTCTGATCGGTTCCATTACTCATAATTAAATAGGGATCCGTACTTTTTTTGGTGAAGCCGTGCAATTGGATGAATTTACTGCTTGCCACATCGGTCATTATTTGCTTTGTAGTGGCCTGAAACATACTTTCAACCACATGGGACATATCAGATTTTCGATATGGCTCCGAAGTATTAGTGGAAGAGCAGACTTTGGATGTTCCCGTACAGGAAGACGTGGCCGTTACATTGCATCGGTGTGTGCCACTCATCAAAAAAGCCCTCGCTTCAATCTCGTGAAAGATATAAATGGCTTCCTTTCCTGTGTTATAATCATGCTTGACATGGGGTGCCTGCAAGACCAAGTCAGCTCGACACGCATTGGGATTAAAGACAAAAGTTCCCCAATATCTGGTCTGGGGGCCCGCTTCTTCTAGTAGGTAATACAGGCGATTTCCGGGAACGGTATTGTCCGTAAAAGCAAATAATTCATACCCCATTGCGGACGCTTCTCCTGCTGCCGTGGCAAATTGTCCATTCAGAATATGACCAATCATTACCTTCCAGTTATCTTGCTCGATGGTTGTCGGGACGGAAAAGTCTTCACCACCGGCAGGAGGAAGATTGTCAATAATTCCTCCAATTCTCGCTTGAATATCACCGCTTATCGGCGTCTGCGCTAATAAGTTAAGGGATAAAATCAGGGACAAAATAGATAAAAGAAAGGATTTAAACATAGCTTTAATTTTAGGTGGTAATTTTGAACAGTTACTTCGTACAAATGTACAAAAAAATCTTAACCAAATTTTAATCCATAATTAACCCACAATTAACCGGGCATTAACTAAGTCTATTTACCTTTGCAGTGTATCAAGAGAAAACTTATTCATAACCCGTGAAATCTTCTCCGTCTTGATATGGAGATTTTACAAAACCAAAATCAAAAATGGTAAATTTAAATTTTGAAAACCCGACATGGTCAGCTTCCGCATTTAACTTTGGCGCAGGATCTTTTGCATTTTTAGACGAAATGCCGGATGCTGGAGGATTATTTCCTTCCGGAGGTCCTACGCATCCTTCTCCGTCTAATATGTTCATTCAATCCGATCAGAATACCCACGTACACGTTGGGTTTAATGTATCCGGATGGGTGGTTACATTAATGAGTGGAACTTGGAAAGCACAGGTGTTTCTTGAGAAGCAGGGGTCAGGAGAAGTGGTGACAGCTCCTTTTGTCGGTACCACACCTCATGCTCCTGGAGCGCCCAGTACCAAAAATGTGAACATCAATGTGAATATCCCAAATTTAAGTGAGGGACTTTACAGGGTTTCTTTAATGATTACTTTCGAGCAAAACGGCGGAATGAAGCTTCCATTTGCAGCAAGCACGGAAATCGGACTATTGACGGTTTTTAATGCGTCGTAATTCACAGTTTTGAAAGCATATCCCAAGCCAAGTGTATAGCAGAGAACTTCAATTCTCTGCTATTTTTTTTAATTCATATTCCGTTCTGGCATTTCAATCATTTCCGGTGGAAAATAATTCCCATCGTGAAAGATCGAAAAATCTTCATTTCCCTTTACTTTCATTTCCTCTGTTTCCAGATTGTATCGCTTTTCATATTGGCTACATTGGGGGCAGGTGAAAACTACCCAACTGCCTTCTTGTTTGCTATCGCACCAATGGCGATTGGGGGCTGAATAATCGTGTCCAAATGATATTTTCATGATAAATGTTTCCCCAAATATACACTAAAAAAGAAGCAATTACCGATTTTTTAAAATAGAAATTTTCTCTTTTAGTATTTTTGATGAATTTGGGTTGATTGTTTGATATAAAAAGGTGCAATATTTAAAAAATTGCTATTTGGTAAAATATTTGCCCTGCCCTGAAGCGTTATAGTAAGGATTTGGGATATTTCTCCCCCCCACCTAGAACACCGAAAAATGCAACCTCAAAATCAAAAAAACTTAGCGAAGCGACCGTTGTTTTACGAAATAGACTGTTTGCTTAACCAGGAAGCCATTTGTGAATTGCCTCGTATATCCACGAATACGCTATTCGTTCGATTTTTTAATGACTTTTTTATTTTTAAAGACGGTGTGAAGCTTGCTCGTTGCAGTGCCAAAAAACAAAGAGCTGTTTTGGCATTCTTTTTATTGAATCCACGAATAAGCTGGACTAAGGAACAATTGATCAGCCGTTTTTGGAGTGATTATCTAGTCAATTCTCCGGAGAATAATTTAAAAGTGACGCTTTCTTATATTCGCTCCCATTTTGCCAAAGTGATCCCTGGGCATAAGGTGATTTTCAATGAGCAGGGGAGGTATTTTTGGAATCCGGAAGTAAGCATCGAGACCGATATAGACCAATTCAAAAGAAGGTATTTTGATCTGATCTCGCTTAAAGAACGGACATCCGGTTATTTTTTCAATAGCTTATGTACGGTGATTGATTCTTATTCAAGCTCATTTCTGGATGAATTTAGAGATGAACCATGGTTGCAACACGAGCGGGATCAATTGCAAGGTTATTATTTGTCCTGTTTGGAATTATTGAGCCAGTATTGCATTCACAAAAATGAATGGAAAGCTGCGGTCTTAGTCAATAATAAAATATTTCAAACGGATCACATTAACGAAGCAGCTGTTCGGCGGTTGATGCGTTGTTATTTGGAACTGGGCGAAACCGGGAAGGCCATCCGTCAATACTACATCTTGAAAGATCAATTGAAGGAATTTTTTGGTATTGAGCCGGCTGAAGAGACACAGTGTATGGCAGTAAAAGTATTGAGTCGGGTAGGGTAGTGTCCTTAGAATGAAGTTTTTTTCAATTAAAAGAAAAAATCGTTCATGATTAAAAGGAAAGGAACTTTGTTAGTTGAAATTCTGTTATATCGACAAAATCTTAAACAGAATAGTATGAAACCAAACTTGTGGTTATATTCAACAACAAAGAAAACTAATGAAATTGCAGCATCCCTAATTGTTTTTGGAGCAGAAATTTTCATAAAGCGAAAATCATCAAAGACTTGGATTTATTAGAGAGATTAACTGATGATTTAGATAAACAAAAAATTCTTCCAAATAATGAAGAATTGAGTGAGTTCTTTTTCTCATATTTGACTGATGTGGTTAATATCATTATTTTCTTTGAGAATTATATGAAAGCGGAATTGCTTTTAAATGGTATTTGTGTCCATAGGATAAAAAAAGAAATTCCAGCATTTAAGGAATTGGGAAAGAAACAATTTAGAGAACCAATTTTACTTAAAGATATTCATGCAATTGAACCTTTTGAAATCAATGAAGAAAAAGAAGAAATTTTCCATCGAGCGATTAAAGAGACAACTATTGGAATGAAAGATTTAATTGGTACAGAAGAATACATAAAACACTATCAATTTAATAGAGATGTACTGGAATTTATAAAAGAGTTGACATTCATTAGAAAAAAACCAGCTATAGATAAAATCAGGAACTTGTATAATTGAATGAAATTATTGGGCTTTAAATTTACTATCTTTACGCAACTTAAATTGTAAAATTTGTATGGGTAAGACAAAAAAAATTGAAGTTGAGAGTAAACTGATTTCAATCGTCAGACAAAATGAAGAGGATTATATTTCATTGACAGATATGGTGAGAGATGAAAATGGTAGTGACCATATTAGAAACTGGATGCGCAACAGAAATACCGTTGAATTTATTGGATTGTGGGAGACATTACATAATCCAAATTTTAAACCTGTCGAATTCGACACCTTTAGAAAACAGGCAGGTTTAATCTGACACCTAAAAAGTGGATAGAAGCGACCAATGCAATTGGAATAATTTCTAAATCAGGAAGATATGGGGGAACTTATGCACATAAAGATCTAGCATTTGAATTTGGAGCATGGATAAGCCCAATGTTTAAACTTCTACTAATTAAGGAATTCCAACGTTTAAAAAAAATTGAGTCAAATCAGTACAATTTAGAATGGAATGTAAAGAGAATTTTAAGCAAAACGAACTATCTTATTCAAACCGATGCGATAAAAGAACACATATTACCTGTTAAGAACTATTCAAAAGAAACAGAGTGGTTGATTTATGCAGAAGAAGCAGATTTACTGAATGTTTCCATGTACGGATGTACCGCAAAGGATTGGAGAGAAGCAAATCCAAAACATGCCAAAAAAGGCTTGAATATAAGAGATTTTTCAAGTATAAATGAGTTAGTTGTGTTGTCAAATTTGGAAAACCTAAATGCAGTAATGATTTCGAATGGATTATCAAAAAATGAAAGGTTTAAACAACTTTTAGTAGTCGCTAAATCGCAATTGAAAATTTTAGATGGCAAAAATTTCATAAAGTCTTTGAAGAAGTTGTCAGACGAAACGTATGTTGATGAACAGAAAAAAATAGAAAAAAAATAACGAAATGCCAACAAGGGACATACGCTATGCCTCCTATCGTCGGCACATGGTATGTCGCAGCCGTTAAATACGTTCCGAAACAAGTTGCATTTTAATGTTTCAATTGATTTTACGACCTCAAAAGATAAAATTGATACGTTGAAACAATTAAAATCATTTGTAACATCAACTATTGAAAATAGGATGAAAAATAAAAAATGAAGAGAACAATATGTACCTGTCCATCCCGCCTAAACGGCGGCACGGCTGGTACATTGACCGTCGTTCTTACATTATTTTACGAACTATTTGAATAATTTGTCATGAAAAAATAAAGGCATATTAATTTTAAATTTAATATAAGATACTGTTTATTAATCTGTTATGTATTTATTTGTAGTGTGTGAATTTATATTTGTCAGCAAAACAGAGCGTTGACGAAATTAAATTTTGTTTATTTTTACCAAATCTTACCCAAACATTGCCAAGAACTACCTAAATTTGTTGACAGGCGCTCTGCCTGATTGAACACAGAACAACTTAATCTATCAACAATTAATATGGTCGAACTTTTTAAAAAATACTTGACACCGTTTTTCAACTCCCGTGCTGCCGGTATGTATATCGTGCTTTTTGCCTTCTCAATTGGTTTGGCGACCTTTGTCGAAAATGATTTCGGAACCAGCTCTGCCCAAAAAGTGATTTTCAAAGCAAGGTGGTTTGAGTTACTCCTCCTGCTATTTGGCATCAGCCTAGTGGTAAATATCATTAAATTTAGAATGATTCAACAAAAAAAATGGCCCCTTCTTATTTTTCATTCGGCCATGATTATCATTCTTTTGGGGGCAGCCGTTACCCGTTATTACGGATTTGAAGGCATGATGCACATTCGCGAAGGCTCTGCCTCCAATACGATTTCTTCATCAGAGACATTTCTCAATTTTGAAGTCATCAAAGACGGGAATAAATACCAATTTAGTGAGCCGGTCCTCTTTGCTACATTAGGCAATAATAAATTGAAAAAATCTTACCTCATAGATGATGATTTGATTGAGATCAAAATCAAAGATTTTATTCCAAACCCCAAGCAAATATTAAAGGAAGACCCTGATGGGCAACCTACCTTCAAAATAGTGATTGGTGGTGCCGGAGGAAGAGAGGAGTATTTTATCCATCCGGGACAGACAAAAAACATTAGGAATGTCATTTATAATTTCAAGGACACTGAAATGCCCGGAGCCATCAATATCGCCTATCGAAATGACTCCATGCTCATAAAAAGTAACAAAACATTGATTCAAACAGTCATGGCGACCCGAACGACAGATACCTTATTCCCCGGGCCCAATTACCATCCTTTGAGGTTACGTTCTTTATACACCGATGGCGTCAATAATGTCGTATTTGGTGATTTTAAAAGTAAGGGCAAGGTGGAAATTGAATCTGAAGGACCTAAAGTCAAGAATGAAAGTATGACCATGTTGTTGGCGGATATTTCGGTCAATGGAAAGACGCAGGAGACGCCAATTTTTGGAAAAAAAGGACAGGAAGGACGCCCTGCTGTGCTTAATTTTGGTGGAACTAATGTCGCTGTATCCTATGGATCTAAAGAAATTGAATTGCCCTTCTCCATAGGTTTGTATGATTTTATTATGGAAAAATATCCGGGTACGAGTAGTGCCTCTTCCTATGCCAGCGAAGTGCAGCTCATTGACCCGGCAAATAATGTGAAAAGAGATTTCCGAATTTACATGAATCACATCCTTGATTATGGTGGTTATCGCTTCTTCCAGTCCTCCTTCGATCCGGATGAACAAGGCACTTATTTGAGTGTCAATCACGACTTTGTCGGTACTTGGATTTCTTATATTGGTTACATCTTATTAACAATAGGTTTAGTGATGGTTTTCTTCAGCAAAAAGACGCGTTTTTATCAATTGGCACAAAAAATAAAAGGACTTCGGGAAAGGAGTGGCACTTTTATTTTAGCCTTCCTTTTTTGTACTATCGGACTCTCTGCTCAGAACGCAACCACCCCCAAACCGCGAAGTATTGTCAATCTGGAACACGCCAATAAATTCAGTCAACTGCTAATACAGGATAGCAGGGGGCGGATTAAACCCATCCATACTACTTCTAGAGAAATTTTGCGTAAGATCGCCAGAAAAGAAAGTCTTTACGGATTAACGGCCGAGCAAATTATCCTTGGGATGTTGGCCGCTAATGACGATTGGGAGAATATGCCTTTAATCAAATTGGGAAAACATGAAAAAATAAGAAAACAATTGGGTGTAAGCGGGAAAAGAGCCGCATATAATGACTTCTTTTCTCCTGCTTCGGGCTACAAACTCAAAGAAGATACTCGCCGTGCCTATGGTTTGCAACCCATTGATAGAGGTGTTTATGAAAAGGAATTGATGAAAATTGACGAAAGAGTCAATATTGCCAGCATGGTTTTTTCCGGGAGCATTTTTAAAATAATCCCGCTGCCTAATGACCCCAACCATCTTTGGGTTTCAAGCAGAGCCAGTAACGGCATGGGAGCTCAGCAGGATCCCGTCGCCAAGAAGTTTTTTGAGACCTATCCCAGCGCTCTCAGGGAGGCGATGAAAACCAAGGATTATACCTTTGTTAATACACTTTTGGATGAATTAGCGAACTATCAACACAAGATTGGAGCTGCCGTTATCCCTTCGCCCGGAAAAATAAAAGCGGAGGTACTTTTGAATAAACTGAAAGTGTTCAATCGTCTGGCGGTTTACGATCTTTTATTGGGCTTGGCATTCTTGTTTTTTCTTTTCCTATCCGTCTTTAAAGAAAATCTCAAATTAGCCACTATTTATAAAATATTATTCGCCCTTGTTATTGCGGGTTTTACCTTCCATACGATTGGATTGGGATTGCGATGGTATGTTTCGGGGAGAGCCCCTTGGAGTAACGGTTATGAGTCTATGATTTATATCGCCTGGACTTCGACGCTTGCCGGAATATTATTCACTCGGAAGTCTTTTGGTGGATTGGCAGCAACAATGGTACTGGCAGCTACTATCCTACTTGTGGCTTTCCTAAGTTATATGGATCCGGAAATCACCCCACTTGTACCTGTATTAAAATCGTATTGGTTAACCATACACGTATCTTTGGAGGCTGGTAGTTATGGTTTTTTGATGTTGGGCGCAATTATTGGTTTGATTAATTTAATTTTAATGATTTTCCTTACGGAAAAAAATAAAAAGAGGGTGGTACGCATCATCAAAGAGATGTCTTATATCAGTGAAATGACCCTAATCGGTGGCATTGCAATGTTAAGTGTTGGTACTTATCTCGGCGGGGTCTGGGCGAATGAATCATGGGGTAGATATTGGGGTTGGGATGCCAAGGAAACATGGGCATTGGTCTCCATCCTCGTTTATGCTTTTATTCTGCACATGAGAATCATTCCTAAATTAGGCGGTTTGTATTTGTATAATGTCATGTCCCTCTTTGGATGGGCATCGGTTATAATGACCTACTTCGGTGTAAATTACTATTTATCGGGTTTGCATTCCTATGCTGCGGGAGACCCCGTTCCCGTTCCAAATTGGGTTTATATTGCTGTTGTTTCATTGGTTGTTATCAGTGTTTTAGCCTATTTTAGGAAGCGGAAGTTTAAGGTAATAAGTTGATTTTTTGAAAGG
>CAZNCI010000076.1:0-13590 GCA_964571475.1 uncultured Saprospiraceae bacterium | reverse complement strand
AAAAAACAAAAAGTGAAGCATGAGGAATGATTATTTTTTCTTTTTTATGGAAAAAAGTTGAAATACATGCCCTGAAATGGATAATTTAAAAAGTTGTTTAATAAAGTACTGTATTTCTTTTACTTTTACCCTACAAAATCAATTCATGAAGTATAAAAAATACATTAAATGGGGTTTACTTCTGTTGATAATAGGAGGATTTCTGTTTATTTATATGAATAATAAGCGGGCTGATGTTTATGTGCAAGCCCAGGAAGTAACAGAATCATGCCTTAACTGCCACGCCCAAATGACGGGCTTCTCTCCTGCTCATCTTCCTTCCAAAATTGGTTGTGCATCCTGCCATCTTGGACAAATTCACGAAAGTGATGAAGAGAAGGCACACGATGGTATGGTCTTAATCCCCGGTAACTTATCTACGGCCAACCAAACTTGCGGAACGGGAAATTGTCACCCCGGTATTCCCCCGCGGGTGGAGCGCTCCCTGATGAATACCATGAGTGGTCTAATTACCGTCGATCGTTTTGTTTTTGGGGAGTCGGACACACTTGATGCGCATGCGCATGTTAAAGATATTGGACATACAGCAGCAGATAAACACCTGCGCAACCTTTGTGTATCCTGTCATTTGGGCGCGGAAAAGGATATTTCTGCTCCAATTAGTGAAAGTTCCCGCGGAGGGGGATGCCTGGCTTGCCATATCAATTATGATCCCAGCGCTCTTCAATCATTAACTGCCTATGAAGCGGGCAATCGATTGAAAGTCCATGCCAGGCTTTCCTTAAACATAAGCAATGACCATTGTTTTGGGTGTCATAGCCGGTCGGGGCGTATTTCTACCAGTTATGAGGGCTGGCATGAAACGCAATTGACGGACGAAGAAGTAAAAGGTAAAAAGGGCTTCCGAAAGTTGGAGGATGGGCGTATTTTTCAGTTTATTACGGATGATATTCACCATCGGGCAGGCATGGATTGTATTGATTGTCACAATGCCGGGGAAGTGATGGGCGATGGACAGGCATATATGCACAGCGAAGAGGCGGTCCGGGTGCGGTGTCAGGATTGTCATTTTGAAGGAAACCCAAAGACGGTCGCTTATGATGACTTGGATGTGGAGTCTCAAAAGATTATTTCCCTACGGAAAAACTTACAGGCAATCAAACAGTTCATCAAAGGAAAAACGGCAACAGAGGCGATGATCAATGCCTCTATTGATGAAAAAGGCAATGCTTATTTGATAACAAAAAATTCCGGTAAAAAATTAAAATTACCTCGACCAGCACTTATATGTACACAGGGAAGCGCCCATGATGACCTTGCCTGTAGCGCCTGTCATACTACTTGGATTCCGCAGTGTATTGGCTGCCATAACACCTATGATCCGAAACTTAGAAGTTATGACCTTTTGGATAACAAAATGGTACAGGGGAAATGGGTGGAGCATTTGGGGGTTTTTATGGCAGAACCGCCTACACTTGGTATCGTAGAAGACGGGCAAAACCGTTCTATAAAGACCTTTGTTCCGGGTATGATTATGACGATTGATGAATCCGGTTTCCCGCAGGATGTAACAGAGAGCGACCAGTCGTTTTTTAGGTTGTTCGCACCGCTTGAAGCACACACCATCAACAAAAAAGGACGTGATTGCAAAAGTTGTCATAATAATTCTCTGGCGATTGGTTACGGACGGGGCGAATTGAAATATGATATTTCTGATTCAAAAGGACATTGGATTTTTGAACCCGCTTATGAAAATGAGCCCAATGATGGTCTTCCACAAGATGCGTGGATTGGCTTTTTGAAAAATTATAAAAGAATACCGGCAACGAGGAGTAATGCCCGCCCGTTTGATCTTTTGGAACAGAAGCGGATATTAACAGTCGGTGCCTGCCTGACCTGCCATAAGGATGATTCGGTTGTCATGAAGGCGGCAATGGATGACTTTGAATATATTTTGAAGAAGGTGTCAGCGAGCTGTGTTCTGCCCGGGTTTTAGAGATGAGTATAGAGTGCCAATTCTTTTAGCAATCTGGATTTTTATTCTAATTCTTCCCTGTATCTTCTTTTCCTGGTGGACTCATTATTTAGTTCATAAAGCCTGTGGCTAAAAATAAAACCCTTACTCCACCCGATGCCCCACAAAGCGCTTGGATACCCGTCTATTGGGTACCGACTTACTATTCATGATATAGTCTATTATCAGGATATTATTGTCATCATCATCAAGGCGGGCTATACCTTTGGGGGCCCAACACGTATTATACCGGGGGAAAATGTGAAACTGACGTGGTGTTGTCAAACTCACGTAACTTACTCCCACTACTCCATCATCCAAGAGCTCATTTACAGCATCACATTGATAGGGAAACCCCACTAGGCGTTGCGACTCCAAATCCGTAAAACTCACGGTGTAAATGGAGTCAGGTGTATCCTCGTCTGCTCCTCGAAATACGCCATTGATGGGCCATTGTTCATTGTCAAAATCCCTTCGCTTTATATAGATACTTTTGGTAAGGGTTGTCATTCCGGTGTCTTCTGGAAAACAAAGGGAAGAAGGCTCATACAATCTTGTCGTCAATGTAACATTTAACCTTCCTTCAGTACCGTAAAAATTGAGTGCAAATAGACTGTCATGAAATACTCTGGGGTCTTCGCCAATCGTCCAATTGTATTCATCCATGCCAGGTTTTGCTCTAAAAATAAGAAATGATCCGGAATAATTATTGTAGAAGGTATCCCTAATGGCTATGTAATATGGCGTAATGTCTCCTAAGAAATATCTATCTAGAAAAAAGCCAAAATCAGCTGTGGTCTCCTGAGCTTCTATACAAGGATCAATAACCACTCTTCCATCATCTTTTTTACAATTTGATAACAATAAGACAACAAATAAGAAAAACAGGTATTTGGGCAACTTCATAGGCATAAATATCTTTAGTAGGGTTTAGAAATATCTATAAATGCAAATATATATATATATATGCAAATTTTTTCTTGATTTTTTAACCCAACTTGGCTATTTTACTGAAAAAAGTACTTTTTTTCATATTTTTTGAGCTGTTTTGAATTGAAGTTGTTTGAAAAAGAAAAATTGAGTCCACTCCGAAAAGTGGCAATTATCACAAAAGAAACAGTTAAGAATGGATAGTGTATTATTTAGTTCTTAAGCCAATAGTTATTTTTGACTCATTCCTTAATTTCATATAAATAGTATTTTCCTGCCTGATCGAGGAGCTTTCCGCTATCAATGGATTGTTCGGTGATGAGATGGGTAATGCCAAGTGATTGATATTTTTGAATGGCTGCCAGATCTGTTGGGAGGGAAGCGATATTCAACCGCTCCAGTGAATTTTTTGCCGAACCATCAAATTGAAAAACCTGTTTCACGCGGCGATACCACTCCTGCATGGCTGTTTTGTGATGTACGATGGCTTTGTAGTCCACATAGGTGCTTCGTTCTCCGTAGTGCTTCAAATAAGTGAAATTAGGAGGGGTTAAAAATAAGGCATCAGCCGGCGTTGATTCTTTCGCTTTTATCGCAATTTTTTGAGCATCGGTGTATATTCCTGTCCAGGGGAAATCTCGCGTATCGGCATGCCTTTGATTGAATTTTAGACCTAAAAATATCCCGGCAACACCCAATAATACCATGCCCAGCGTAACTAATTTTGATTTCCATTTTGAGGCCCACAACATTACGGCCTGATTGCCTACGAATACGATGGCAATACTAGCTAATATTTTCAACCACATGGTTGTTTTAAACCATTGGGTAGAGATGAAAAAGGAGGCGTGAAATCCTTCTACTGCAATCGAATAAACAATGAGCCCCAAAAGGACGATATTAAAGACCCAAAATAAGCGGGCATTCCTTTTTAGGTTTAAATGCCAGCCTATTAAAAACATCGGAATTAATAAGGCATAATTCCCTCCGCCAAAAGCACTGGGAATGAAGTGGTGCGCCAATCTGAACTGAATAATTTCAAAGAAGGTTTCATCGGCGATTTGCCCTTTTGAAAATGTTTGAAATAACCAATACATCCATACGCCTGCCGTCAAAATATAAGCAAGCATACTCAAAATGAGCGATTTTGACTTGCGGAAAAACTGCTTGGTAATCAAGCGGACGGCAAACACCCCGGTGTAAATAATAAATAACTGCAATCCTACCAAAGGATGAATAAAAGTCGCCGGAATTAGTAATAGGATAGACCGATGGTCGTAAGCCCGAACTAAATAATACAAGCTCCATATCCCAATTGAGCTGGCAACAAAACCGGGCGTCAGCATATTATTATACAAATTATTCCCACCCAAATTATAGGGGTATAATACAATAAATGCCAAAAAAGCAGCGAAATAAACCAACTTCTTTTCCTTAATAAATAACTCTGCCATATTTAAAAAACCGGAAATCATCAAAAAGCTAAAGCTTAAATGTAAGCCCCAGTAAATCCATGGGTTTGGAGCACCAAATATTTTTAAAAAATGAACAAAAGCATAGCGCTCATTGGGAAATCGCTCTACTAAATTTTGAATAAAAAAGTCATTGGGGAATAACTCCGGGTTTAGGAGGTATTTGACATAAGGCGTTATCTCAATCATATCTCTATGCCCATAAATATATCCATGAGCCAATATCACGAAAATATAAGTTATGGCTACTTCCAATAATCTAAGTGGCCAGTTCGTCGGTCTTATCCTTTCAATTTTCATATGTTTATTTTTAGATGCCCGTAGGCAACATATGCAATCTGATAAATCATTAGTTAGTAATTGCTAACAGTTGATGGGCCTTCTGTTTAAGGTATCAGGTATTTTCACTCAAATTTCGTATTTTTTTTATAATTCTCCTACTTTGAGCAGGGAAATCTTACAAATACAAAGCTCTTTAGCCCAATTCGCCTAAACAAGAGACTGGTGCTGTTTCAATGGAATGGCTATTGTATGAAAAATGTCCTGTCTTGTTGGCTACACTTTATTTTGTCGCTTTCCCTCTATTTGTCGCCTTTTATTACTCGAATAAATTGCCATCCTATGCGAAAACTCCTAATTATTTTTAAAGCTAAAGCCACTAATTTTTTTTGCCGTTGGTTTTAACCAACGGATAAAGGGATGTCTCCCTGAAGTTCTAAAGAAAAGAACTTATTGTCTTTAGCACTAAGTTTCAGTACTTGAGCCACTAGTGGCTCAAGTACTAAGTTATTCCTATATTAAACGCCGTCTCAGCAATTCCCCATGTGGCAAAAGTAGGCTTCCGTCATTCGGCGGAACTGGCCGACGAATGACGGAGGCGACATTATGGTAGGAAAAGCTGGAAATTGATAGCTAATATTAAAAGAAATTACCACGAAACCTGTCCCGCATCCCTGTGGGATGCACGAATAGAGGCAAATGAACACGAATTTTCTCGGCTTGCCGAGAAATTATTCGTGCATTCGTGGCATTTTAACGAAACAAGAGCCCCTGGATTAGGGGTAAAGAGTAGGCGAAAAAGAGCCAATTTAATATGTGTGTTATTTAGTTCTTGAGCCACTAGTCTTCATCCCAAAATACATTTCCATTCCAGGCGGGGATTATATTCATTTTTACTGCTTTTTCAAACAGATAGATTACTGCTTTTTTCCCTTCTTTTCCCAGATCTAAAGAAAAGTCATTGACATAGAGTCCGATGTGGGCATACATGACTTTTTTATCCATTTCCTGTGCATTTTTTTGGATGAAAGGCAAGGATTCTTCGGGGTGTTCGAAGGCATAGGCGATGCTTCGTTTTAATACATCATTGACTTTTTGCCTAATAGCTATATCTATTTTATTTTGGATGACAATCCCACCCAGCGGTATTGGGAGCTGTGTTTCTTCCTCCCAGTATTCTCCAAGGTCTATCAATTTTACCAGCCCTTTACCCTGATAGGTGAACCTATTTTCGTGGATAATGAGACCGGCATCTACTTCATTGTTCAAGATGGCGGTTTCGATATCAGAGAAAAGGTATTCTATTTTATTTTTTGCCTGAGGATAGGCCATTGACAACAAAAAATTCGCAGTAGTATATTTCCCGGGAATGGCAATTTTTGCAGAGGTTATTGTCGTTGGGTCAAATCCTTTTTTGGCAATCAGCAAAGGACCACAGTTGCGCCCCAGCGCACTACCTGCATCCAATAATCTATAATCATTCAGTAAATGACCAAAAGCGTGATAACTCAATTTGGTTATATCCAATTCTTTTTGAAAGGCAAGGCGGTTGAGTTCTTCCACATCGCCCATTGTTACCTCAAAATCAAGACCAAGGGTATCTATCTTTCCATGGATCATGGCATCGAAGATAAAGGTGTCATTGGGACAGGGCGAAAAGCCGATGGATAATTTCATTTTTTACTACAAATGTATGACAAGTAATGATATTTTTGAATTAGAGTAGAGTTTTCTATACTTTTGTGCCAAATCCCTGCTCGTTTTTACGATTTTTGGGGAGCTCACAAGTCACAGTAGTCATATAATAATGGAAATACCAATAGTAATATACGAAGATAATCATCTAATCGCCGTTAATAAACCGGCGGGATGGCTGGTGCAGGCGGATAATACCGGAGATGCCACGTTAGCCGACTGGGTGAGGGGATATATTAAATTGAGGTATAATAAACCGGGCGATGTGTTTCTGGGAACAATTCATAGACTGGATCGACCGGTAAGTGGCGTGGTGGTATTTGCACGAACGAGCAAAGCCCTGTCCCGTATGAATGAGCTCATGCGAAATAGGGCCATTGAAAAAACTTATTGGGCGGTTGTTAATGAAAGACCCAATCCCCTTTCCGGTAGCCTCAAACATTATATTCTCAAGGATAAAAGCCGAAACATCGTCAAAGCCTACGATCAACGCAGCAATCGAAATGCGGGAGCCAAAGAGGCTTTACTTGATTATTATCTTTTGGCTGGATTGGGACAACAGTTTTTAATTGAAGTTAATCCTAAGACCGGGCGACCTCACCAAATCAGGGTGCAGTTGTCTAAGTTGGGCTGCCCGGTCAAAGGCGATTTGAAGTACGGTTCTCCTGATAAACTAAAAAATGGCTCTATCTTTTTGCATTGCAGGTCGATGGCTTTTATTCATCCCGTTAAAAAGGAAAAGGTGAAAATTGTCGCCAAACCATGGAAAAATTCGGTTTGGTTATTGTTTGAAGACCTATGGATGTAATTGATGTAAGGGCACTTTAGGATAGGATAATTAATAAAAATAGGGAATAATGGAATCAGGCTTTACAAAGGAATCATTATACGGGTTTATTAAATTTACCGCCATTCTGGTGGGGATTGTCATGCTGTCAGGTTACTTATTTGGAGTTGACTGGCATATAGGATTGACAATCATCCTTCCACTGTCCATCGCGACCATCATGGCGTTCTTGGTGCAGGATGTTGATCCCAAGGTTTTCAACGCATTTGTTTCCGGCATCAATAAGGAAAATAATCGGGCGGAGTTGAAAAAATCAAAACCTCGGCATGAGTTTTTATTGGTCGCTTTTGGTTTGTTAGTGGTGGCTGTTTTTGCCTTCGTTTTGCATTTGTACCTCAATGCTTCCCTGCTTGTGTTTTTAGGCATTTATTTTGCTCATCGTTTTAATATCAGGCGATATATGAAATTGGTATAAGGAACGGCACCAAAATAAATTGCGATTTTGTTACTTTTTGGGCGTGTCCCTTCGGTCGTACCTCCCTACGGGTCGGGCTATCCGCTCTTATGTACTCCTTCGTCCGTGCATACCGCTTCTATCCCTCACGCGAAGCCCGATTTTCATCTGGCATTTTCATCTCAATAAGATAATATCGCACCTAAAACCCCACAAAGCTGTCACCTTATGCAGAAGGAAGTCTTGTGCGCCTCGGTACATTGAAGCATCAACGCCCTGTGCCTTTTTTTCTTTGCGTTCTTTGCGCATCCCCTTGCGTTCTTTGCGTTTTCTTTTTCCCGCTCAATAAGGCAACACCTTTGCTCTGCGCTCCTCCGTCCACAAAGCTGTTACCTTATGCAGAAGGAAGTCTTGTACGGCGTTTTTTTTTACCCCTTATGCCGTTCCCAGTAATTTTGTGCTTCAATTTCTTCTAATAGGTGTAGGTAGTTATTATAGCGGAGTTCGCTGATATAGCCTTCTTCAACGGCATCTTTGACGGCGCATTTTGGTTCGTTTCGGTGCATGCAGTTTCCGCCGAATTTACAGGATTTTGAATAATCGAAAAGCTCTCTGAAATTGTGGGCTACATCCTGTGGCTCCAGGTAGTTAAAGGATAGGGTCTTGATGCCGGGGCTGTCGATCAATGCACCCGCTTCAAAAAAGTGCATTTCGGCAAAGGTTGTGGTGTGTTGTCCTTTTCCGGAGCGGTAGGATAATTCCTGCGTTTTGAGGTCAATTTGTGGGGCGATTTTATTGACTAGGCTTGATTTTCCAACACCGGATTGTCCGGCTAATAAGGTTGTTTTTCCTTTTAATTCTTCTTGCAATTCTTTAAGCCCTTCGTCGGAAACAGCCGATGTCAAAAGCACCGTATAACCAATGTCTGAATAAATAGATTTTAAAACTTCAAAGATGGCACGGTCTTCTTCATTGTAGAGATCAGCTTTATTAAATACGATGGTTGTTGGGATGTTATACGGCTCTGTCATTAATAAAAAACGGTCAATAAATCCTAATTTCAGCTTGGGTTCGACTATTGTTACGATCAATAAGGCCATGTCAACATTGCTCGCGATTAAGTGTAAGGCGTGTTTTTTACGGGGAGACTGGCGCACCACATAATTTCTTCTCGGCAGGATTTTTTTGATTAAACCAAAATTTTGAACAGCATCCTCTATGATGAATTCAACTTCGTCTCCGACGGCAACGGGATTGGTTAATTTCTTATCATCCAATCTGAATTTCCCTATGATTCTACAAGGGATATCCTCCTCTTCATGGCGAACGTGGTACCAGCTGCCCGTTGATTTTATAACAATTCCCTGCTTCAATGTTTTTCTTTTTTTAGGGTGATACTTTCACTGCATTGGTGTACTGCATCAACAAAAGCGGAAAGCTTGGTTAGTTTTTTTTCTATGGCTGTTCCTATCACAATAATATCCGCACCGGCACGGGCAGATTGTGTGACAGACTCTATACTGCGTAATCCTCCACCTATAATGAGTGGCAAATCGACTGATTGTTTGACCGCCTTTATCATCTCTGTTGAAATGGGATGTTTGGCACCGCTGCCGGAGTCCATATAAAGGCATTTCAGACCAAGCATCTCTCCCGCCATTGCAGTACATTGTGCGATTTCATTTTTATCATGTGGAATGGGAATCGTATTGCTCATATAACTGACAGATGTCGGTGCACCTCCATCAATAATCATATACCCCGTGGGAATAATCTCTAAATTACTTTCTTTCAAATAAGGCGCAGCAATGACCTGTTGACCTATTAATAAATCCGGATTTCTACCAGAGATGAGGGATAAAAAAAGAATGCCATCTGCTTTATTGGTGATTTGTAGGGTGTTGCCGGGAAAGAGGAGGGTCGGGATTTTACAAATAGTCTTTATTTGTTGGATACAATCGTTCATCCTGTCTGCGACCATTAAACTCCCCCCAATGAAAAACAAATCAACCTTAGCAACCACGGCTTCTAAGATCATACGCTCTAACTTTTTGCCAAAAGTCTTATCCGGGTCAATAAGCAGGGCAAAGAGCTTGCCACCCTGCTTTGAGGATTTTTTTATTTGTTGGTAAATCATTTTTTAGTTTCTCCGTAAGTATTATGATTTTAGGTAATTTAAAATAAATAAATGAACAGAATTGACGAAATATTTTCATGTTGGACAATTCATCGAAACATGAGCCATGCGAGCATAGTGATTGTTTCGATGGAGCAGTACAGCGTGAAAAGATAAAGTCAAAATACTCTGCTCCGACGAATGACGGAGTTTAATTTATTATTTTTAATTGCCTTAAAGACCATGCAGCATCTCCTTCGGTTATTAAAGGATACTTTGAATTAGCCGGTGCAGCCAATACAACCATCTTCTTAGGTAAATACCTTGATTGGATGCCTCGTCTAAAGTCAAATAATCAGCTTTAATTGAGTCGGTTCATGCTTACACAACCCCTAAACAACTGCAATAATAGCTCTAATATCGGAATCATCTTCTAATTCCGGGGCAATTTTAAAAATGATTTCGTGAGAATCATAATCCTGAATAAGGGTATCCCATAGTAAAATGCGGCCTTCATTTTTTTTGCCGGAAAGGAAAAGGAGTGCTATTCGCATATAATACACCTTGAAAATGTCAATATAAGCTGCTGTCCGATCCAGTAATGAAAATGCTTTTTCTACATGACCTATATCAAAATAGAAAACAATGTAATCAATCCATATTGAAATTGAACCAGGCTCCACCGAGACGGCTTTCTCAAAATTGTCTCTCGCTGCTTCGTAGTCTTCTTCTAAGATTTTCACCTCTGCAAGATTGGTATAGTATTCTCCAATTTCAGGTTGAATACTTATGGCTTTTTTGTAGTAGTAGGAAGCTTCTTTTAGGTTACCTTCCAATAATGAGCAATTACCCAATATAAAGAAAACTTTATCTTGGAACGCGCTTGTTTTTTGAGCAATTAGCAGATGCTTTTTGGCATTAGAATATTGGGATAATAAGTGATAACAGGCCCCAATTTTAAAATGTAAATCGCCCTGATCTTCTGCTTTTACAATAGATGTCAGCTCTAAGTATAAGTCCAGTGCTTTGACATATTCCTGATGCTCAAAATATAAAGAGGCACATTCGTGATAAGCGTATTCAAATTTTTCATCAATGGCCATCACAAATTTATAGGCTTCAATGGCTGCTTCATAATTATCCAGGGCTCGATTGGCATTCCCTAGATTAAACCACGCAAGACGTGAATAAGGATGGGCATCTAAAATGGCTTCATTTACGGTGATTCCCTCTGTAAATCGACTGGTTAATTCCATTGCAAACCCCAATCGCTCTACGGCTTCGTTGTTTTCTGGGTCTCGAAGGGCAGCCTTTTTGAGTGCATCAAACATAGCGTCATATTCGCAGTGGTGTTCATACACTATTGACTCCATTAATAATACTTCGCTGAGGATACTGTCAGGGATATTGACCTTACATTCATCCAATAGCTGAAGTGCGGCATCTCTTTCTCCCAGATGATTTAGTGCTTCTGCTTTTAATAAATTAATCTCAACTGAGCCGGGAGCAAAAGTGTTGGCTTCACTTAATACATCGAGTGCTTTGTCTTCTTGACCCAAAGCAAGTAAAAGCTCTGCTTTTCGGATGTAAAAATCTACTGAAAAAATATACTTTCTCAGAGCATGTTCGGCGACAAAAAGTGCGTTTCTCGTCTGTCCATCCAGGGCGTAATATTCAATTAATATATGGAAGGATTCTTCATCCAGATTCAAAAAGCTTCCTTTGGCCATTTGGGCTTCATATCGGTGAACGAGCTTTAATATCGACCAGCTATTCATTTCCTTCATAGGTTCGTTTTGTATTAGAGCAGTAGGTGTTTTTTATGTTTCAATTGATACAAATATACTAAAGCATCCTGTCAATTGCCATAATAATACGAAAAAACACCGGTTTTGTTTGATAGATGGCTGTTTTTTCAGTGCAGAATATAAAAAAACGACCAACTCTGTTCTACTGAGCCGGTCGTTTTATGGTCTTTGTTAGTGATTGTTATATTCACCTCCAGGTGGATTCATGGGACGATTTTTGCCACCCTTTCGCTTTTTTTTCTTATTTTGATTTATTCTTCTCAATAATTTTTTGCGAAATTGCTTTTCAGCTTTTTGAAGTTTCAGAATGCGCTTTGGTGAAATTATTTCTTTTAGTCTAAAGTAATAATCCTTATCCAGTTTGACTAAATCTTCTTCTGCTGCCAGTCGATTCAGAATAAACACCTCTGCTTCTTTATCAGAAAGCTCCGTCATTTTTTTATCAATTTTATTCTTTTGGCGAATTGCTTTTTTGTCGGCATCCCATTGGTTATACACCGGCCAAAATTTTTCAGCTTCTTTTGGTGTTAACGCGATCTGCTGAGTGATAAATGCAACCTTTGCTGCCTTGATCTTTGCCCTGCGTTCCTCCTTATTCATTTTATTAGGAGGTCCCGGCTGTGCAAAAAGTGAAATACTTATGGTCATCAATAATGTTAAAAATCCTATTTTTCTCATTTTTAATATACGTTTTTTTTTGTGAAAAAATTCATGGGTTTTGCTGTGCCCGGAGAAAAATTCCCTGGAGCACCACCTAAAGGTGTTTTTACTACAATAATTCGTCTATCGTGTCAAATTCGTCAAACTCCATTTCATCTAAAATGTCATCCAGGAGGTCGTCGATTTCTACCCCATCCATATCCAATAGCTGTTCGTCTATGTCAATTGATTGCTCCACCATATAATTGGCTAAGAACTCAACGTCAAATTCGTCTATATTAGATTCGATATACTCATTCACTTCTTCTTCTGAAATATTGGCCATTATATCCATAGAGGAAGTGTCTGTGTCATTTTGGGTAAACCATAAAAATGCGACACCCAAAATTATCGCGGAAAGCCCTGCCAATTGCCATCTGTGACCAGGAGCGAAAAGCTGCCTTAGTATATCTGCCAATTGATCTAAAGGTGATCTGCCCGTAGTGATTTTATGTTCTTTTGCAGGTGCTATTTGTTCCATGACCGCTTCTTCCATACGCTCAAAGTAATCGGTGGGAACGCGGTAAGCATTTTCCTTTTTTATTTTTGCCAAAAAAGGAGCTATTTCTGCTATTTCTTTCTGTATCTTTAATTTATTATCCATTTTTATTAATCTTTGGGTGATAAACTGGTTTCTATTTTCTTTACCGCATGGTGAAAGGAGGCTTTCAATCCACCAACCGATGTTCCAAGTACTTCCGATATATCCTTATAACTCATCTCTTCATAATATCTCATCAAAAAAACGGTCTTTTGTTTTTCCGGCAAGTTTGCAATGGCCGCATGTAATAGCACCTGTGCTTCATCCCCGTCAAAATAACTATCGGCTTTTAATTGGTTATAAATGGCATTATCCATGTCATCTAATGCGCCTGTCTGACGTTTTTTTCTTTTGTTCAAAAAAGTGATTGACTCATTCGTCGCTATTCTATACAACCAGGTGAACAAACTTGATTTTCTTTCAAATTTATGGATGCTTCTGAATACTTTGATAAAACAATTTTGTACGACATCATTGGCATCATCATGGGAGGAAACCATCCTTCTCACGTGCCAATACACCCGTTCGCTGTATTTTTGCATCAACAACCGAAAACCTCTTTCGCTTGTAGTATCACTTCCCAATAAATCCAAAATTTGTTCGTCCGGTACTTCTGTCATCGATGTTTGTAATGTTCGTGATTTGAATCTTTGACTTTGTGTTTCTCTGAAGGTTTAATGGCGTTGTCGGAATAGTTACTCTTCTTTTATGTAACTATTCAGTACCCCCTCTTTTTAGGCAGAAAATAGTTGGTTTGGTAGCTGTCAAAGTTAAATTTTTTGCGGTTATGCACAG
>CAZNCI010000075.1:0-13601 GCA_964571475.1 uncultured Saprospiraceae bacterium | reverse complement strand
CACCTTAAAGCGCTGGAAGCGCGGCATTATGGTAATAATCGCATGGCACAAACCTAATTCCTACTTTTAACTACCATAATGCCGCACCGATGGTGCTTTTTTGTTTCGGAGGAATGGTAGCAAGTCATTTGATGGTGGCAAATATGCAGTATATGAAACCAGTTTGAACTTACCATTCATTTATTTCTCATTCCTAAAAGAAGTTGTGTGCTCATCTGAAAACTGGCACCTTACATTTGGTAGTGTGTCAACTATAATGCTAAATATTAAACACTTTCAACAATGTCTTCCTTTTTCAGGAATTGCATTTCGTAAAGGCGTTTGTAGTGCCCTTCCGGATTTTTGAGTAATTCGTCAGGAGGACCGATTTCAACCAACTGTCCCTTATCCAGAACCATTACTTTATCAACGTGCTGTATGGTAGATAAGCGATGTGCGATAATAAAAGAAGTACGTTTGTAAATTAATCTTTCGATTGCATATTGAATAACAGCTTCTGTCTCGGGGTCGATGGAGGAAGTTGCTTCATCTAAAATCAGAATATCGGGGTCAAAAACGAGCGCTCGCACGAAGGAGATAAGCTGTCTTTGGCCCATGGACAGCGTCGCACCTCTTTCCATCACCTTATAATCATAGCCACCGGGAAGTTTCATGATAAATTCGTGTGCACCAATCATTTTAGACGCATCAATGACCTTTTCCCTTGAAATTTCACTATCATACATGGTGATATTTTGCATGACGGTTCCTGAGAACAAGAATACATCCTGTAAAACAACCGCTATCCTTTTGCGGTAAGCAAATAAATCATAGGATTTAAAATCGAGACCATCAATCAGAATTTTGCCTTCTGCCAGAGGATAAAAACGATTTAAGATATTAATTATAGTCGTTTTTCCCGAACCGGTACGACCTACAATTGCCAGAGACTCCCCTGATTGTACTTTAAAGTTGATATTTTTCAGGATATAATTTTGTTCTGCTTTTTCTGTATCATAAGCAAAGGAAACGTTTTCAAAAGATACATTTCCTTTTAATTTTTCAGGGATAATATGCCCATCATTAGCAATCCGACTATCAAAATCCAGTACATTAAATACTCGTTCGGAGGCGACCAATCCCATTTGAATGGTATTGAATTTATCAGCCAACATACGAATGGGACGGAATAACATATTTAAGTAAATTGGGAAGGCCACAATAGCACCTAAAGTCACGCCTCCCTGACGCAAAGCATCCTGCGCACCCCACCAAATCATCAAGCCCAAAGAAATCGCAGAAATTATCTCAACAACCGGAAAAAAAATGGCATAATAGGTTACGGAATCAAGGTTAGCGGCGGTATATTTACGATTAATCTCCCGAAATTTCTTCATTTCGTCCTGCTCCGCATTAAAAACCTGAATAATGCGCATCCCTGTAATACGCTCCTGTAAATAGGCATTCATAATAGCAATCTGGGCGCGTACACGCTGAAAGGCACTTTTTACTTTTTCTTTAAAAACATAGGTTGCCAACAGCAGCAAAGGCATGGTCATCAGACAAATCAATGTCAGTTTCCAACTCGTGTAAAACATCATTGCCAAAACGGCTAAAACACTTAATATGTCAGCAATAATCGTAATTAGTCCGTTGGAAAAGACCCGATTGAGTGTCTCAATATCATTAATGGTACGTGTAGTAGAAGTGCCAATGGGTGTTTGATCAAAATAAGTTAATCGCAAACGGATGAGGTGATTAAAAACGCGCGCTCTCAAATCTCTCACCACCGATTGCCCTAACCACCAGGTACTATAAATGAAATAATACCGAAGAACCGCTTGAAGAACAATAAAGGCGACACTCAAGAATAATAAAAACCCCAAGCCGTTTAGATCACCTGTCAGTAAATGACCATCGACCATCAACTGTACCAATTTAGGGTTCACAGCGGTAAGTGCTGCTTGAAAAACAGTCAGAATTGCAGCGCCTATAAATACTTTTTTATAAGGTTTTGCCAAGGCGATCACCCTAAGGAGAATCGCCCAATCCATTGTAGATTTATCTTTTTTTGTGGTGCTCATCAAATATGGAACATACGATGGAGCGGAAAGTTTTTAACCTTAGGCAAAAACACCTCGATATAGCTCAAACAATTCTGGCAAAACCTTTTTCATCTTTTCAGGAAACATAAAATAATGGCAAATACTAACAGGGCGTTCCTCCACATCATCAATTCCAATCCATTCTTTGATACCAGCCTCAGAGAACCCACTCACTTCTTCTAATTGCGCCCATGTTGCCATTGGCATGGCCTCCCAATCAAGGTCAGGATGATTATACATATATATTTTGGCAAATTCGTGAAGACCAATATTGTAATATTTAGTGGGTTCTACAAAACTCTTGATGAGATGCTGCGCAGAAAAAAGAGCGACGCCATCGTGATCGTAAATTTCCGAAGCATGAAAATGTCTGGGATATTGAGGGCTTGGAAAAGACTTCCGGTAAACGACAATCATTTCAAAATGGGCGGGCAGAAATTCCTCTTTATTCATCGTCATTAATACCGCATTGGCGGCAATCATCGCTTTTATATCCTCCGGGACGGTCTCCGACCCTTTTGCCATAAATTCCCTGGCATGAAGAAATAATTGAACTCTATTTAGGAACTTCTTTTTTTGCTCGTCAGGTAATCTTTGAAAAATCGGAGATTTTTTTTCAAAAAAAGTAATAATCCCCTTTGCCGGCATTGGAGGGTAACGCTCGTACCACCACCAGTCAATCTGAGGAGCCATTGCATAAATAATCGCAAGAATGATGACTATTGGAATCAAATAATAAGTAAACTCCCCATCATTATTCCAATTGAGGTATAATAAAACCAAGGCCGCAGCGACAAAAGGAATTGAAACTATTCTTGAAAACATATCGTTATCTGATTAAATTTCATGTAAAGATACATTCTTCTCGGGATTTCTTTTTTATTCCGGGGGATAATTGCGGGAAGTGGCCTGTTAAAGTAGTGTTGGGTGAAAGAGCTGTTGAGTTATTGAGCTGTTAAGCTGTTGAGTGGAGATGGGATGGAAGAAATGCCGGGTGAAAGAGATTCAAGGGTTCAATGCTTCAGATACGACATGGCACGCGGGGCTTCCTTTAGGCATAAGGTGACATCTTTGGACGAGGGAAAAGAGCAGAGCAAAGGCGTTAGCTTATTGGGCGAGGAATACAACATCATAAATCTGATGAAAAATAAAAAAAAATAAAAAAAAATCAGAAGTAGTTGTAAATTAAAAAAAAAGCTTTTACATTTGCAACCGCTTTACAAAAAGAAGGTGCGGTAGCTCAGTTGGTAGAGCACAGGACTGAAAATCCTGGTGTCGATGGTTCAAACCCGTCTCGCACCACAAACCGTAAAGCTTTAGGCTCGTTGACTTGCTCAGCGAGCCTTTTTTTTTGTAAATTTCAAGTAAGTAACAGGAAAAATCAGGCAGAAAAGGAAGTGCCGCAGCCGCAGGTATCCTTGGCGTTTGGATTATTGAAAGAAAAGCCTCTGTTGTTGAGACCTTCGTACCAATCAATTTCCATGCCCATAAGGTAAAGCGCATGAGCTTTATTCATAAATACCTTCATGCCGGCAATTTCAAAAACATCATCCTCTTCCTCTTTTTTATCAAAGCCCAGCACATAGGTAAATCCAGAGCATCCACCACCTTTTACGCCCACCCTGAGCGCATGATCGTCGGGAATATTTTGGCTGGTTCGGATTTCTTCGATTTGCTTAATAGCCGAAGGAGTCAGGCTGATTATTTGAGTATTTGTATTATCCATGATTTTAAATTGTTCAATTAGCAAGGTATTACCTGCTATTCAAACGCAAAAATCTACTAAAAGGTTGTAACAAAAAATAAATCCTTGCAATATTGCAGGAAGATTAATGATAGGATTGTACATTTGTCCTTCAAAATATAAAACCATCAATTTTATGGAAATTGTTCTAGATATTATCAAAACGACCTTACCGGCACTCATTGTATTTTTAACGGTTTATTATTTATTTAAAAAATACATTGAAGGTCAATTAAAACTCAAAGCAATGGAGTTAAAGGAGAAACAAACGCAAGTTGGGACACCTTTGAAGTTTCAGGCCTATGAAAGGCTCTCCTTATTCTGCGAAAGAATTGCTATCCCCAACTTACTGATGCGGTTACCCGCTAATGATATGAATAATGCCCAATACAATATTGCACTTTTACTGGCCATACAGCAGGAGTATGAGCACAATATCACCCAGCAGGTATATGTCTCTGCCCAATTGTGGGACATCATCAAAGCTGCAAAGGATGATGCTGTTAACTTCGTAAGCATTGTTGCCGAAAAAGTAGAGGCAAAAGGTCCGGCAGCCGAAATCAAAAATGCCTTAATCACCCTAAGTGAGAAGAGGGAAGTAAACGGCCCTGATACTGCCCTGCTTGCCATAAAAAAAGAAGCGTCTATTTATTTATAATGGCAACTAAAGAAACCTATACATTAAGAGCGCTCAATGAGTTTATTCATAGAATAATTGCCTTAAACTTCTCCTCCGCTGTTTGGGTAACCGCGGAAATCAATCAGGTATCCGGTTCCCGTGGTCATTATTATATTACCCTGATTCAAAAAGATACGACCAGCGGAATTGTCGCCCAATCTCAAGCGGTACTCTGGTCAAATACAGCACTGCGGCTCCAATCCAAATACAAAACGCCAGCGGCAAGCCTACTTCAGGAAGGTATGGAAATCCGCCTTCGTGTCAAACCCCATTTTCATGAACGATATGGGTATAAATTAGTCATTGAGGAGATTGACCTATCCTTCACGCTTGGAAATTTAGAACAAAAAAGACAAGCAATACTCGAACAATTGCAGGTCGAAGGTCTCATTCGTAAAAACAGACAATGCCCCTTACCTATTATTAGTCCCCGTATTGCAGTTATTAGTGCTAAGACAGCAGCAGGTTTTGTTGACTTTCAAAAGCAATTACTAAATAATCCCTATGGGTATCACTACCAAATCAGCCTTTTTGAAAGTGCGATGCAGGGCGTGGCAGTCGAAAAAGAAATACTGGCAGCACTAAAATCTATTCGCAACCTGAAAAGTCGATTCGATCTGGTTGTCATTATCCGGGGCGGTGGTGCAAAAATTGACCTTGCCAATTTTGATAATTATGAAATTGCTAAAATGGCCGCTAATTTCCCACTTCCGATTCTAACAGGTATCGGACACGAAATAGATCAAAGCTTACTCGACCTAGTCGTGCATACCACCCTAAAAACACCCACTGCTGTCGCTCAATTCCTCATCGAGTACCACCTAAATCGTGAATCGGATATTTTGAATACCGCCCAACAAATACAAAGCATCACCCAAAATGTCATCGAACAAAAAAAATTTGAGCTACGCCATATCAGGCAAGCTATCTTATTACAAGTCAACAGTAAAATCAGGAAGACCAAAGACCTTCTTGACACACAGGCAGTAACCCTTCCCTACTTTGTCAACAAAATACTTACCAATGCGCATAAAGATCTAAACACAAGTCTAACACTCCATCGGTTATTGGATAAAGATCAAATATTGAAGCGAGGTTATAGCCTAACTTTAAAAGATGGAGCAATCATCAAAAGCACCAATCAAATAAAAAAAGGCGTACAAATAACTACTTTACTTCAAGATGGAGCAATAAAAAGTGTGGTTGAAGACAAAAAATAAAATATTAACATGATGCAACCTATACCTTCTTACCTTGTCTTTAAAGAAAAAAACTAACGTATGAAGCCGTATAATTTGCTCTTGTTAATCACCCTTCTGTTGAGCACAGGTAATATCTCTGCTCAAAATGACAATTGCTGTTCCAAAAAAGTCTTTCTTGGGGTTAATTATGAATCCATTTCCAGAGATAAAGCTGACAAACTTGGAATAGATAATACCTACGGACTCTACGTGACCAATGTAATCGAGGGTACTTCTGCCGATAAATACGGCATCTTACCACTCGATTACATCTATGGTATAGATGATTACAGAGTTGGAAGAGACCAAAGCCTTGGCAGTATTCTCCGAAAATACCGCCCGGGTGACAAGGTATCCCTCCTTTTATACAGAAAAGGAAGAAAAAAAGAATTGGACTACGTACTAGGGAGTACCAGTGATAAATATAAATATAAAAGCAAGAAAAAAAGCAAGGCATTTTTTGGCATTTCCCCCATGGGCGGAGGAAGTCGCCGCGATATTGGAATTCGCGTAAGTATTTCCAGAAACTCAACAGCAGAGGATATGGGGCTAGAAGATGGAGACGTTATTACGCAAATAAATGGCTATAAAATCTACTCTTGGACAGAAGTTAGTGGAACCATCAATATGCTCGAACCAGGGGATAAAATTGCAGTCGAATACTATAGAGATGGGCGTAGGATGAGCGGAAATCTGCCCATCAAGTCTTATAAAGAAACCAAAGGAAATTCTTCCTGTGATGATGACAACTCCAGTTCTTATTCCTTCAATTGGAATGATGATGGCGACTTTGACATTAATATTGATCGTAACCGTTACTTTGGAGATGATAACAATGACCAAAACATCTTTGCTGATGGAGAACAATTGGATATGAGCCGGGTAAAAGTGGCTATTCAGGATAACCCGAGTGGAGCACCGAGCAGTATCAGAACACGTGGTTCGGCCAGTGCCAATGTTCACAACATTTCTTTACACGCTCAATCAAATGGTCGGTTTAAGTTACAATTTAGTGCCACACGTAGTGATAATATTCAGGTGCGTATCTATAATAGCGCCGGAAGGCAGTTGTACTTATACGATATGTCAGACTTTGACGGACTTTTTGAAGACGAGGTAAATCTTTCACAAAACGGAAGTGGCAGCTACTACCTTTACGTACAACAGGGCAACGAATACGCTTTAAAAAAATTAGAGTTAAACTAACTAAAACACTATTACACGCGTCGCAAATAGCTCGGAGAATTCCGGGCTATTTTTTTTCTACTCCTCACAATAGACGATGCCCTCAGGACCCCAGATACCAACAGGATGATTTTTACTGGAAGGAATTAATCGCAAATAGTACTTCCCCGCTTTTTTTATTTTATTTTCCATTTCCCAAACAAAAGTCCTTTTAGATAAAGGAGGAATCACGGCTTCACTGGAAAGTAACGTAGCGTTTCCAAACCTCTTTCGCCCCTTCTCATTAATGGCAACATAAGAATAGTAGGGAGCATATTTTTCATCCGACAAATCAACCACGAAGTCATAAGGATTATAGACTTCAATTTCTATTTTGAATCGAGTCTGTGTTTTTATTTTCACCTCTTTGTCTGGGAAAGAAAATACCAGATTCTGAAGCCCGTAACAATCCTCTATCCAATAAGTATAATACTTACCCTGCGGTGTTTGAAGACTGTCAGTCGAATACTTCGTCTTGCCTTTTGAAATAAATAAAACTTTTTGATGTCTGATTTCATTTTCCTTTTTCCAAATATCAAATTGTGTCTTGTGGTAATAATATGGTGTATAACAACTCGCCGTAATATCCGCATAAAACTCCAAAAAAGAAGTGTATTGATAACTCCCGTACACAATAACCGGCTGCCCTTCACTTTTCTTAGCAATAGATGCGGCCCACGCTTTATTGCCGTGAAACATGGGCTCTGGCACGCCAGGTATCATCATCAATAAGCGCATCAACAATAACAAAGCAGCATTAATAATCGCCAACCTCAATACGCGCTTTCGCCGCCGATGACCGGCATAATACATGGGCACAATAATCAAAGCCGGCAATGCCATCAATGCCGTCCAGTGCGGTTCAACATGGCTCCTAAAACTCATTATAAAAAAGAAGCCTAAAAACCCCCAAAATAAGACCAGCATCGTCCGCTCAAAAGCATCTTTGGGCTTGTACTTAAACATCGCAATCAATATCGGAATAGCCACCAATGGACCAAGTACTAATAATTGATTCGGTGGATATTCAAAGACATAACCCCAACGCCAATAACGGGAAGAATGACCAGAAAGATGGTAGGTGATAGATGGGAAGCCATGCTGATACTGCCACCACAGGTGTGGAAAATACAATAAAGCTCCTAAAATCGAAGCTGCATAAAAAGAAGGTTTCTTTAATACAACCGGGTTCGCAATAATAAATAAAAATATAAAAATAACCCCGTGGTATTTACTATATAACATAGTTGACATCGCTAGAGCTAACCAAAGCATATTTCTCCAATCCTGCCGCTCCAAATACTTTTTAATCCCCCAAACAAAAAAACTGGAAAACAAAATCAATGGCACATCAGGCGCCGTCAAAAAGCCATAAAGTGAAAAAATGGTCATCGAAAAAGCCAAGGCAATAAAAAGACAAAAACGCTCTATATGGTTTTTGAAATCTAAAATAGATGCCAACATCCACACACTTGCCGTACTCGCCAACACATTGAATAAACGTACACCTAATTCTCCATCAAAAAACAATGACCCCAAATAAACAAAAACAGCAATCATCGGCGGATGATCGAAATACCCCCAATCTAACCTTTGGGCATACATATAATAGTAAGCCTCATCTCCACTCAACTCTGTAAAATAAGCCTGTAATATATTTATCACAAACCAAACAATTAAGAAGAAAATAAGTGGATATTTTGTATAAAACTGCTTAAATGTCATTATTTGATATTTGAATCCAATGTGCAGTCTTCAGGGTGCAGTCTTCAGTTGGCAGTCTTCAGCCCCATTATTTTTTTGCCCAAAGCAAAAAAATAATGCCCTACTGCCGACTGAGTACTGCCTACTGCCGACTGAAGACTGCCGACTGCCAACTGAAGACTGCCCCACTAGTCTCTTTTCCGCCAATTACTCCTACGCTTCTTTTTATTTTGTCCCTGACTACTGCCGGAATTAGTATTAGCGCCGGAATTAGCATTTGATTTATTTCTATTTCTTTGTCCCTGCGATTTCTTTTTTTTGCTAAAGTTGCGACGTTGCTGTGGTTTCTTTGGAGGTGGGACTTCTTCCGTACCATCGTCCACAAATGGATGATCCTCCACAATAGTAATCTTTCGTTTAATCAACTTTTGAATATCGCGAAGGTAAGCTCTTTCTTCCGTATTACAAAATGACAAAGCAACTCCACTCAAACCCGCCCGTCCGGTACGTCCAATACGGTGCACATAAGTCTCCGGAATATTTGGTAAATCGTAATTAATGACATGAGAAAGGCTATCTACATCAATACCACGAGCGGCAATATCCGTTGCGACAAGCACTTTAATATCGCCACTTTTAAATCGTCCCAAGGCTTTTTGCCGGGCTGGTTGTGATTTATTTCCATGAATGGCTTCTGCCTGTATATCAGCTCTAATTAATTTTTTAACGATCTTATTTGCACCGTGCTTTGTTCTTGAGAACACGAGTGCCGACTTGATTTCATCCCCATAAAGCAAATGAATTAACAATTCTGTTTTATCGTGTTTGCTCACATAAAAAATGGATTGTTCGACCTTCTCTGCCGTTGTTTGTTCCGGTTTGATGGTTACTTTTTTAGGGTGTCCCAATATCTTATGGGATAAAGTCACAATCGCCGGCGGCATAGTAGCCGAGAAAAATAATGATTGCCTTTTTCGCGGAAGCAAAGCAATAATTTTTCTAATATCATGGATAAATCCCATGTCCAACATCTGATCGGCTTCATCCAATACAAAGTACTCAATATCGCGCAGGCTGATGATTCTTTGATTAATCAAATCCAACAATCGCCCCGGTGTTGCGACCAAAATATCAATGCCCTGATTCAAGGCTCTAACCTGTTTAGCTTGTTTCACCCCTCCAAAAATCACCGTATTACGCAAGCCGGTAAATCGGCCGTATTTTGTAAAACTATCGCCAATTTGAATCGCCAGTTCGCGAGTCGGCGTCACGATTAATGATTTTATTTTTCGTCTGCGATCATCTCCTTTATTGGGATCATTGTACAAATGTTGTAAAATAGGAATCCCAAATGACGCCGTTTTCCCTGTCCCTGTCTGGGCACAGCCCAATAAGTCTTCGCCTTTTAATAAAATCGGAATAGATTGTTCCTGAATGGGTGTGGGGTGCTCGTATCCTTCTGCCTCCAATGCTTTTATGATAGGCTCAATAATGCCTAATTCTTTAAATGTCATATATTATTTTGAAAAGTACCTGATGCTGGCTATTCGCTGTTCAAGTGTTCAATTTTGGATTAATAGCCGCCAATTACAGCAAAAAACTGTATTAAAAGTCGCAAAGATAGGGGAAATATTCGACAATTGCTCTTTTATGTTTATTCTGATTACTGACAATGCCTTTTTTAGGGGATTTTCAGGCCATAGCTATGGACAAGTTTACCTGGCAAGGTGATAGCAAGGCATCGATCGGCATAAGGTGACATCTTTTATTGGGTGGGAAGGAGCTGTTGAGCTGTAATCGGGGGTAAAAGAAATGATGGGCGAGGAAGGCAAAAACTACCTAAAAAACAACAAATAAAACACCTCAAAAAACCACATCTTTCTTCAAGATAATCTATCTTTGCATTTTGATAAAACACGTAGCTTAGTTCCAACCTAAATGAGTAATTTTTGCTAAAGCTACCAATAAAAAATCGATCAAAGGTCTAAGCTGCTTAAAACTACTTTTATGGAAAAGAAAGTTTCAAAGCGAGTATTGATCGATGCTTCAAAGATTATCACGGAAGCCGTCGTACAATCGGGTGCAGATGTATTTATCGCCTATCCGATTACACCCTCTAATTTATTCTATGCCTACGGGAAAAAGCGTTTCCCGCAATTCCTTGCCGGTCCCGACGAAATATCAGTTCTACAATGGATGTGTGGTTATTCGGCTGCCGGAAAAATACCGGTAACGGCAACTGCATTCCCCGGCTTAGCGCTCATGACGGAGACGTTAAATATGGCCTATATGATGGAATTACCCATGGTATTAATCATCACACAACGACTGGGGCCGAGTACGGGATCTGCCACAACGGGTGCGCAGGGCGATTTAAAATTCCTAGATGGTATTATCTCCGGAGGATTTCCCCTACCGATTTTTTCACCCTCAAATTTTAATGACGCCTGGACCTTATCCAATGAAGCGATAAAAACTGCCGTTAAATTCCGAACGCCCGTCATCATTCTTACTTCCAAGGAAATGGTCATGACTCAAAAAAGTTTTGATGTCAATACATTAGAGCCATTAGAGAAAGTAAATCGCACCCCTAAGCAATTTGAACCACCATTCCAGCCCTATAAATCAGGAGAGGATATGGTTCCTCCATTCTTTCCTTTAGGAAACGATGAATACCGTGTTCGATTCAATGCCTCTACCCACGACAACGAAGGTCTCATACGAAAAGGAACACCCGAAAGCATGGCTAACACCTGGCGATTGAGGGAAAAACTCGAAAAAAGAATAGACGAATACACCTTCTTCGATTTGGATGAGGAACAGAGGGCCGATAGCTTGATTGTCACATGGGGAATTACCGCCGATGCCGCTAGAGATGCTGTCGCAAGCATGAGAAAATCCGGTAAAAAAGTGGATTTACTAATCGTCAAAACAATTCTACCGATTCCACCACAAATTTTTAAAATCATCGACTCTTACGATCGAGTGACCTTCGCAGAAGAAAACATGACCGGATTGTATAAGGAACTTATTTTCGGAAAGAGAAATCGCCCTAACATCAGAACAGCGACCAGCTTTGGCACCATGGTCTCTCCTTCAAAAATTATAGCAACTGTAAACTAAAAAAATCATGACAGAAATAGCAGAAAAAATTTTATCCAATGTAAAAATGCCTTTTTGCCCGGGTTGTGGACACGGGATTGCAGTAAGAAGTATCACCAAGGCACTTGAAAACCTCGGTTACGGCACCAAAGATGTCACCATGGTCAGCGATATTGGTTGTTCTGGTCTCGTTGACCCCCTATTTAATTCACACACCATTCATGGCTTACATGGAAGGTCTCCAGCACTCGCGACAGGGGTAACATTGGGTCTCAACCGCTCTGACAAAAAAGTAATCGTCATCCAAGGGGACGGTGGAGCAACCATTGGCTTGCAGCACATCATGGAATCTGCCCGGCGGAATATAAACATGACACTAATCGTCTTCAATAATCTATTATTTGGTATGACCGGCGGGCAAATGAGCGGCTTATCAACCACTCAATTTAAAGATTTTAAATTGAGTGCCGATGATGCCGACCCTTATGATATTGTCAATTTAGCCCACCAGGCAGGAGCAGCTTATAGTGTACGTGTCAATAATATCTCCAACTTCACCGATGTATTGGAAGAGGCGATTGAGCGACCGGGATTTTCTGTAGTAGAACTATCGAGTTTGTGTACATCCCATGGTATGAAAAAAGTAGCCGAATTTCAAAATTTCATCGTCGAGGAAGAAAAATTGACCAATAACCGACCTGTTGGTTATACTCCGGAACGAGAGACATTGCCCTTAATCGATTCAATGGAAGGCTTGCCCACACAATTCACCTCTAATATTAAGGATAGAATTGGCGTCGTCATAGCCGGATCTGCCGGAGGAGGGGTACAGTCTGCTGCAAAAATGTTGGCACAGGCTGGTATTTTGTCTGGACTGCACACTTCTATGAAAGGAGAGTACCCCATCACCGTAGGCACCGGATTTTCGGTTGCGGAGGTAATCTTATCCAAGAAGCCTATTCATTATACCGGATTAGAAGCCCCTCATGTCATGTTAATCGTCACTGACAATGGCTGGAATAAAGTGAAAGACAGAATAGCCGGCCACTCGACGGTTATTGTGGATACTAAGGTCAATCCGAAGGGTAATTTTGAGCACAAAGCATTCCTTAAAGCAGGGGGTAAAAAGGGTGCCGCTCTAAGTGCCCTATCCTACTGGATACAGGAGTCAGGAATATTACCCATTGAAGCACTCCTTCAGGTAGTTGCCCGGCACAAATACGGAGCGGCCTTACAAAAAGCCATCCATAGTGCGGATAAATTATAGGCTGGTATCTCTTATTATTGCCAATGCTATTACGGCTACTTCGTCAACTGATTTATTCTTTTTCAGTATGAAAATACCAAATCGGTTGACGAAGCTAGTGGCTTAGGAGTTAAATTATTGCGTGACTATTCAGCACTCCCTCTTTTTAAACAGAAAATAGTTGATGGGTGCATTTATCATTGTTTTGAATTCATTACCAAAGGCTAAAGCCTTTGGTAATGAGCTCTTTTATTAATTTTTTATTGTTTTTTTCCAAGCTAAATACGATCAAAAAATCAGCCTTCGACAATAGGTCTTGGGGTGCTGAGTAGTTACGTTTTTTTATATCTGCGCACTTTGTGCTGATATTCGGACGGCGACTGAACCTCACTCCCTACGGTCAGGAGGCAGGGATCGCCGCTACAAGCGTTACATTCACGGTGGTAAACCTCACGCCCTTTGGTCAGGAGGTAAACCGGAACGGGTGGGCAGGCTTTTTCATTCAGAACTATTTATTGCCATCCCATCCGCTAGCGCGGTTCCTTCTCTTATGAGCGACCGATCCCTTTAGGGGGAA
>CAZNCI010000074.1:0-13835 GCA_964571475.1 uncultured Saprospiraceae bacterium | reverse complement strand
TCGAAGGAGCGCAATTTAGTGGGCTTTGAGTGGGAGAAGGTGTGAAGGGATGAAAATATAGCAATTCCCCCTTGAAACGTTTTATCCCAAAGCTACTTCCACCCAGTGTCAATTTTTGTCAAAAAAAAAAATCAAAAAATCGTCTTTCCCTTCATCCCAAACCACCTTTTATCTTCAAAAAGCAGACTTTATTAATCAATAATTGGAAAGAAAGGGATACTATTTTATCGGAAAGGTCATTAATAAGGAATGAATTAAAAATAACAAATATGGATACATCATACATTATTCGTGGGGCAAAAATTGAAGATTTGCCACAACTCATCGAATTGGTCGCAGCACATACCGCTTATGAAAAATGGGAAGGATACCGCAGAGAGGGGAAGCAGGTAGCCCTTCAACAACTGATGTTTGCAAACGATCCAAAAATACAATGTCTGGTTGTAGAGGAGCGCGGTCAGCTAACTGGATACACAGCCTTCTCAAAGCAATATTCTATGTGGGAAGCAATGGCGTATTATTATATGGATTGCCTCTATTTGGATGCCTCATCAAGGGGAAAGGGAATAGGAGCGGCATTGATTTTAAAAATCAAAGCAATAGCCGATAAAGACGGGTGCAAACTCATACAGTGGCAGACCCCATCGTTTAATGTACGCGCCATCAGGTTTTACCAACGAATAGGAGCGACAAGTAGGGAAAAACAGCGGTTCTATCTAAGGTGGTAAAAGGGGACGAAATTACCATAAAATAACAAAGATATTCGCAGTCTTTTGGTTTCAATGTTGGAAATTACTAATTTCGCCCTGTTTTTAATTTCGCCGAGCTTAAACATCAGAATTTCAATAAAAAAGAAAAATACAATATAATGATTATTGCACCTAGAACACGTGGATTTATTTGTTTGACATCTCACCCAAAAGGTTGTGAACAAAACGTACTGAATCAAATCAATTATATCAAATCTAAAGAGATGCCCGACGTCCCTAAAAAAGTTTTGGTCATTGGTGCATCTACGGGGTTTGGACTGGCATCCAGAATTACAAGTGCTTACGGGTCTAATGCTTCTACTATTGGTTTGTTTTTTGAAAAGCCACCAAGAGCCGGCAAGCCCGCTTCTCCGGGCTGGTACAATAGCGCTGCCTTTGAAAAACAAGCGCATAAGGATGGTTTGTATGCCAAAAGTATCAATGGAGATGCATTTTCTAACGAAATTAAAGAACAAACGATCAATTTAATTAAAGAAGATTTAGGCCAAATCGATTTATTAATTTACAGCCTGGCTTCTCCGGTTCGGACTCATCCAATTACTGGTGTAAAACACAAATCAATCCTCAAACCTATTGGGCAAAGTTATAGCAATAAAACCGTTGATTTCCATACGGGAATAGTGAAAGAAATTACCATAGAGCCTTGTACCGAAGACGAAATCGCCAATACCGTCGCTGTCATGGGCGGAGAAGACTGGGAAATGTGGATAGATGCCCTGAAAAAAGAAAATCTATTAGCCAAAAATTTCAAAACTGTTGCCTATTCTTATATTGGGCCAACCCTAACCAAAGCCGTCTATCGAAATGGCACCATTGGTCAGGCTAAAGATCACCTGGAAGCAACTGCTTTTACACTTACAGACAAATTAAAAGATATCGACGGCAATGCCTACGTATCTGTTAATAAAGCCCTGGTCACGCAGGCCAGTTCTGCCATTCCCGTTATTCCGCTGTATATCTCACTGCTATATAAAGTAATGAAGGAGAAAAATATCCACGAAGGCTGTATTGAACAAATTCAAAGACTCTTCAGTGAACGGCTTTTTCTCGATCAAATACCAATGGATGAAAACGGACGAATTAGAGTTGATGATTTGGAAATGAGGTCAGATGTGCAACAGAAAATCTTAGAACTCTGGCCACAGGTCAGTACCGAATCTTTACCCGAAATTGGAGACCTTCAAGGTTATTCTAATGATTTTTTCAATTTATTTGGTTTTAAAGTGGATGGAGTAGATTACGATGCCGATGTAGATGAAATGGTGGGAATACCCAGTTTGATTTAAGGAGCAGGCGGAACAGGACGTAGGATAAAAAAGAGACGGGAGCAAGACAATTTTCATTTTAAAGAAGTTAGCTTGGTGTAATATTTATGATCTTTGTGGAAAAATATTATTTACATGAAGAAGATCAGCATTTTTTTATCTCTATTTATTATTTCTTTTTGTTTAAATGCGCAAATGACGGGTAGTTTCCAGCAATATATTACTTTTTCGAAACCCGACTATGCTTTTACACGAACGCTTTATTATTATGTGCCGACGGATTACGATGCGAGTCAGTCTTATAAATTAGTGGTTGGATTTCGGGGAGGTCCCCATATCAATGCAGGAGAATTTCGGGATCAGTTGACTTTTTTGGCAGATAGCATTGGCGCCATTATACTATGCCCGGAAAATGCCGATCACTTTTGGAATGAAGAAGGTTTGACCAAGCAATTATTTCAATATTCGGTTGATACGACAAAGGCGATGTATCATATTGACACTAATTTTATTTATCTGACGGGTTTGTCTTATGGTGGGCGTCATGCGGTCATCGTCTCCATGGATACCGATGCAGGGGACATTCCTAATATTCGGGGTGTTATTCCTTTCGCGGCAGGGTCGGAGAGTAATTTACAACCCAATTATGAGGATATTGCCAATTTCCCTCCTGCCTGTATTTGTATAGGCTTGAGTGATGCTCAAAATTTCATTAACGTTTCCCACAACCTCTACAATGACATTACTGCCAATGGAGGTAGTGCACTACTCAACGAGATAAATGGGGTCGGTCATACCGTTGACTTTCCGACTTATGAGGAAGAAATGATGAAATGTTTTGGTTTTATAGAAGACCAATACATAGACCCCGTAAACACTCCTTCTTTATTGGAACAATCCATTACGGTTTCTCCCAATCCAACCACTCATTTTATCAATATATCTTACCCTGAAAATTTAATTCCAGAAAAGCTGTTTTTGGTTAATTCTTCCGGGAAAATACTCCTGCATTTAGATGCACAAACAAAACGAATTGATGTTTCAAAAATTCAAACAGGCATGGTCTCCCTCGTTTTTGTTATCGGGGGCGTGCGTGTCGTTAAGAGGGTTTTATTAGTAAAAAAGTAAAGAATGAGTCCGCAAATGGATAGTACTTTAGGGTAAATTTATCAAAATTGATGTATTACATCTAATACATCACCCTGTTTTTTATTTTGGTGCTTGTACTTAGTCCAACTTTTTACTTCCTCAAATTCCTTTCAAATAATTTAAATATACGTCTGTACTCATCTGTCCAGCTTGACGGTTCTATAAATCCATGTTTCTCAACGGGAAAGGCTGCCATTTCCCAATTATCTTTGCCCAATTCAATTAAACGTTGCGACAAGCGAACAACATCCTGAAAGTGTACATTGTCATCGACCATCCCGTGTAGAATAAGTAGGTGATCCTCCAGGCCCTCCGCAAAATAGATGGGCGAAGAACGGTGGTAGGCGATGCTATCCGTTTGTGGTGTATTCAATATATTTGAGGTATAAGGATGATTGTAATGCGCCCAGTCCGTCACGGAGCGAATGGCTGCTCCACATTTAAAGGTTCCCGGAGAATTAAACAATGCCATAAGAGTGATAAAGCCGCCATAAGAGCCGCCATAAATGCCAATCCGGTTTGCATCAATACCCTGAGTAACCAAATATTTTGCGCCATCTATTTGATCAGAAAGATCCTGGCCTCCCATATAACGATAGATGGCTGTCCGCCAATCCCGACCATATCCCTTACTGGCCCGATAGTCAATATCCAGCACTGTATAACCATTATCCACCAGTAGATTGTGAAACATATACTCCCGATAATAACCGCTCCACCAGTGATGGACATTTTGTAAATAACCGGCTCCGTGGACAAAAACCACAGCGGCACCATTGGATTTGCCCGCAGTTGGGCGATAAATACGTGCCGGCACTTTCACGCCATCGGATGCTTTAAATCTGATAATTTCGGGTTTGCGCCAAGCGTATTTAGCAAAATCTGGCGTGGTAGAATTTGTGATTTGCTGCAATTTTCCCCCCTTTTGATTGGGCATAATAAATAACTCCCAAGGTTGATTGGAAGTCGAATATCGAATGGCGATATTTTTTTCATCAGGAGATAAATATGCTTGATAATTACCTTCACCTTCTACAATTGGCTGCATTTTGCCATTAGGCAAACTGAGTTTATAAAAACCATGATCGAAAGGTGATTTTTTGTTGGATTGTAAATAAAAAGTCTGCCCATCCCGTGACAATTTTACCGAAAGAATTTCAAATTTTCCCTTGGTAAGTTGTTTTCTTTTTTTTGTCTCAATATTATAAGTGTATAGATGGGAATAGCCTGTTTTTTCGGATTGGTACCAGACCGTTTGATTATCCTGCAGCCAACCGACATTGCCTGTAGAAAAGTTCCAACCGGAAATACCGGGACCTCCAATCCAGGCATCATCGTGTTGTCGGTCGATGGTCGTCAACTGACCGGTATTCATATCCAATGCCAATATCCAGCGATCTTTATTATCCATGGCTCGTACGACGATTATGGCACCACCCTGTTCATTGTAAATGGGCCCGTGGATGATGACAGAGCGGACTTTATCTTTGGGTAATTCTTTTTTAATTTCAGGATAATCATCGAGATATTGGGGAATATCGTAAATGCCATCAATTTGAGAAATATCCAACAAATAGGTGGTATCCTTCCATATATCATAGATCCCAAACTCGTATTTATCCTGCTCTGCGCCTACTTTTCGTCTAGACTTTTGAATTTTGGTAAACCCATTTTCATTCACAAAATGTGGGATTTTGGTGTTGCGGCCACTTGCACTTTGGGTGAGGCGGTAAGTCACAAAATGTAAATCGGGGCTGGCAATTACATTGGAAAGCCGGTCGCCGTTCAGGTAAATAGTTTTGGGGCGGATGGTCTTCAACGCTTCGTCCAATTTCTTAGAAAAATCTTTCCGTTCCTGACGGTCGTTTAATACTTTAAATAAAGACATTTCTTCCTGATGCAATAAAGCAAGCTGACCGGAAGGAAGATTTTTCTCTTTGGCACTGCCCTGACGAAAATCAGTCAATTGAGTCGTTTGTCCGCTATGAACATTCCATGTGAATAAATTATCCCCGGCCTTATAAATTATCCTGTCTTCATTCGTCGAAAAGGAAGGATTCGACTCTCTGTCAACGGTCTGGGTAACCTGCAAAACTTCCTTAGACTGAAAATCTTTCAGAAAGAGATCCCCCTGAATGGTGTAAACTGCCTTGGTGAAAGCCTTATTAAAAACCGGATATTTTACCAAACTTCTCTGTTCCTCAATACTTACTTTTTGAGGTTTATTTTTTCCAATTTTCACTTTGTAAAGCGTTCTTGAAACTTCACCTTCAGGATTCCAGTTAAAGTAAATTGACTGACTATCATCTGACCAGAAAATATTCTCCGGTGTATAACCAACAAACTTTTCGCCCTGCATGATTTGTTCAATAGACAAGGAAGACTGGTTCGAAGATTGTGAAAAAACAGGAAGAGACAAAAATATAAAAAGTAAAAGAAAAAGTAGATGCCGCATTTTTTTTAAGTAAAGGTAAAATAATCGTGGAATATGCCCTCTTTTTGGGACGATTTTTAATGAAACATTCAAAAAATCAACCATGTTCTTTCGGCTTTAGTTTAAGCCACAGGTTGCGGAACAGGGCTTTTATTTTGGACACCCTACATAATATTAATAAAAAATTGATAAACCGGGTCATCTTTACCCAATGTAGTATTCACCTCTAATGATTTTAATGCAGCCTCCTTTTGGGTGTTGAATTTTTGTTCTTCTGCTTTTATCCAATCGTTGACGGGGGTGCCGGTCTTGTTGATCTGGGCAAGTGCAGTAATGATATTGATGATCTCCAGTTCTCCTGCCCACGTTCTAAGACCGGACAATTTTGATAAGATCAGATATTGTTCTACATCTTTATGGTTTTTGGCAACAGGCAGTGCGGCGTTTATTTGGTCTAAGCCAAATTGAATAGAGTAGGCACTTTCTATTTCACCGGTAATATATTGTTGGTAATGTTGTTGTAATTCTTTCCATAAATCCATGGCTTCCTGTTCCGTCATATTGGCGGCATCCGGGCGAAGCAAATCCATTTTTTTAATCAATTGTTGATTGGCCTGATATACGGTGTCAATTGAGATAAGCCCGTGTAAGGCTGTCATTAATGCCAGGTCTCTATCGTCTTTGTATTTTCGTTGAGCTGACTTTTCCAGTACTTCCCTTGCCTGAATGGCTGTTTGCTCTGCTTCTCTATATTTAGCGGGATCAGAGGTGGCTAATTGCCATTCAGTAAGTGCCTTAATTGTTAGGGCGTTTCCATAGACATTTTCTTTTTTCAGGCAGGCGTCTTTTGATAATGCGGTCTTGATCTCAGCGTAGGCGCGGTCGTAATACAAGGCGGCAGCACCTCCCTGTGCGGCGGCACTTCCGGGGTAGAGATTAAATACAGCCGGCACACTTTTTTCCGGCTCGGAATCCTGCTTGCTTTCAAGTCTTTTTTTCATGGTGATTGCAGCGCCCTGACTAAATGATTTGGATGCTTTATCATACAAAGGAAGAGAGGGGCAGCAGCTATTTAGGAAGACAGCAATACCCAAAAAAAGGATGGATCTTAGGATTAATTTTTTCATAATTATTGTATTGTTCTGTGCGAATATACGCAGGAAACCATTTTCTTGCAAATTTGGAAGGAAAATACCTGATTTTTTGAACATTTTATTAAATAGCAGGTTGATAGTGTAAGGAGTAAAATCGTTGGTTTTACTTTTGTAGAATTGAAATGTCATTTTTATCAGGAGCTGAACATTTTGTCAATAATAAACGAATAAATAAATACATTAATGGATAAAATAAAAATAATTAAGGCACTCGCCACTGTTATTGATCCTGGCACGGGAAAGGATTTGGTTTCCCTGAGTCTTATTAAGGATTTAAAAGTAGCGGGTAATAATGTGAGTTTTGCCGTAGAGGTGGGCAAGTTGAAGGAGGAGCAAAAACAGGGACTTAATTTTGCCTGCATGGAGGCTATCCAGAAAGTCTATCCGGAGGCAAACGTACACGTACACCTTGAAGGACAGGAAATAGCCGCTGATAGCACGCCTAATCCACTGCCACAGGTGAAGAATATTATCGCTGTCGCCTCCGGTAAAGGAGGGGTGGGAAAATCTACCGTTGCTGTCAACATTGCTGCTGCTTTGAAAAAACAGGGTGCAAAAGTGGGTATCCTCGATGCAGATATTTATGGTCCTTCTATTCCGACAATGCTTGGATTGCAGGGGCAGAAACCAGATATTGAAAATCTTTATGGTCAGGCTAAGATCGTTCCTGTGGATTGGGATGGTATTCCTACCATTTCGATTGGTTTTGTGATTGAGCCGGATCAGGCTGTTATCTTACGAGGACCTCGATTGGCTGGAGTGTTGGTTCAGTTTATTAAAGATTGCCTATGGCCTGATATTGATTACCTAATTGTTGATTTACCTCCGGGAACGGGAGATATTCAATTGAGTTTGGTTCAGAATGTTCCTGTTACGGGTGTAGTCATGGTAACCACTCCACAGAGTGTGGCTTATATTGATGCAGTAAAGGCAATGAATATGTTCCGTCTTTCTAATGTGAATGTACCTATATTAGGGGTGGTGGAAAATATGTCCTGGTTTACACCGGATGAGCTGCCCGATAATAAATACTTTATCTTTGGAGAAGGTGGTGGAAAGGAATTAGCAGAAAAAGGGGAGACCGTTTTGTTGGGGCAGGTGCCTATTACGATGGGTGTAAGAGAAGGTGGTGATAGTGGACAACCTGTTGTGATGAAGGAAGATAATATTGCGGCAAAAGCCTTCATGGAGATTGCAAAAAATCTGACAATACAGGTTCAGAAGCGAAATGAGGATATTGAAGTGACACAAATGGTGGAGATTACGCAGTAATGTAAAGTTGCAAATACAATTCAAACACAATTGCTTAAGCAATTGTGTTTGAATTATCTAAATATTATTTGTATATGAATGCACAGGAAAAACAAGCACTTTTTATCAAAGTGGATAAAGCATTGGATACTGTTCGCCCTCATCTGGCGGTAGATGGTGGCAATGTGGAGGTGATAGATATTACCGACGATATGGTTGTCCATGTGAAGTGGTTGGGCGCTTGTGTTGGATGTGGGATGACTGAAATGACGCTAAAAGGGGGATTAGAACACGCAGTGAAAAGTATGATACCTGAAGTAGTCGCTGTAATCGCAAGTAATTCGTAATGACTAGAAAACAATTGGTTGAGCAAATTCGTACCAAAGCATCCTTTCTTTGTGTTGGTTTAGATAGCGATTTGACTAAGATTCCTGAGCATTTATTATCTTTTGAGGATCCTGTTTTTGAATTTAATAAAAGGGTGATTGATGCGACCAAAGATGCCTGCGTCGCCTACAAGCCCAATATTGCATTTTATGAATGTATGGGCCCCAAAGGCTGGCAATCCCTGGCCAGGACACTTGATTATATCCCCGATTCTCATTTTACCATTGCAGATGCCAAAAGAGCAGATATTGGTAATACCTCGAAGAAATACGCCCAAACTTTTTTTGAATACTTGAAATTTGACGCAGTAACGATCGCTCCTTATATGGGAATTGATTCGGTGCAGCCATTTTTAGAATATCAGGATAAATGGGTTATTTTACTCGCATTGACCTCCAATAAAGGAAGTCAGGATTTTCAGCTTTTAGAAGCAGATGGCGTGCCTTTTTATCAAAAAGTGATGGAAACGGCTCAGTCTTGGGGTACTCCGGATAATTTGATGTTTGTCACAGGAGCAACTCATCCTGAAAAATTCAGACAGTTAAGAGAAATTGCACCGAATAACTTCTTTCTAGTCCCTGGTATTGGAGCGCAGGGCGGTGATTTGCAGGCTGTTGCCCAATATGGTATGAATTCAGATGTCGGCTTATTGGTTAATTCCTCCCGGGGTATTATTTACGCCGGATCGGGCGAGGATTTTGAAAAGGACGTCGCTTTAGCTGCCAATGAAATCCACCAGGAAATGAAAGACTTACTTGCTAAGGAATGAGTTAATCCAATTTTGTTTAGTAATTCTAATAAAAAAGCCTCTCCGTTATTAAACGAAGAGGCTTTCTGTTCTTTAGGAAGGAGTTAAAAATAACTATCCATTCCTTAGTGAAGATTACTTATTACTTAGTAATCACCAAAGGTTTTACAATAATACCTTCATCTGTACGAAGTCTGATGGTGTATCTTCCCGAAGGATATTGATTTACATCCAAAGATAAGGTAGAACCAATGGTTGTCTGCTTCCAGGGTTTATTCAATAAAATCTTTCCAGACATATCCACTAATGATACATTGATATCGCCCACATCCTCTTTGTTGATGGTGATCATTGTTGAAGTAGCTGCCGGGTTGGGACTAACGGTAGCAAAGTTGCTATTCAAAACAGGCTCTTTGGTGCTCGTAATTAGTTTTACATCCATAGAAATAGAAGGAACAATATCTCTGCCAAATCCAAGCGTACTCAAGTCTGTTTCGTTATTTCCTACTGACAATACACCTGCATATCTTGGAGCTCCTAGCGAGTCAGTTACGAAATTCATGGCAGAATAATCAAACTGCTCACTAGCCAATAGATAACAAGGGGTTTCTACCTGGTCAATGTAAGATACTAATACGATATAATAGGAGTCATCGTCAAATGTAATTGGTGCCCCTTCGATATCTATGGGAAGCTGGATGTATTGATCGTTTTCTGTTCCATCAAAGGTATATGAATTATAAGCGATGGGATTGCCATATTCCGTTTGGTTCGCTTGTCCATCTTCATTGATGTCTCCATCCCATTTGTAAAGGAAGGTCGTGACAGACTGTCCAACTAATTCATCTGCATTGGCAACACCAAACCACATATATTGTGTGCCGTAAACTCCGTCATTAGTAACACCATTCGGAATGTAAAAACAGTTTCCATAAGAATAAGTATTGTCTGCGCTTGGCGTTACGTTTCTTGTGAATTCAAAGTCTTTTGACATAACCGTATCAGACACCATGAAATCCCATGTTTGACTATCGTTTGAAGCTACATTGTCAGTTGAGTCATTTGAGACACTATAGACTCCTGTATAAAGTCCAGTCTCAAGGTTTGCTGGATCGAAGACATCGTCAAAAAAGGTGTTTTCTGCTAAAACATCAGGAGCTACGCTTCCATAAGCCTTGTCAGAATTGTAAACTTCTGTACCTGTTTCATCCGTAATGGTTAAATTTAGTACTACATTTTCCGCGGTTCTTCCACCGAAGTTTTGGATATCTGCTTCAAAAGTTACAGGCTCCAATTGACTTTGTGGCGTGATCGCATTGGGCATAATGGCAAAGAAAGTATTGACACCCATGTCATAAGGAACTCTACTTTTGATCTTTACATCGTCTATCGCCCAGTAATAAAAATCCTGTGCATAAGTGATGCGAATTTTCACATTACTTTGTCCCTCAACTCCTACAAGAGAAAAATTAACTGTATTATTAAGTGGCGGATCACTGGCAGCTAGATTCGCATTGGCATTGATGACTGGATCGCTCCAAGTCAACCCCCCATCAATACTGACGGAGACGGATGTATTAGCACCACTGCCGTTGATGTCAGTAGGAGCACCTTGTCCTACGTTGAGTGTTCTAACCAATTGTGTAAACTCAATAGAGACGGCTTCTGTTACAGCTGACAAATCAATTGTAGGAGATATTAAGCTTGCTACAAACTCAGGATAGGGTGGAGCGCCCGGATTGTTTACACCTTGTGTGATATAAAAGTCAGCGTTAAGCGCCATACATCCGTTGTCAATTGAAGGAGAAACAAGTGCTAAACCGTCACCTGCTACCAAGCCATTAGATAGGTCTCCATTGTGGCTCCATTTCCAATATTCGCCACAGGAGCTTGTGCGCTCATAAGTCAAAACAGTCTGACCATCTGCACTGGTGATGATTAAATTACCTCCATCAAAGGCATAATTTGGAGATCCCATGCCAAGTGCAGTAGCACCCCATGCATCAAGTGTTGCCTGATCCAAAGAGATGTTTGCAAACCAAGCTGTTTGGCTACCATCTGCCATATAATCGGTTGCTCCCCCCAAGGTGAAGGTGGCACCGGTTGTATTGGCAATGATGGTACTTCCATCAGAGGTATAGCTACCCTGAATGAGGCTTTCCTGTCCGCCCATCGTGACTTTTGCAGAATAATCTGTAGGAGTGGAAAACGCAATAGATCCTTCAACTCCTGCTACGGGCATTCCGTTTTGCATGAGAGAAGTAAGACTATACTGCCCAGTCAAATCTCCTGAAAAGTCACCACAAAGGCTTGTCTCTACGGTCCATCCTTTAGGTCCGTTGGCAAAATCTTCCTGCCAGTAAGTTGTTTGTCCAAAGGACAACCCTGTCATCAACAGGGCAAATAATAATGTCGAAATAATACGCATAAATCGTAATTTTTGGTTAAAAATAGAATAATATAATAGACCCATTTTTAGTAGATAGCCGATATTATATTAAGATGTATTTAGTTTGTAACAATTCAGGTAGTCTTATTTTCTGTTAAAAAATAGAGCCGCCTGAACAGTTATTTTGGTTTATATATTCTGTAGAATAATAACCGAAGGGTAAAGGTATTTTATATTTTTTAAATTTAATACTAATTTTTATATAAATGTCTGATGAAATGCAAGAAAAATACAGCGCCGGGGGCTTTTCGTCTTTTTTACTTTCATACTTAAACAAAGCTCACCTCCGGAACTAATTCGATGGCAAATTTTTCTTTGACTGATTGTATGATTTTTTCTGCCAGTTTTTTTATTTCCTTTCCTGTTCCCTTTCCATAATTCACTAAAATGAGTGCATGGTTTGGGGATACACCTATATCATTGCATCGATGCCCTTTCCACCCACAGGATTCTATCAGCCAGGCCGCAGGGATTTTGACCATTTCATCCTGTTTGAAATGGGGAATAGACGGATACTGTTCTACTAACGTTTTGAAGTGTTGATTTGTGACTAGGGGATTTTTAAAGAAACTACCGGCATTACCCAGTTTTTTGGGATCAGGGAGTTTTTGTTGCCTGATTTTTATGACGGTATGTGCGATATTCTCCGGTGTTGCTTCTCCTTGTAATTCCTGTGCCAAACCACCATGATCTATGCGAATGCAGTGTTTTTTTTTGGTGAGTTGATAACGTACGGAAAGAATGGCAGCTTTGCCTTTTAATTGGTGTTTAAAAATGCTGTTTCTGTAAGCAAACTGACAATTTTTTTTGCTCAGTTCGTGGCGTTTTCCCGTTGTCAGGTCGATATAGGTTAGTGCAATAAAGCAGTCTTTTTGTTCCACACCGTAGGCGCCGATATTTTGAATGGGGGCTGCTCCTGCCGTTCCGGGGATTAGGGCTAAATTTTCTAATCCTCCATATCCTTTTTTTAATGTCCACATCACAAAATCATGCCAAATTTCTCCACTTCCTACTTCGATGGTAATATGATTTTCGTCTTCTTGAATGATTTTTTTACCTACTATTTCATTTTTGACAACAAAGTCCTGATTTTCATGGATGAATAAAACATTGCTTCCACCACCTAAAATTAAGGAAGGGATTTGCTTGTTAGTGATTAAATAGTCCCAATCACTAATTTGGCGGATAATTCCAAATTTTTTGGCTGTAGCCCAAACACCCATTGTCGAAAAAGGGCTTAAATCAACCTCATTAATGACCTCCATACTTGATAGCTTGCACAATTTCCATTAATTCCTTTCTGTCGCTTTCATCCAAATAAGAAACGATAATATTAAGGGCAAATCCATTGTCTATTCGGGTATAGTAATCCTGGGTGATGGTCAATCCGCCGATGGTGAGCAGTCCCGTCATATTGGCAAACGATTTTTGTCCTATGGGCTTTTCAGTAATGCCTTTTTTGAAAAGATAATCCAAGTCGGTATGTTGCAGTAGCTTTTGGGTGTGTGTGAGGTATTCTTTTCCATTTTTTATGCCTGGTACCAATTGCATATTTTCCGCCACCACGATGATGGATGGGTTGAAGTCAACTTCCTCTGTTCCAATTTCATACTTAAATGCAGTTAACAAATAGGCGTTTTTAACCGAAGATGCCACCAATTGTTTTTTAAACTCCTCATCTGAGTTGCCGAGAGATTCCAGGCCTAAATTCAACAACTGGTTGGTTTCCTCGTGGCTTTGGATATGAAAACTATCCGGTAAAGGAATAGTCAGTTCAAAGAAGTCATTGTGATAAATGCCGTTTTTTACCTTGCCCAAATCAAAGGAAGTGGGGGTGTTTATCCCAGTTTCATGCCGGTCATTGCCTCCACCCGAATTGCAGGATGGAAGTAAAAACACCGATAATAATAAAAATGTAAGCAACTTTGTATTATTCATATTAACCTTTAAATTATGACAATTTTGATGTCTTGTTTCTTTGCCATCCCCTCACTTCAGTCCTAACCTGCCAACTGAAGCCTGAAGCCTGCCAACTGAGTACTGCCGACTGCCCACTGCCCATAAGATAACACCTTTTGCTCTTCTCTTTTTCCCTCCCTCAAAAAGATGTCACCTTATGCCCGCCAACTGCCCACTGAAGCCTGAAGACTGCCAACTGCCCACTGAGTACTGCCGACTGCCCACTGCCAACTGAAGCCTACCCACTGAGTACCGACGCATCCTTTTGA
>CAZNCI010000073.1:11731-13880 GCA_964571475.1 uncultured Saprospiraceae bacterium | reverse complement strand
ATTCTAATTCTATAACTTGCTTTCCAGCTAAAAGCCCCCTACTTTTGCGCGCTTAAATAAAAATCGGATATGGAATTTGTAAGAAAAAGAATGGCCAACGTCAAAAATGATGTTTTGTCGGGGCTGACGGTCGCCTTGGCACTGGTACCGGAGGCAGTAGCGTTTGCCTTTGTAGCAGGGGTTGATCCTTTAGTTGGATTATATGCGGCTTTTATGATTGGGTTAATTACCTCGATTTTTGGAGGGAGACCGGGCATGATCTCAGGAGCGACTGGGGCATTGGCTGTCGTCATGGTATCCTTAGTTGCCAAGGGCAATACGATGGGAGCGGAGGAGGAGCACCTGGGGCTATATTACCTATTTGCTACTGTTATTTTGATGGGGTTTATACAGATGGGAGCCGGATTTCTCAAGCTCGGGAAATTTGTTCGCCTGATTCCACACCCGGTGATGATGGGATTTGTAAATGGACTTGCCATTGTCATCTTTTTATCCCAAATTGGCATGTTCAAAGAAAACACCAAAGATGCCTTTGGGAATGATAAATTTGTAACGGAATCTACTATTAAAAAATTCGATATACAGGGAGATGAAGTATTCGACATTGACACGCAAATTCCCCTGTTTCGACTAAAGGATAATCAGCTAATCAGCCTCAAAGACCAGCAGATTGCTTACCAGATAATTGATGGGCAGGTATTTGATGCGACCACCCATGAGGTCAAATTCAATCAGGAGAAAGACGGTATTTACCTCATCGAGAACAAAGGAATTGCCAAACAATTTCTTCCTCAAAAAGAATTATTAATGATCTTGGCATTGGTTTTACTCACCATGTTTTTGATGTGGGGGTTGCCTCGTATTTCATCTAAAATACCAGAAGCGCTAATCGCCATTGTCGTGGTCTCCCTCATCGTTATTTTTGGACATTTGGATGTTGCTACTGTCGGTTCTTTCATTAGAGATGGAGGAGGCGAAGGACTCAAAGGCGGATTACCATCTTTCCAGACTGACCTTTTTTCAAAGATTCCTTTCACTTGGGAAACCATCAGGTTTATTTTTCCCTACGCTCTTATATTGGCAGCTATTGGTTTGATTGAATCACTAATGACCCTCAATCTCATCGACGAAATCACCGAAACAAGGGGGCATTCCAATCGCGAGTGTATCGCGCAGGGAGGTGCCAATATCATCACCGGACTCTTCGGAGGTATGGGTGGTTGTGCCATGATCGGACAATCCCTCATCAATATTAAAAGTGGTGGGCGAACGAGAATTTCGGGTATCGTAGCGGCGGTTACACTTCTAATATTCATTCTTTTTGCATCGGGGCTGATTGAGCAAGTACCAATTGCGGCATTGGTAGGAGTCATGTTTATGGTCGTCATCGGTACTTTTGCCTGGTCTAGTTTCCGTATCCTTCACAAAATACCGATTACAGATGCCTTTGTACTCATATTAGTTTCCGCGATGACCGTCTATTTTGATTTGGCTATTGCGGTAATAACCGGGGTAATTATCAGCGCGCTCGTCTTTTCATGGGAAAATGCCAAGCGAATTAGAGCCCGGAAATCAATGAAGGACGGCATGAAAATATATGAGATTTACGGTCCCTTGTTTTTCGGTAGTATTCAGGTTTTCAATAGCAAATTTGATGTAGCCAATGACCCCAAAGAGGTGCAAATTGACTTCATCGAATCCCGCATCTCGGATCACTCCGCTTTGGAAGCCCTCTTCAATTTAGTGGCCAAATACGAAAAAGCCGGCAAAAGCGTACAACTTAAACACCTGAGTGAAGACTGTAAAACACTATTGCGAAAATCATCCCCTAAGTTTCAGGAAGTAATTGTGGATGCTGTGGATGATCCAAGGTATTATGTCGTATCCGATAAGATGGATTAGTAGAATGAAGGAGAAGCGACAAAATGAAAAACACCCACCTAAAGCGTTTTTTGTCGAATGTTAAAAAAAATACTAATTTTGCCCCAAAATTCAACACAATGATCTTAAGCGATAAAAAAATAAAAGAAGGCATTGACAATGGGGAAATCGTCATAGAACCTTATGACCCCGACTGCCTCGGCACCAACTCCTACGACGTACACCTCGGCAAATATTTGGCCGTTTATAAGGATCATATCCTCGATGC
>CAZNCI010000073.1:0-11631 GCA_964571475.1 uncultured Saprospiraceae bacterium | reverse complement strand
GCAAAATACAATACGCGCACTGTTAAACCCGTCGAAAGTATGATGTGGAAGAATAAGTTTTAAGCATAGAATCACCTATCAATCAACAAATTTGTAATCCCCATTACAAAAAAAGCACCTTAATTGAACTACATTTGCATTTCTTCGTTGTCTTTATTAAGCGATCGTACATTTCGAAACGAAATAGTTCAAAAAGAACACACAATACATGAAAAAGATAGTCTTTTTATTAAGTATCCTGTTTTCAGGCTTGGCATTAAATGCCCAAATTTTTAACCCCGTCAAATGGTCAATGGATTACAAACAAATCAGTAATGATGAATTTGACCTGATCTTCACTGCCGATATTGATGACCATTGGGTTGTTTACTCTCAGGAAATCGGTGATGATGGTCCCGTTCCTACCAGCTTCTCCTTCGATGAAGGTAGCCATTACACCCGTATTGGTAAAGTAGAAGAATCCGGCAACCGAAAGAAAAAATACGATAAGGTTTTTGAGATGGATCTCATCAAATTTTACGGCAAGGGGATTTTTACCCAACGCGTTAAAGTTACCGACATTAGCCAACCTATCACCGGTTACCTCGAATTTATGACCTGTGACGATGTACGCTGCCTTCCTCCTACCGAAGTGGACTTTAAATTTCAGTTAAAATCTACCATCAAAAAAGCAACGCCTAAGCAAGACCCCATTCCGGAAAAAAAGAAGGAAAAAAAGCCAACCCCTCCTACAACTGCCCAGGCCCACGAAAAAGATGCCAGCAATACCGGGCAACAAGCTGACCTGCAAATCAAACTAAAAAACGAACCGACCATTATCGGGCAGGGCAAAGCAATGGCCAGCCCAACCGCAAAAAAACCAATCGTTTGGAGTGCCCATTTGGAAAAAGAAAGCGAAGAAATATATACCTTAGTATTTGATGTGGCCATTAAAGATGGCTGGGCGGTCTATTCTCAATTCACCGATGAAGGTGGTCCTATCCCTACTTATTTTGAGTATGACAAAGCTGATCACTTTGAATTAATAGGAAAAACAGAGGAAATAGGCAAAAAGAAATCGGGTAATGACCCGCTCTTTGGAGTCAATGTCGTAAAATTCCCACATGGTCCTATTTCTTTTAAACAAAAAATAAAAATAACAGACCCCTCCAAACCAATCACCGGAATGTATGGCTATATGGCCTGCGACAATAAACAATGTATCGGTCCTTTTGATAATCCTTTTAAGATTGACATTGCCAATAATGTAGTACTACTCGATGATGCCGCAGAGGAAGCACCAACAATCACTCCATCTTCCAATACGATACCTCATAATACAAAACCCGATATTTTTCCTCCTCAGGGAGGAATTTACGACTCTGCACAACCTGCGATTCAGTCAACTTACAAAACGCCAATCGGAGATTGTGGAGCAGAAAACGTAGTACGTAACCAAAATTTATTTTGGACATTTATTTTTGGATTTTTAGGTGGATTACTGGCATTACTCACCCCTTGTGTATTTCCAATGATTCCCCTGACTGTTAGCTTTTTTACCAAAAGAAGTAAAGACAAAGCTACCGGCATCAAAAATGCCTTAACTTATGGACTGTCCATCATCGTTATCTACGTCGGAATCGGATTGTTAATTACAGGTGTATTTGGAGCAACAGCCTTACAGGATTTATCCACTAACTGGATTGCCAATACATTATTCTTTGTTATTTTTATCTTTTTTGCGTTTTCATTCTTTGGTTATTACGAAATCACTTTACCGAGTTCTTTATCCACTAAAAGTGATGCCATGTCAGAAAAAGGGGGCTTGATTGGTATATTTTTTATGGCATTTACCCTGGCCATTGTTTCTTTTTCCTGTACAGGTCCTATTATTGGATCTGCATTGGTGGCTTCTGCGACAAATACCTTGGGACCTGCTATCGTGATGCTTGGATTCTCGGTAGCGCTGGCATTGCCATTTGCCCTCTTTGCAGCCTTCCCGGGCTGGTTAAACAGTTTACCTAAATCAGGGGGATGGATGACTGTCGTGAAAGTTGTATTGGGCTATATCGAATTGGCATTGGCCTTCAAATTTTTATCCGTAGCAGATATGACCAGCCATTGGGGGATTTTACCTTATGAAATCTATATGGGTATCTGGATTCTTTGCTTTGCAGCATTAACGCTCTATTTATTCAGAGTGTATAGATTCCCGCATGATAGCCCAAAGAAAGGGAAATTGCCTATTCCAAGATTAATAGCCGGCTTGGTATTCCTGGCTTTTACTGTTTATTTAGTGACGGGATTTAAATATAATGACCATCGAAAATCTTACGAATCACTGAGCCTTTTGAGTGGTATTGCGCCACCGGCACACTATAATATTTTCCTGCCAAAAGTCGATGTCGATCCGGCTATTAAAGCAAAATATCCTTCTTATACAAAATGCGCCAATAATTTGGACTGTTTTAAAGTGTATAGCGAGGGCGTCGCTTATGCCAAAGAAGTGAACAAACCTATTTTACTTGATTTTACCGGCTATGGTTGTGTTAACTGTAGAAAGACAGAAGAGCACATCTGGGTATTGGATAAGGTATGGAATAAAATCGCAGATGATTATATTTTGATTTCACTCTATACAGATGATCGTAAAAAATTGGACAACCCACCTGTTTCCAAACGAAATAACAAAAAAATGCGAACAGTTGGCAGTCTGTGGCAGGATTTTCAAATTACGAATTTCGAACAAAATTCACAGCCGCTCTACGTCTTAATGACACCCGATGAAAAGGTAATGGCTGCACCAAGAGGCTATAATTCCTCTCAGGGTGGATATATCGAATTCCTCAATTGTGGGTTGAATGTTTTCAATAACCAATAACGGATATTTCTGTTAGCTGCCCGTTATCCGGAAAAGCTTAGATGGTTCAAAGAAGTAAGCTCCAAACAAGCTCTAAGTACCATCTGGTGACTCAAATTTGGATGAGGGACTTCATAGACAATTGACTTTTCCATTAAATAATGGTACTTTTATTGCAAAATACCATTATTATGAGCATCATTCTTTTAATCATTAGCATTCTGAGTATTAGTTACCCCCCTCAGGTAAATACACTAAAAAAAGGGTTAATTGCCTATTATTCTTTCAATGACTGCAAGGCGCATAATGAAGTAGGCAATGATGGTGATGGCATTTTCTTCGGTGATATTGACTGCTGGTGCGGCATCGAAGGGAATGCTTTGTTATTAGATGGCAAGGATGACTACATCAAATTCCCCGGCAGCCTAAACAAAGCATTTAATATTCAAGACTTCACCCTTAGTTTTTATATCAAGCCTGCCGATTATACTGGAGCGCCAACCAGCCTATTCGCTAAAAGAGAACGATGCAATTCCAACCAAATGCTGGATATTCATTTTAATCAGGCCACACAATATTTTCCGACCTATTTTTACGAAAGTGAAATGAGATTCTTCAAGGATCTCTCTCCTTCTTCCGATAGCTCTCAATGGATTCATTACGTAATTAGCAGAGAGGGATTCAGCGCCCAAACGTATATCAATGGAGTCTTACAACAGGAGGCTTTCAAGTGCAGAGGAGTTGATATCAGTAACGAGGCTGTCTTTTCATTTTCAAATAGCCCCTGTGTTTATACCGGAAGGATAAAACGCTTCAAAGGATTATTGGATGAATTAAAAATATACGATCGGGCACTCTCCTCGGCGGAAGTAGCCGAACTCTACGCCCAACACCCCGTTGACAGACCAAATCCGGATTGTTTGTCTTTTAACTCCAAAAATACTCCTTCAGATTTACCTCAAAAAGAGGAATCCGTTTACCTTTGCGCTAATAATTAAAAACAGTAAGCCCAACGGGTTTTAAAAAACAACGAATATGTTTGAAGATTTAATGGGAGGAATGGAAGAAAAACAAAATGCCCTCCATCAAAAATTAACAGAGATGTATGTCCAGGGTGATGCAGGAGATGGAGCTGTTATCATAACAGCTAACTGTGTTCGACAAATAACTAATATCGCAATCGATACCGAAAAAATTCAGGATATGGAGGAAATGGAAGACCTCATTCTTGTTGCCGTTAATCGAGCATTGGAAAAGGCGATGGAAGTTGAAACAAAGGAGTCTCAAAATTTATTAAACGACTTGATGCCTCCCGGCATGGATGATATGCTGAGTGGTTTGATGTAAAGTAGTACCCTTCCTTCATAATATGTGACCTTTCCCTGCGTTTGTATGGTGGTGGTGGAATTAGCCTTCAATAAAGATCAGGCTTTTACCATTTTTGATTAATAAATATTTACGATCAATGAATAATATCAGTCATAAGGGACAAATTCTCCTTTCTTTAATCTTCCTGTTACTTACCTTTCTTAATGGGGCTAATGCCCAATCTACTACTGGTTTGGTCGCCTATTACACCTTTGATGGTGACCTCAAAGATGCAACAGGTAATACTGGTAATCAGGCCTCCAGCATGGGCGTTATAGACTATGATTGCGGCGTAGAAGGAGATGCCCTTGTGTTATTAGGTGGCGCAAGTTATGCGCATGTTGAAGGCATGAACAACATCAATCAGGAATTTGATACAGAGGATTTTACCCTGAGCTTCTACTTCAAGCCAACAGGTATCAGCGGGCAACAATATTTAATCTCAAAAAGAGACACCTCCTGTATGAGTAACGTTGGGCAAAATTTCCATGAAAATGACTTCTTTATTAAATATGTTCCGGCCTCCAGGACAGTCAATGTGCAATTGGTGGAAATACAGGCAAAAATTCTATCTATTTCCACAGTTATTAGAAATACCGCCTGCTGGCAACATCTAACATTGGTCAGAAATGACAATCGGCTGAAGCTCTACCTCAATGGAGAATACGCCGGTGAAGATGCCAATGCGACAAGAGCAGATATCACTAATACCGGTTTTTTGACAATTGGCGATGCCATCTGTAAAGCAACTAACGAAACCCCTTTTAGTGGATATATTGATGAATTAAGAATTTATAATCGAGCTTTGGATAAGCGGGAGGTTACTGAATTATACTCCGCCCCTGACCAGATTGTCAATGCAGATACCCTGCTTTTTTTAGGCGGGCATATTGATATTGAGTTGAGTAGCACCTGTGCTTCAAGTTTTGCCTGGTCACCCAACTCACTAGACCTGGACCTCTCCGCGACCAATGTGCCGACACCGACCATTACTCCAATGAATGCCGGATCATTTACCTATACCATTGCTATGGCAGATGCGGCAACCGGCTGTGTGGCGACAGACTCTATCAGGTTAAATGTCGTGGATCCTGCTACTCTTGAGTGCGAACAGGTATTCCTTCCTTCTGCCTTTACGCCTAATGGAGATGGGCTCAATGACACCTACGGCATCAGCAACCCATTTGCATTACAGGAATTGGTTTCTTTTGAAGTGTACGACCGCTGGGGCAACCAAATATTCAAAACCAATAATGTATTTGACAAATGGGACGGTAGTTATAATGGTCAAACTCTTAACCCGGGCGTTGTCATGTACAAAGTAATCCATATTTGTAATAATGTGGAGTATGTCGAATCTGGGACGGTGACTATTTTAAGGTAGGATTTCAAATTTAGCTTGACAATCTGAATGATATGGGCTGATTCTAAGTCCCCGCCTAGAAAGTCCTTTTAGTGTGTAGCATTACTGTTATGTATGAGTACGAATGTTCATGAAAAAAAATGGTAACTATTCAGCACCTCTCTTTTTAGGGAGCATTATATTTAAGGTGTTGAGAAAAACACAGGTACGCAAGTCCAATTGCACTGTCATGTTGCTTTGAAAGCTAAATTTATTCCCCCTGGAATTTCTCCCAGGCGCGCTTAGCCAACTCCCCTGTCAAAGCCTCCACATAATAACTACCAGCCGCCGGATCAATGACCTTATCCATATAACTTTCCATTTTCAAAATATGATTGACATTTCTGGCCATTCTCCGGGTCAGGGGAGTGGCAGGATTAGCAGCCGATGGAATAAAAATAGTCGTACCTCCTCCAATAATAGCCGATGAGGCAACGGTTGCGGTGTGAATCATATTTTGATACTCATCATCTGATTCTATGCTTGCCGCAAAATGAACACTGATGTTTGGAATACGATCTTCATGGCAATTGTACGCCTTCAAAAAATTAGCCCAAAGAATATGAAAAGCTCTTAGTTTGGCAATTGACGCAAAGTAATTCTTATCCACCCAAAGCTTGAACTCAATTTGAGTCACCAACTCCTTTACATTATCCGACTGCTCGAATAGTTGTTGGGCTTTCTTCAAAAGAGAAGCCAATCCCGTGGAATAATTGACATCACTTTGCTCTTCAATTTTGAAAAGTGAAAAATCAGGCATTTCCTTTTTAGCAAAAGCTAAAATAGGTTTTACTTTTTCCGATAAGTAAGATAAGCCCAAATTACCTTTTACTGCTGTCAAATCAGTCCCCTGGGTTTCAAGAAAAGTCATCCATTTATCAAAAAAATCAATTAAAACTTCCTCTTCTCCTTCAAAATAATTACGAACCCATGCGACCTCAATTCCTTTGTACAGATGGGCGATCGACTCAGCTGACAAATTTTGGTTCAAAAGCAAAAGGGGTGCGTTTACTCCCCCTTCCAACTCCTCCTTCAATTGCATATTGGTGCGCTTCACATCAGACACTTCAAAACAGGCTCCATTATGCCAGGCTCCCTGCCTGAAATTCACCAATCCGTTTTTTTGGCTCGAATCCGTATCCTCTTGACCAAAAAAAGGCGATAAGACTAACCCCTCTTCTACCTCAAAATTCAACGATTCCAAAGCCTTGCCCTTTAAATCTTTTTTGACTTTTTCAAGCCAATCACCTTTTGTACTTGAATTAAATTCACTGAAAAAAGATTTTCCCTCTGCCATAATGCTATTTATTTTCTCCCAATTCTCATTCAAATGCCAAAGATACCTACATTTCCGCTAAGGGGAAAAAAAATATAGGAAAACACAACTTTTATTATAAATAATGGTTATCTTTGTATTAAATCGCATCTTTAGATTTAATCTAAATAAGAATAACGCAAAAAATATGTCTAAACGACTCATATACCTAGATAATAACGCTACAACACCTACCGATCCTAGAGTGGTGGAGGCAATGCTTCCCTATTTTTATGAAAATCCGGGAAATGCTGCCAGCAAAAATCACCCCTTTGGCTGGGTTGCAGAAGACGCCGTAGATATTGGGCGGAAACAAATCGCAGATTTAATTGGAGTAGATGCCAAAGAGGTCATCTTCACCTCCGGAGCAACCGAAGCGGATAATCTTGCGCTCAAGGGCGTATTTGAAATGTACAGCAGAAAAGGCGACCATATTATCACCCTCACCACCGAACATAAGGCGGTTTTGGACAGTTGTAAGAAGATTGAAAAGATGGGAGGGAAAGTCACCTATTTGGATGTCAATCCGGATGGATTAGTCGATTTACAAAAATTGGAGGCCGCTATAACCGACAAAACAATCCTCATCTCCATTATGTGGGCGAATAATGAAACCGGTGTTATTCAGGACATGAAAAGCATTGGAGAGATTTGTGCAAAACACGGGGTCTTACTCATGAGTGATGCCACTCAGGCCGTTGGCAAAATTCCTGTATTTCCAAAGGAAGTGGGGGTTCACTTAATGGCTTTTTCGGCGCATAAAATGTATGGACCAAAAGGCATTGGTGCGCTATTTGTCAACAGAAAAAATCCAAGAGTAAAGGTGACCGCTCAAATAGACGGCGGTGGTCACGAAAGAGGAATGCGATCCGGTACCCTCAATGTTCCGGGGATTGTGGGATTTGGCAAAGCGGCAGAATTGGCTCGTCTGGAAATGGAGGAAGAAACTAAACGCCTGTCCCGATTAAGAGATAAGCTGGAAAAAGGATTAACACAATTAGAAGAAACATATATCAATGGGGCAATCGATCACCGAATGCCACATGTAACTAATATTTCATTCAAGCACGTTGAAGGAGAAGGTTTGATGATGACCTTTAATGAAGACATTGGTGTGTCCTCCGGCTCGGCCTGTACTTCGGCTTCACTGGAGCCTTCCTATGTCTTAATCGCTTTGGGATTGGGAGACGATCTAGCTCATTCTTCCATTCGCTTTAGTTTGGGAAGATTTACCACCGAAGAAGAAATTGACGTAGCAATTGAAGAAGTAAGTAAAGGGGTCACGCACATGAGAGACCTCAGCCCAATTTGGGAAATGTACAAAGAAGGAATCGACCTTGACAAGGTCATTTGGCAAGAACATTAAAATTCGAACAATAATGGCATATTCAGAAAAATTATTAGACCACTTTAAAAACCCTCGAAATGTTGGTACTTTAGATAAAAGTGCAAACGATACGGGCACCGGACTTGTAGGCGCTCCTGAATGTGGAGATGTTATGCGTCTGCAAATCCAGGTCGATCCGGAGACACAAACAATTGTTGATGCTAAATTCAAAACATTTGGATGTGGCTCGGCAATTGCTTCTTCTTCTTTGGCCACTGAATGGCTCAAAGGGAAAACTGTCGATCAGGCATTGACCATCGACAATATGGCTATTGTAGAGGAATTAGCATTACCTCCGGTGAAAATTCACTGCTCCGTACTGGCCGAAGATGCCATCAAGATGGCCATCAAAGATTATCAAAATAAAAACGCTTAAAATATGTTATTCGTAGGAGAAAGCGCCGTAGAGAAAATCAATGAAATACGCCAACAGGAAAAATTTGGCGATGATTATTTTATTCGGGTATCCGTTACAAGTGGTGGTTGCTCCGGCTTGAGTTATCAGATGGATTTTGATAATGAATTGGCGGAGAACGATCAGGTTTTTGATGATAAAGGAATCAAAATCGTTACGGATTTAAAGAGCTTTTTATATTTATGTAATACAACTTTGGAATTTTCCGGCGGATTGAATGGCAAGGGTTTTTACTTTGACAACCCCAATGCTGCCCGTACCTGTGGCTGTGGGGAGAGTTTTGCGCTATAGGGATCTTATTTTACAACTCTTCGGTAACTCTTACTGATAATCGGAAAAGAGGCAAACAAATGTGGATGTTTGGCATAGTACTTTTTTATTTTGTATCGTAAATTATCTGTATTTTCCAAACCGAGGTCAATGGCCACGTCTTTTTTGACTTTATTCCATTTGATGAGTGCCGCTTCGATTTTTTTAAGGTCTAAAATGGCGTGTTCTTCGTCAATAGAACCAGTACTGACGAATGTGGGTAAACCACTTTCCGCCAGCGTGAGTGAAGTAGGTGTTGCTTCAATAATCTCCTTGGGAAGGCATTTTTCGTCAATAATATCTTTATTTAGAATCTTCTTCCGAAGCAACATATAATTGACCGTATTTTTCAACTCCCGAACATTTCCAACCCAGTGATAATCCAATAATAACTGAATGGCATCAGGGCTTATCCAATCCGCTACTTCACCTTTTAGGTAATGGGACAGAATCAATAAAATATCTCCTTTTCGCTCTCGCAAAGGAGGGATTTCCACAATCATGGCTTTCAACCGCTGATAAAGATCTTCCCTGAATTTACCATTTAAAACCTCCTCTGCCAAATTTTTATGCGTCGCTGCAATAATTTGGACATCCAGCTTAATATCCTTCTCGGCACCTACCGGTCGGATCATTTTTGTTTCTAAAAACCGGAGTAGTTTAATCTGAATAGCGGGATTAATGTCCCCAATTTCATCCAATAATAAAACCCCTTTATTGGCTTGATGGAAAATACCTTCTACATCTTTCATCGCACCCGTAAAGGCCCCTTTTTTATGTCCAAAGAGCGTACTTTCCAATAAAGTATCCTGAATGGCAGACAAATTAATTCCTTCAAAAGGGAGGTTGGCCCGATCACCATGGTGGTGAAGATAACGAGCTGCGACTTCTTTTCCAACGCCGGTTTCTCCAGTGATTAATACCGTAATTTCGGGTTCATTGGCAATAATTTTTAAAATTCTTTTAATTTCAAGAATAGCAGGAGACTCACCAATAAATAAAAACTCGCCTCGTTTTTCCTCCCGGTGTTTTTTGACTTCTTTTTTGAGTTGCTGGTTTTCAATTTTGAGCTTTTTGCTCTCAATAACTTTCAGGAATTTTTCATTCCAAAGGTCAAAATCATAACTGCCTTTTGTCAAAAAATCAGAAGCACCAAGGTGCATGGCTTCCACGACGGTATTCACTTCTTTATCTGCGGTCACCACAATGATGGGAATATGGGGATATTGCTCAGAAACCTCCTTAATCAGCTCCAGACCAACTTTATCGTTACTATTATCCAATACCAAATCCATCAGAATCAAACTATAGTCATTTTTGACTGCTAATTTGTTCCGCAACTGCTCGGCATTGATTGCGCCCGCAAACTCATAGTTCCGCCTAAAGGCAAAGCGCAATTGTTGGTGCAACTCTGTATCGTCATCAACGATTAATATGGAATGATTTTTATCCGACATATATTTTTTCAATCTCGGAAAGCCCCGTTTTTAGTTTTTTTAATAATGTTACGCAATCCAAGTCCCAAAATAACGATTCTTCTTCGCAATTTCCATCAAAAAAGGGAGATATTTTTTGTAAAAGTGTCCAGAGTGTCTCCATTTCCTGATAAAAAGGGGTACATTTGAAAAAAGGAGCGTAAAAAGACCACCTGTTTTTAATCAATTGCCATTTGGCAGACAGGTCATTAGGCATAAAAAGCTCCCGTTGAATGAACTGATATGGTTCTTGGTGAATACTCATTTCATCATCAGCCATCTGCATTATTCGCAACACTTTATCCAATTCATCGGTCACACTCTGGTCTCCATGCCCTTCAAAAAATTTTTGGGTTCGGTTGCGGATATTTTCTCCTTTTCCCTTACGGAAAATGATATTTTTTTCTGCATTCATTGATTTTGAAAGATAACTTTCTGCATTTTCCGGCAAGGAAAATAAATCCAAATAATTGGACTCCTTTACGGATTGATAACCAAAGCCAATAACTTTCACCTCCGGATGATAATGCGCAAAATACTTCTGCCATAAATCTGTTACATAATAATAGTGATGCTCCAAAATGAGTGGTTCCGGAACAAAAAAAACAGCAGGAAATTCTCCCTGAAATGGAACTGAAAATGGCAGGTGCAATACGTCACTTTTCTCAAATAAATCCCCTGCCCAATTGCTTAACAAATGGACTTGTTCGACTGAGGCATGTAAAAAGCTGGCTTGCATAATGAGGTAAAAGTACAAAAATCCTCATTTTTCTTCCTTTTTTGACTAAAAATATTCGTATTCATCCATATATCCTAGACAGCAAGGCAAGCTCATTTCGCAGGATTCATTATTAAATATCCTTTGCATTTCATTTACGGTTACCCAAAATTTTCACCTCGTGGGAAACAGCGTGATGAGTGTATAGCTTAGTGCTTTACGAACTAATCAACGCATCACTCTTTTGCTCCATACGCCTTCAACAGCTCAATAATTTTTTTGTAATCATGTGCTTTTGCCGTCATCAAAGCGGTATATCCTCCCTGTCCTTTCATCGTAAAATCTGCCTTGTGTTCAAGAAGGAATTTCACAAAATCAAAATGCCCGTAATAAACGGCATAAT
>CAZNCI010000072.1:0-14087 GCA_964571475.1 uncultured Saprospiraceae bacterium | reverse complement strand
GGGCAGCGGCTGTCGAAGGACGGACGTGGTTTTTGAAATCCACCGTTTTACATTTAGATTTATTCATTCTAATTTTCATTCTAATTTTCATTTTGATTTTCATTCTAATTTCCATTCTAATTTTCATTTTCATTCTCATTTCATACCTTTGCAGACTTATGGAGTTAAAACAAAAGTTGAGTACGAAGGTGTGCATTGTGGGAGCAGGACCGGGAGGATGTGCTACTGCCCTTAAATTGAGTTATTTAGGTGTTCCCTGTATGCTCATTGATAAGGCTGTTTTTCCCAGGGACAAGGTGTGTGGGGATGCGTTGAGCAGTAAAGTGATTACTTTATTGAATCGGTTAGATCCGGAGATATTAGAGCGGTTTAATGACAGCTTGCCGCAGTTAGATGTATGGGGTATTTCGTTTGTGACACCGAATGGAAGAGCATTGGACATTCCGTTTAAGCCCAATTATGTGCGTGATCAGCGGAAAGCTCCCGGATATTTGTGCAAGCGAATTCATTTTGATAATTTCATGATTAGTGAAGTGAAGCGACGTGAGAATATTCACTTAATGGAAGGGGTTGCTATGTCAAATTATGAAAAATGCGCAACTGGCTGGCAGCTAAGGAGTGAAGATGGAGGGTTGGAAGTGGAGACGAATATTTTGATTGTAGCAGATGGCGCTCATTCCAAATTTGCTCGAAAAATTGCGGGTTTAGAGAAGATCAATAAACATCATGCTGCCTCCGTACGGGCTTATTATCGAGGTGTTACAGGCATGAAGCAGGATAATTTTATCGAATTGCACTTTTTGAAATCTATTACTCCGGGGTATTTTTGGATATTTCCCATGCCTAATGGGGAAGCCAATATTGGGATAGGGATGCGCAGTGATATGGTTGCGAAGAAGAAGGTTAATTTGAGAGCGGTATTCAACCAGGTCATTGAAGAACATCCTGAATTTAAGGAACGATTTAAGCAGGCGGAGAGCGTTGGGAAATTAGAAGGTTATGGCTTGCCGTTGGGTTCAAAATTAAGGAAAATATCCGGAGATAATTATATGATAGTCGGGGATGCCGGACATTTGATTGACCCATTGACGGGGGAGGGGATAGGGCATGCCTTTTACAGCGGCTTTATTGCGGCAGAGCAAGCATTGACCTGCATAAAAGAGCAACAATACGATGCTACTTTTATGCAAGCCTATGATGTGCGTGTGAAGAGAGTATTGGGAACAGAGATGAGACTAAGTTTCCAATTGCAACAACTAATGCAATATGCACCACTTGTTAACTTTCTTTCGTTTGTATTAGCGAGCAATAAACGCTTTATTGAGATACTGTCAAGGATGTATAACGACTTTGAATATCGCAAACAATTGATTAATCCCTTATTTTGGATCCGTATGCTCATAAAAAAAAGATAAGTATTTATAAACACTTATCTTTTTTACTGTACCAACTCTTCCAGGTCGATCTTTCCGCCAGCATTTTTGATGATTTTCACGGCAGCGTCTAAGATTCTTGTGTCTGGTAGATCAACGATTCCTCCATCTGGACCCGGAGTGATTACTTTTCCCAAAAAATCACCCTGGTCAAATTTATTAGCACCGAAGTAGTTTCTAACGGTTTGTTCTTCTATTCCAAGATCACCAGCCATTTTTTTGATACTTCCGGTTGGCAACATGTGTTTTACAGCTCTTAACTTATTAAATGTTATTCGCATCTTAATTTTATTTTAGTTAAAAAATGATAGGGATCAATCAAATTAACCGATTTTTTGTAAGTAAATCGGTATTAATTTAACTAACTCTCCAATAGTGATAAAGATACGGGGATTATTTTATTATTTAAGAATTATTTGAGATTTTTTTAAAAAAAATAAAGAGAATTTGCCACCCAGGGGATTCCGGGTGACAAATTCCATCTAGAAACGTGCCGAAATTCCAAATAGCGCGTTTAACCCTACTACCGGATATCGATGCCAGCGCTGTCTTCGGTTGTTCGCTAAATTATTCAATTGAATAAAAGCACCTATATTTTTGGAGAAGAAGTATTCTGCTCCTACACTAATATCGAATAAGGCGTTGAGTGTTTGAGCGGTACCATCTTCAGCCATATAAGGGACGCCATTTTCTAAAAAGAAATCTGCTTTGACCAATACCTGATCCTTCATAGTGCGATATTTTGCTCCTGCCTTTACCGTGAAGGCGGGTAAATGCCATGCTTTTTCATTGTTCTCTAAAGTATAAATATTATTGATAACAGAGCCTGTCAAATCCAACCCTTTAAACAGCGGTAAAGATACATCTGCCTGAATGGTGAAAATACTTGCCGTATCGTATAATACATTAAATCTTGGGATGGAGTCTCGGTAGTCGGATAGACTAAAGAGTGCTAAATTGTTAACATTTTTATAACCAACCTGTGCGTTATATTCTACACTTTGAATTTTTCCCTTTACACCGCCATAAAAACCTATATTACTTGAATTTTTGATAGCGACATTAGACTCGATATATGGATTGTAATTGGATAAATTGCGGAAGTTGTTTTTGTACAATCCTCCATTTGCTCCAGCAAAAATTGTCACGACCCCATCTACAATGCTTGCATTGGCCTCAATATCCGGAAAGAATTGGAAATTGTCCTCATGTGAAGTCATTTGAACGCCTAATTTTACTTTGAAACGATCTGCGTGATAAGTATAAGCAGGTATCAGGGAGAAGTTATTCAATGTTTGTTTTTCGAAGTTTTTATAATTGGTAAAGTCTGTGATTAATTTTATTTCCAAAGGGTTGGTTTCATTGAACCACTTTGTCGCTGCTAATTCTAATTTGAAGCCCTTCTCTCTCGCGGCGTAAAAGTCCTGCATGATATAGAAGTCAATACCGGCACTATAATTAAAGTCCAATTCTGTACGCTCTCCATTAAATATGGTTGCTTTTCCAAAGAAAGTACCAAAACGTTGCTTGACATTTTCGGCTTCAAAGCTGTAGGTAGAATCAAATTCTGCATTTAAGTCATTATAGCCATAATAGTAAACCTGCTTATTTTGAAAACCTATTTGTCCATTGATTGCATATCCTTCTTTCATATAATAAGTACCATCAATGAGTGCTTTGGTATCACTTGAGCGTTGATTTTCAGTTTTGCGCGAGTTGTTGATGGAGTAGTGAGAAAGGTCAAGCCCCAGATTTAATTTCTTTTTTGAAATCAAATTATATGAAAAATCTCCTAATAAGGCGTTTGGAATACCTCCTCCAACTCTTAGATAACCTTTGTAAGCATCCTGAACACCTCCTTTTTTGAATGCTCTGGGTCTGATTTTGGGCGGCAGATAATTCACCGAAACAGGTTTCCCAATCACACTATAATATTGTTTTTTAATCGTTCCCTTTAATTCGGGAAGTTTTGGGTTGACATTCACCTTTTCGGTGTCTTTTAGGCGGGCGTTGAAACTTTTTTCAACGTCGATTCCTCCCGGATTTAGCTCCCCTCCTTGTGCTTGTATGCCAGTAGGTGCTAAAAAGCAGATGGACAAAAGGGCAATTATGATTTTTATATGTTGCATTTTATATATATATTTTTCAGATAAAATTATTCAAAAATGATCTTTGGATGAGCTTAATTTTCATCGTCGATTAATTCCAATGTGCCACTATTATTTGGGGTGGTCAGATTGGAGGTTTGATTAATTCTATTATTGACTACCTGCAATTTATTTTGAACGGTTATTCTCATATCGGGCTCTTCTTCGATGATGCCAGGATCGGCATCAATAGATTCCAATACGGCTTCCAGCGCTCTTTTGGCGTAATAAAGTTTATTTTTCTCCACATAGATGTCGGATAATAATACGATACTTTTGACGGCCCAAAAAGGATAGCCTGAGTTGTTATTATTATTTGCAAGACATTGCTCTTCTGCTTTATCGAGGTCTCTTTGCATATATTGGATATAGGCAATTTGGTACCTGGATTCTGCCGCTTGTTCCGCATCACTCAATTTGATGACTTGCTGGAAATAAGTGTTGGCATTACTGTAATTTCCCTGCTCCAGTGCCAATTTACCTAAGTAAAAATTAGCGGCTGATTTGTGTGCCTGTGTGGCTGCGGGGTTGGAGATTAGCTTGCTTGCCATTGTTTTTACCGCAGGTTTGTTTCCTATTTTATAGGCACTGCTCATTGCGCCTAATTGAGCATTTAAACGGGACTCTTCTGATGTAGCAGAGGACTCCATTTTTGAGTATAAATCGAATGCTTTGCTATAATTTTTAGAGTGGTGATAAGCTATAATGGCTGATTTTTCCAATGCTTTGGAATAATACCTGCTTTGGCCTCTATTGATAACTTCTGTGTAATCTTTTTCAGCCGCATCATAGTTTTCCAGAGCGGTATTACACTCTCCTCTGTGGTAATAAGCCGTAATGAGGTTGGCTCCTTTAGGATATTTTCTGATATACTCATTATATCCCTGGATTGCTCTGGTGTAATCTCCGTCTTCAAATTTTGTTTCGGCAGCAAGAAAACTTCCCTGCTCGCGTTCTAAATTATCCGTTTTATAGCCGGGAATAGTTTCCAAAAAGTCATAATACCTATCTGGTTGTCCCAAATCTCTAACGTAGATTTCTTCGAGTGCATTTCGGGCAATTTCCCCTTCAGCCGGAGCTGGATTGTGGGAGAACACCTGCTTATAATAGCTAATGGCGGCGTCTTTATTCCCCTGATTATAATTGATTAGACCCAATTGTAATAAAGCGGGAACGACCAGATCTGATTTGCCATTATACTTGTTGACCAATTTCCTCAAAGGGATACTCGCTTTAGATAACTGGTCAATTTCCTGATAGGAAAGTCCCAATTGAAATAATGCGTCATCTGCATAAGGCGAATTGGGGAAATCATTAGCCAATTCGGTCAGGCTGCTAATTTTTTCGGCAGTATTTCCCTTTAAGCCTTCGATGATTGCTTTTTGGTAAATGGCATATTCATAACCCTGATAACGACCATTGATCGCTTCGTTATAGTATTTTAATGCACTATTGTATTTATTTCGCTTGAAGAAACTATCACCGGATCTAAGCGTTGCATCTGCTAATACTTTTGTTTTGACGGTATTATTGGCGATGAAACTCTTATTTCGTTTTAATCCATCTGCGGCTACCTGGAAATACTTTAAAGCAGAGGAGTATTTTCCTTTTTTTAAATAATTATACCCCTGTACGTAATTACCGGTAAAAACGGAGGATTCGTCCGGAAGGTCAGAAATATTTCTTGCCAATGTCAGGAACTCTTCCATTTGAGAGATACTTCTGTCATAATTTTCTTCCTGGTTGGCAATGTCGGCCAGCCAGTATTTTGCCAAGGCAACCGATTTGCTGTCAATAGGGAACTGTAACGATTTATTGAGCGATTTTTTAGCGCCTTCCATATCTTCAGAGCCGATTAATTGCATTCCTCTGTACAGGGCTACTTTTTGGTAACTTTCCCGTATTTGTGGGGTTTTGTTTGGCATCTTTTCGATGACATCCATCGCTTGTTTATAATCGCGATAACTAAGGAAGATGTCTCCCATCAATGATTGTGCTTCCGGGTAATATTTGGAAGTTGGTTTGATAGTTTGTAGGGCGTTTAAAGCTTCTCGCGAGTCTTTAAGCTCGTAGGATAGTTTCGCATAATTAAATAGGGCTTCCTCTTGGATTTCCTTATCATAATTCATGCGTTTAGCATTAGCGAAAGCATTTCGAGCGGCTTTTTTGTCTCCGGCACGCAGGCTACAATCGGCTAAGTAATACATGGCTGCCTGACCCACTTTTGAGTCGGTATTGCTCAACTCTTTAAATGCGTCTGCTGCTTTTTTGTACTCCTGATTTTGATAACGGGCAAATCCCAATTGATAAAATTCTTCTGCTCTTAATTTGCGCATTTGGCTGGCATAGGCTTCGAGGTAGGGCAGTGCCTTTCGATAATCTCCTCTTTCAAAATAGGACTGACCGACCAACTGGCTGATTTCCTTTTTGTTTTTAACCTTTCTGGAATTCAATCGAGGTTCTGCGTATTGGATTAATTCATCAAAGCGTCTTTGCGCAAAGAAAATTTGAGTCAAATAATAGGGGATATACTTTTTGTATTTTTTACTTTTTTCAGCAATGGAGAGGTGCCGAATTGATTTATTATAGTCTCCGTCAAAGAAATAACACAAACCTAGATAATAGTTGGCATCTTTATAATACTCACTATCTGAGTTATTGGCAATTTCTTTGAAATCAACCTTGGCATTTTTAAATTTTTGCTTGACAAAGTAAGAATAACCACGCTTAAAACGTACCGTTTCCCTATCTTTTCGATTCATCCCATAAGTCGGTATCTGTGAGTAATAGGAAATGGCTTTTTCGTATTTGCCCGAATTGAAATAATAGTTAGCTACTTCGATATAAGCACTGTTGGCGATAGGGTCGGGTGAGTACTTTCTGATGAATTCCAGCATGAGTTTTTCACTATCCGGCATCCCTAGCATTACGGCGCATTTGGCATAATTAAATTCTGCCTTTGTCAGTAACATTTTTGACTTTTCTTCATTGACCGGTCTCAATAAATTAATGGCATCATTGAATGACCTTTGTGCTTTGGCGAAAATTCCTCTATCCATCAAGGCGACGCCATCTTTATAAGCTTTATCTGCATCTGTGAAGACCGCAGTAGCTTGCGAAAATGCGATTGTTTGTAAAAACAAAAAGGCTATGAGCAGCCCAATCCCTTTTTTTATCATTTTGAATTATTTTAATTTCTTAAACCCACCTATTGAGCGCAATATTGCCAAAAGAAGGTGATTTTTAAGGTTTCTTTAATAATTTGAGTAGTTTAAGCTGTTATGCTTATGAGCTTGAAACTTAAAAATGGAAATTTCAACCTAGAATTCCAATATTGTTTTTTCTATAATTTCACAGCATTCATTAATTTGTTCTTCTGTCATAACCAGTGGCGGAGCGAAGCGAATGATATTGCCATGTGTTGGTTTGGCCAATAGCCCATTTTCTGATAATTTCATACACATATCCCAGGCAGTGGTGCTATCTTCCGTATCATTAATGACAATTGCATTGAGTAATCCTTTTCCTCTGACTAATTGAACTAAATCCGATTTTTCGACCAGATTTTTTTGGATTCTTTGTCTGAAAATTTGCCCTAATTCTTCGGCTCTTTGGGCGAGATTCTCCTCTTTGACTACGTCAAGTGCAGCCATTGCTACGGCACAGCCCAATGGATTGCCTCCAAAAGTCGAGCCATGCTCTCCCGGATGAATGGTCAGCATAATTTCGTCATCGGCCATAACGGCTGAAACGGGAAATACCCCACCGGAGAGTGCTTTGCCCAATATGATAATATCAGGACGAATATCGTAATGATCGCAGCATAACAGGCGACCGGTTCTGGCGATTCCCGTTTGTACTTCATCGGCGATGAATAACACATTATTTTCTTTGCAGGCATCATAAGCCGCGTTTAGATAACCATCATCTGGTACAAAAACACCGGCTTCTCCCTGAATGGGCTCAACAATAAATCCGGCAACATTAGGGTCTTTTAGCGCTTCTTTTAGCGCGTCAATATCGTTATAAGGTACAATGTGGTATCCGGGAACAAATGGACCAAATCCCGTGGTGGAATCCGGGTCGGTAGAAGCAGAAATGACGCCGATGGTTCTTCCGTGGAAATTGCCACTTGCAAAAATAATCTTTGCCTGATTGGTCGGTATTCCTTTTACTTGGTAGGCCCATTTTCGACAGAGCTTTAAAGCTGTTTCAACGGCTTCTACTCCGGTATTGATGGGCAAAACCTTGTCATAACCAAAATACTCGCTCATATACTGTTCGTATTGTCCGAGGATATCATTGAAAAAAGCCCTGGAGGTCAATGTTAAATTTTGCGCTTGTTCTATCAGAGCGTTGACTATTCTCGGGTGACAATGCCCTTGATTTACGGCGGAATAAGCGGAGAGGAAATCATAGTATTTGCGGCCCTCTATATCCCAAACGAAGACGCCTTCTCCCTTTTTTAGAACGACGGGCAGGGGGTGGTAATTATGGGCGCCGTATTTGTCTTCTAATGCGATTAAATCAGCTGAAGAATAAGTGGATTTTATCATGTATGTACTAAATTAAGTTAATTGTTTTTTTTGATACTTCATCGGCTACAAGGTAAGTTTATTATTTTAATTGTTTGGTATTCCCCAAGGGGATTTTTGTCATTTTGTACTTCAGTTTCACGAAAGTGAGATTATTTTTAACTATTTACCATTAAAATAGACAATTTATTCAGAAAAAGCTCAAAAAGAGATCAATTGCAAGGTGTCTAGTACTGTTCTCTTTTTCAGGAAATTATATAGTTTTTCTTCATCCTTCTTTTTTTCTTTTTTAGATTTTGATGAATCCCAGTGTATGGTATATACGGGAATTTTTAAAGAAGGTTTTTGGAATGAATACTTTTGGATGTTTCCGTAACCAATTTCGAGTAATTTTGGGAATAAGACCTTTATTTCACTCCCAATTGTCTCTATGGAAGTGGTCACCAAATCAAGGCTGTCCAGTTTTTGTTTGATGAATTCCAATTCCTGGGTCTGTTCGTCTTTTTGGATGTTTACTTCTTCTAAATTATGGGCAATTTGCCGGAGGTTGGATACTTCCATTTGCATATTTTTAAAATGCTGGATGCTGATGCCATTATTTTGAATAAGGGTCAGATTAGTATTGGGTAATTGGAATTGATGGTGCAGTAGGCTGTCATAGATGGTGATGGAATCCTGCGGGACCGTTTTTCCAAGGAGCTCTACGATTAATTGGTTGCTGGAGTCGCCTTCCACAACTGAAAAATCAATACCGTTATTAGGGAAATATTGTTGGACAAAGAGATTGGCACGTTCTGTTCTTTCCTGTTGATGATAGACTTTTTTTAAGATACTGATACTGGGGAAAATTAGAAATGCACTAAAAATAGCGATGATTATTTTAGTTCGAAAAGCTTCCTTTTCGTCAATATGCGCTTTGTATGGAAACCTTAATAACCGGATGATAATATAAGTCGTAAGCGCAATGAAAAAGGAGTTGAGAAAAAATAAATAAAAGGAATTGAGCATCACACTCCAATTGCCATTGGCAATGCCAAAACCACTTACACAAAGCGGGGGCATCAAAGCGGTTGCAATGGCTACTCCCGGAATAGCATTGGACTGATCTTTTCTGGTAACAGAAATAATACCTGCCAATCCTCCAAAGACGGCTACTAATCCATCTAGTAAATTGGGTTGTGTTCTTTTGAGTATTTCGGCTGTAGGCTGACCCAATGGCGTAATATAAAAATACAATGAGCTGGTCAATAGTGCAATTACAATGGCGATGCCAAAATGTTTTAAGGAGATCCAAAGTGCACTTCGGTCATTGATGCCAATGGCTAATCCGATACCCAAAATAGGTGACATAAGCGGAGAAATGAGCATGGCGCCAATAATGACAGCGGCAGAGTCTAAGTCTAAGCCAAGTGCTGCAATCATAATAGAACACATCAACAGCCAGGCGTTGGCTCCGCGCATCTCTTTATTGTTCTTAATGGCGATGATGGTGCCTTCTCGACTAAGCCCATCTTCTAAGTGCAGAAAGTCATGAAACCAAGCGGAAATACCGGTACTTATTTCCCGTAATTTTGAGTGATTTTCTTGTTGTTCGTTTTCCATTGTCAAGTGATTATTATAGTAAACCATCCTTCATCTCCAGGATTCGGTCACTCATTTTTGCTAATTCATCATTATGAGTGACAATGACGAAGGTGTGTTGAAAGTCATCCCTTAATTGAAATAATAATTGGTGGAGCTCTTTGGAAGAGACGGAATCGAGATTGCCGGAAGGCTCATCGGCAAAAATAATACCCGGGGCATTAATCAAAGCTCTTGCGACGGCGACCCTTTGTTGCTCTCCTCCTGAAAGTTGGGACGGCTTGTGTTGTAACCGGTGGGAGAGCCCTAAATAATCAAGGATTTCCTTCGCTTTTTTTTCAGCGGAAGCCACACTTTCGTGGTGGATGAAGGCGGGGATGCACACATTTTCAAGAGCCGTGAACTCTGGTAATAAATGGTGAAATTGGAAGATGAATCCAATGTGTTTATTTCGATAGGCCGCTAATTTTTTGGTGGATAAATCGAAGACCTTTTCACCGTCAATAATTAACTCTCCCGTATCCGGATGATCCAATGTGCCAAGAATGTGCAATAATGTACTTTTGCCGGCACCGGATTTACCCACGATGGATACGATTTCTCCCTTTTTTATGTGTAAATTAACGCCTTTCAGTACGTTTACGTTACCGTAGGACTTATGTATATTGGTTACTTTTATCATTTGAACAGTTTTCAGTGGTCAAAAATAGCAACTTATTTTGAAAGACTTTGTTATCTTTGAATAAAATTAATAAATAATGATATACTTGGCCACATTAACAGCCTTTATTGCAATAGGCGGTGTTGGATTGCTTTCTATGGCTATGCGCAATACAAAACCGGGAAAAAAACGCCTGGCTAAGGAAATGGCAGCCATGCGTCTTGATTTAGAAAAGTTGGCAGGGGAGTTGATTCCTATTGGTGACGAAGAGTTAGAGCTGTTTTCCCATACACAGGAAGGAAAATACCTTAAAAAAGGTTCGCGATTAATTGCAAAGGGCGTTTATACGACTTTATTTCACGAACGTATAATGGCCTATTCATTCAAGAAGTACCTGGGGGGCAAGGTTTTTAATAATGCGGTTCTGTTGGTTAGAACGGCTCAGAATGAATTCCTTTTTCAGTTGAATAAAGATGGTATTTTATTAACAGTAGATGGAAGTGAGGTGGGGGTGATAAAGGATGGTGGGAAATTATTTGGGAAAAAAACCAAAAAAGTACTCGCTCAAATATTACCGGAAGAAAATAAACTCATGAAGGTGATTACCTATGGAAATGAAGTAGCTTCGATGACGCTACCTCCTTCGGCAGCTCAAATGAAGGTGGATATTGGTCATAGAGTATATGAATTTGTTAAAGGAGATTTGAAAAAAGAAGAGCAATTGTTATTAATCGCACTTACTTCTTTAGAGCTCGTCATGAGGAATGTTGCCTGATATTTTGGATTGATAAGAATAATAGTGTTCCTTTGTAGGATCAAATTTGATAAACTATGAGTATTTTAGAAAAAGCCGGATTAATTATCTATCGTTTTAAAGAACGGGGATTGGAGATATTTTTAGTTAATTCTGATGAGGAATTTTGGGAGTTGCCCCAGGGAAAGCTCAAGGACGAAGTTTCTAATGATCTGGCTGCCGAAGAAAATTTAATCGAGCTGGACCCTGTTTTGCGCGAAGATGGAAAAGTAGAAGAAGCTTGTGCCTTTGAGAGTGACTGGTATGAAATCCCTTCACTAAAGTCGATGTTGCTCGATGATGCCAAAGAAATAACTGAAAAATTCAACGAAATGGAAAAGGGCAGTTTTTTCTTACTTAAAGATGCTTTTCAAAAGGTGTTACCCCATCAATATCGTTTCCTAAAAGAGCTCAAAGATGTTTTGCGCGATCGTAATTCACTCAAGAATATGTAGGTTTTCTTTTCTGCTCAACAAGGTCTAATACCAAGTGTAATTGATCTTCCCGTGATAGATTGGAGTTGTCTAAAAGTACGGCGTCTTTGGCCTGTAATAAGGGGCTGTCTTTTCTGTTAGAGTCGATTTTATCCCTACGGGTTAAGTTTTCTTTTATTTCTGATAAGTTAACATTGAGTCCCTTTTGTAGTAATTCCTGATACCTTCTTTGCGCTCGAATATCGGTATTGGCAGTTAAGAATATTTTGAGCCTGGCATTGGGGAAAACGACTGTCCCAATATCTCTGCCATCCATGACAATGCCCCTTCCACGATTGGCCATTTCTCTTTGTTGTTCGACTAGTTTTTTCCTTACGGAGGATAGGGTAGAAACCGGACTTACGGCATTCGATACTTCCATCTTACGAATATCCGCTTCAATGTCTTGCCCATTGAGTATGGTGTGCCCATTTTTAAAAGATATTTGAATATTGGGGAGCACTTCTATGACATCTGCCTCGTTTGTAAAGTCGATAGCGTGCTCTAATAGATAATAGGTGACTGCCCGGTACATCGCTCCGGTATCAATATAGGTGTAGTCTAATTTTTCTGCCAGGGATTTAGCAAGTGTACTCTTTCCGCAGGAGGAGTGTCCATCAATGGCGATGATCATATTTTTTTCTGTTTGCATTGCTGCAAAAGTAAAATGTTCTGCTTAGAAAAGAGGGATTTTGTTGAAAATTATTTTCATTCATTCAGTAAATCAAGAAAAATTGTCCAAAGAGATTCAAAAGGGAGGATTTCCAAACCTCTTATTTCGCCATGATAATGGAAATGATGAGCTCTTAATTTGGAATAGTATTTGTCAATATTACTTAAATCTCCTCTTTTGAAGTCAGCTCTTTTTAATGCTTGTAACAATTTAATAAAAAAAACGGCTCGACTATTGTCCTCTCTTTTGAATTTTCGGTCAACGATATAGTTGAGAATCGAAAGCTTTTCTTCGATGGACTTATAGTCTTTTTTAAGCATTAAAAACAAACATTGTAGGACAATTTCATGGATGGTTAAGATTCTATGATCGGGGCTGTGTTTAGGGGTTTTTTGAACGAATTTTTTTTCATTAAACGCATATTCTCTCTTTTTTTGAATATTGATATTTGATTCTTTATGGTATTTGATCAAAAAGTGGAGATAGCCACTGATTAAAACCCATTTTTCTTTCTGTATGGGCTCTAATTTTTTAAAATGAACATTGTTAATGACCCTATTATAGATAGCGATGGCCTGATAGTAATTATTCGAGTGAAGGGATAGAAGTAAATAGTGCTCCATAAAACTAAACCAATAATCCTCTCCGGAGGGGATGGTGGAAATATATTTTTCGGCAGTATTTTTCCCTCTTTGGTAATCTTGTATATGCAAGAAAATTGACATTTTTTTGGCACTGAGGAACAATATTTTTTTAGCTGAAAAAAGTTTGAGGTTTTGGTTGACAAAGTCTTCTGCATTTTCTATTATCTCAATGACCATTTCAAATTCATTCTCCATCTCATACCTCAAAATCCAAGTGACAAACATATTGTAGGAAACGACAGGCGAGTCATGGTTTTCCGATAATAATAAGGTCTCATCACAATAGTTGTTTAGTTTTTGTTGTTGATTTTTGACCTTTGATTTAGGGAGGGAATAAAGGAGTTTCATTTTTTGGAGGAGCTCTTCAGATTTTAATTCGGCGTGGAGTATGGTTTTATATTGTTCAATATAGTTATTGTAGTAGTCAAAATCTTTTAAATCGCCGGTTTCAGCACTCAGCTCCCGGAGTTTTCTAGCGCATTTTACGATGAGTTCAGCTGATTGGAATTTGAGCGCTGTACGGAATATGTGCTTGAGCATGGAAGCTGCCGTCATTTTTGCTCCATTGGCCAATAATATCTGGATTTGTGCCCATTCTTTATACCAATTGAGCATGACTTTGTCATAATTGGAGTAGGAGGCATTATTGGGTTCTATAAAAAATAAGCTATTTAATAAGCGCTGTCTAAATCTACTTTTGAGTTTTCTGTAATTGGGGTCTTGGGGGTCAGATTGATAAAGCAGGTAGGCGGCATTTCTATCTGTTTTAAATTTCTTACTGGTTAGACCTTCGTAAAATTCGCTTGTCTTAGTATTTTTTTGAAGAATACTATCATCAAGGACATCTAATTTTTTTACTTTTTTCAGTGTGACTATCTTGGATATTTCAAGAAGTTTTTTCATTGTTATAACTGTTTTTATGGATCTATTGATGTTGGTTTAGTTTTATGGTTCTTATCCAAACGCTGTGGAAATTAATCTCCAAAGAAGGTGTCTGATCTTTGCGTATACTGAATCAACCACAGCATTTGTCAAATAACCGTCATAATCCATCAAAGAAGAAGGCTTCCACTTTCTGAATTGATAGGAATATAAGCAAAATCTTTCGTTGTATTACCATTAATATTTAGTCCGACTGGGAGACGAA
>CAZNCI010000071.1:4841-14286 GCA_964571475.1 uncultured Saprospiraceae bacterium | reverse complement strand
CACGAAATAACGCCTCCTGCGTCACAGGCTTGCCAAGAAAACATTCGTGCATTAGTGGCTATTTGAAAAGGAATTTTCAGTAACCTCCTCTTCAAGGCAGCAACATATTGGATCCACTATCGCTAATATATTATTGTTTTAAAAACAGGACAAAATTAGTGCCTTCGGAGAGTCAATTATAATGCGTTTACCTATAAATCATCACCCCGTAGTCTTCTAAATCTTTTTCTTGCTTCTATGGCGAGGGTCGAATTGTCATATTCCAGGAATAACCTTTCGTAAAGCTCTTTTGCTTTGGCAATGTTTTTTAGATTGGTCTCATAAATCTCCGCCATTTCAAAAAGTGCGTTGTCTGCTCTTATTTCTTCAGGAAACTGCTCTAGTACTGCTTGTAATTTTTGGACGGCATCCTCGTACTTATGTTGTCGTTTGTCTATTTGAGCCATTAGGTAGAGGACGTCATCTTCGAGACTATGTTTTGGGAATTTATGCTTTAGTGTGTCTAGTAATGCAATACTTTCGTCAAAGCGATTTTGGAAATTGAGTAATTCAGCCTGGGCGTACATTTCCAATGCCAGGGTGGAGGTGTCTAGCCCCATATTATCCATGATGAAGATAGAACGGTCAATTGCATCATTGGATATGAGCTTAGAGGTCGAAGCTTTTAAAACGTCAAATTGAGACTGTGCCCATTCAAAATCACCAAAATAGTAGGATAACATGGCATTTTTATAACGAGCCTGGTGTCCAAGTGGCCCTTCTTTATGAGCCTTGTCAACCTGACCATAGAGCAATGTGGCTTCCCACCTCTCTGCATCCATCAAGTAGAAATCGGCTAGTCTAAGTTTAGTTTTGGCTAATATATTTGGCTCGATTCCCGGGTAGTTAATGACGGGCAATAGTATTTCGATGGCTTTTTTTATGTTGTTTAAATAAAATGCTTCTAACTCTGCGTACTCCAAAATAACGGATGCCGTGTTTTTAGTTCGTCCAAATTCATCTAAAAAACTTTTGTATTGGGACTCTACCTGCATGAGGTCTTCTTTGTTGAAATCACTGGAAGATAGTAGGAGTAATCTCTGGCATTTTAATCCTTCCCTCTTTGAATCAATATAAAAAGAAGCAGACTTCCCTTTGGTTTGTACAATGTAATCATAGGCTTTTATGGCTGTTTTGTAATCTTTGTCATTGGCGGCAATTTCAGCCAAATCATAAACCCTCGATCCAGTGCCATTGGTGCGAATATCCAATGCTTTCACTTGCCTCAAAGCACTGGCGTAGTCTTTTTGTTGAACAAATACCCAGGTGAGCAATTCAACCAAAGCTTCATTGTCATCCTGTTCCTGAATTCGATCGTATAATTGAATTTGGAGTTCTTCATAAAACTCTTTGGGCATAAATCGCTGAATGAGCGTTTTGATTGATCTCATTTGTTGTGGGTTATACACAACAGTGTTGATGTAATTTTCAATCATTTTAGGGTAATCTCCTTTGCGTCGGTAAAGTTCTCCCCTATTGTAGGAGAATACCTTTTTGTCCTTGAGCAGCCGGCTTCCTTTTTCATAAGTGAGTATCGCTTCGTCGTATCTTTGTAATTTCATAAAGGCAGAAGCAAGGCGCGTGATAATATATTGGTCTTTGGGCAGTTGTTTTATGGCTTCCTGGTATTTGGCTTCTGCTTTTTCCTGCTCACCCTGTATTTCATAAAGCTTTCCAAATGTCACATATAAGTTGACATTTTGTGGCTTTTCTTTGATTTGTTTCCTTATGGCTTTTTCGCATTGGTCATAATCTTCCAAAGCGATTAGGCTTTCGATATATTTATCAAAATAAAAATCACTTTTAGTTTTTTTGAATAATTTGTTATAGACAGATGCTGACTTTTCGTATTCTCCATTTTGAAAATATTGAAGCGCTAACCTATTGTCTTGAGCTAATAAAAAGTTAGTACTAAGCGCTAAAAAAAATAAGAAAAAATATTTATACATTGGTGGAATATTATTTAAGCAATTATGATGGTCTAAAGACTTAGGAATGAGACATAAATAAATGTTCATTCTTAACTCGATCATTTTTTTCTTAGTTTTTGCTTTAAAAGCAGGAGCTTATCGAGATAAGTGACTGATTTTAAGGCGGAAAATAAGAGCAAAAGAAACAGTTAAGAATGGATAGTTATTTTTAACTCATTCCTTACTTAAACTAAAACGAATTTATGTCTTAAAAGTTGCTAAACTATGTTATTGAAACCAAGTTGCATATTTGATATAGGCATCGGCTATTCTTTTGACGGTCCCCTCAAATAAATCATGTTCCAGCTTTTTTACCTTTTTAGCCGGAATACCAGCGTAGATATAGCCCGATTCACAGATGGTGTTTTCTAAAACAATTGCACCTGCAGCAATGAGGCAATTGGATTGTACGATTACATTGTCCATGACAATTGCGCCCATGCCTATGAGTATGTTGTCCTTCAGTGTTGAACCATGAATGATGGCTCTGTGCCCAATAGAGACGTTATTCCCTATCGTTGTCGCTGCTTTTTCATAAGTTCCATGAATGATTGCCCCATCCTGAATATTGACTTTATTGCCCATTCTGATGCTATTTACATCCCCTCTCACGACGGCCTGAAACCACACACTACATTGATCTCCCATGATTACATCACCGATGATGGTTGCATTTTCTGAAAAATAACAATCATTTCCCCATTGTGGTGTGAATCCTCTCACGCTTTTTATTAATGTCATTTTTTTTGATTTTTTCTCATTTTTGTTTAATAAGTATGATCTACCTTTGTCAACGGTAAAGGTAAGGTGGTTTTTTTATTCTTCCCTCTTTTATGCCTGCTATTTATCTTCTTCAAGTTTTCTTTCTAGTGAATAATTCCAGTTGTTACATTGATTTAACTCCTATTGGCTTTCTCGTTTCAAATGACGGCTAGCGGTATAGGATATAATTTATTTTTTTGATATGAAATTACACGCTTATAAAGAGGATTATCACCTGGAGTGTCTTAAAAGAACGGATAAGGATTTATCTGCATCATTGCTTATTGCTTTTGTGTTTATTGTTTTATTTACAGTACTTGATCCTTCTAATTTTAAGTTGAATTATTGGCACTGGCGAGTAGTGGGCTTAGTTTTTACAGGGGGGACTTTTGTTATGTCCCTTATGCCTTTTAAAAAGAAGATGAATGTGAACTATTTATTTTCCATAGCTTTTGCCGGTGTATTAGTGATGATTAATGGAATTTTTGTGCAAACGGTTTTTTTGAATGATAGCTCTACTATGGAAAAGATGGCGGTTACCATTGGAACTATTAGTGTCTATGGTGGGTTTAACTTTTTTGCTTTAGGAGCGAAAAAAGAGTTTTTTTACATTATTCTTGTCAGTTTATTGCCTGTCCTTATTTTAGCTTTTGTTTATGCTTCGTTACAAGATTTTGGTTATGTCATGACCATACTAATGATGGGAGGGGCTATTGCATTTTCTTTAAAAAGGGCTAATCAACATAGTCAGGAAAAATATATTTATCATAAACATTTGGAACATAACGAAAGGGAGTTAAAACAACAACAAAAAGAGTTACAAAAAAAGCAGGAAGAATTGGAACGAATGAATGAGGAGTTACGGAGTTTTAATCACTCTATCTCTCATGATTTTAAAACACCAATTCGGGCTGCAAATTCTTTTTCTCAGTTATTGGCAAGAGATATTAATTCAAAAGACTATCACAGAATCAACCAATATGTCGATTTTATTTCTGATAGTATGACGAAGATGAACGCACTATTAGAGGCGTTAAATGCAGTTTCTGACCTCTCGTCTGTTGATGTTGAATTCGAGGAAGTAGATTTAGTTCCTATCCTGAATGATGCATTCAGGGAAGTAACATTTGGATGTAGAAAAAAGTGCGAATTTTATATTTCAGAGGATTTACCTTTGGTTTCAGGTGATCGAAATTTATTACGGGAAGTCTTTACTAATATTTTATCTAATTCCATGAAATATAGTCGTTATCAATCGACTGTTGTCATTAATGTTGGTTACTACCAGGAAGGGGATAATACTATTATTTATATCAAGGATAATGGTATCGGTTTTAAGATGGACTATAAAGATCAGCTTTTTACCATGTTTAAGCGTTTGCATAATGAAGATGAGTACGAAGGGACAGGTGTAGGTTTAGCGATCGTGAAGCGAATAATGGGCTATCACCAGGGGAAAGTTTGGGCAACGAGTGTACAGGGCAATGGGGCTACCTTTTATTTGTCTTTTCCTGCTATTGTTTCAGATCATACAGGTCTTGGCATGATGGCGGTGGCTTAATTTTATCGTTATTTTATTCTATTGTCTTTCAGAAACAACCGTAACGCGGCAATTTGCTGACGGCTTCCAAGTATGATGAATTTTGTGTTTGGTTTTAGTATGGTGTCAGGTGACGGATTTACTTTGTAATTGCCATCTTCATCCAAAAAACCAATAATGTTTGTCCCTGTATTTGCTCTAAGTCCCATTTCGTGGACTGATTTTCCTTTGCAGTTATTGGGGAGCTCATCATAGCCTAATTCTTCAAATTCTATATCGGATTCATAATCTCTGGCAATAAAGGAGAAAAACTCTACCGCACCTGGTTTTGATACCAATGTTGCCATATAGAACCCTCCGATTTGTTCAGGCATAATCACATGGTTAGCTCCGACCATGTGTAATTTTTTTTGTGTTTTATTTTCTTTTGCTCTACTGATAATATTAATGGATGGGTTTAAATTTTTGGCAGAGATGACAATAAATACATTGTCAGTGTCGTCGGGTAGTGCGCAAATAATAGCTTTTGCGTTGGTTATTCCCGCCTTTTGTAGCGCCTCATCATGCGTGGCATCATCACAGATAAATAAAATATTGTGATCCGCCAGATGCTCGTTTTTCTGTTCTTTTATGTCAATGACAACAAAGGGAATATTATGGTCATGGAAGTGAGTTGCTACTTCTTTTCCGTATTTTCCGAACCCACAGAGAATGACGTGATCTTTTAATTTTGAAATTTGCCTATCCATAAAGTTTTGTTGTATTTTTTTAAAAAATCGGCCCTGTATGACAAAATAGGAGGCAACCGCAGCCAGATATGTAAAGGTGGCTATATTAAATAATATGAGAACTGAAGTAAATAATTGTCCATTGGGGGAGAGGGGTCTTACTTCGGAAAACCCAACTGTTGAAATCGTAATGACACTCATGTACAGGGCTTCCCTGAAAGTAAAATCCTCAACAATCATGAAGCCCAAAATGCCAATTATGATTTGACTAATAAAAACGAGAATGGCTGTTCTCAAACTCATTATTGAGAACATTAAAGACCATGTTTTTCGGAAATTTTTACGATGGTTGGTTGTCCGTATTTTTTGCATTAGTTGTTGTTCCTCTTGCAGCTACCTTATTCCATTAAATATTGGATGGCTAGTTCGTAGCCTTTTAATCCTAATCCGGCAATTACTCCGACACACCTTGAACTCAAATAGGAATGATGTCTATACGCTTCCCGCTCATAAATATTGGAAATATGAACCTCTACCACGGGTATTTCAATGGCAGATATTGCATCTGCAATGGCAATCGAAGTATGGGTATAAGCGCCCGCATTGAGTATAATCCCCTGATAAGAAAACCCAACCTCATGAATTTTATCAATGATCTCTCCTTCATGATTTGATTGAAAATAATGCAGAGAAACAGTTGGGAAGCTAAGTTGCATATTGGCAAATGACTCCTCAAATGATAGATGTCCATATATTTCCGGTTCTCTTTTCCCTAGTAAGTTGAGATTCGGTCCATTGATGATGATGATGCGCATAGTATAAATCTATAGATTAATTAGCCATTTCTGATAAGAATTTTATTCGAACCAATTGGATTTCTTCACGAGTGATGTCATCATCTTTCAATTCTTCAAAAGCTAAATCTACTGAGTCTGAATCGGATTCCATAAAATACTCATAAATATCCTCTCTGGTATATTCATCTATGTTCTCTTCTATATAATAATCAATATTGACTTTTGTCCCTGAGTGCACAATTGCATTTAGCTCCTGATACAAGTCTTCCATGGAGAGTTTATTGGTTTCTGCCAAGTCTTCCAGCGAAATTTTTCTGTCAATACCCTGAATAATATTGACCTTTACTTTGGATTTATTGGCGACCTGCTTCATGACGAACTCCGTTGGCCGCAGGATGTCATTCTCTTCTACATAATTTTCAATTACTTTGAGAAATGGTTTGGCGTACCTTAATGCCTTCCCTGAACTGACACCCATGATTTTCTTCATGTCATCCATCGTTATTGGGTACTGTGTAGCCATGTCTTCCAGTGATGGATCCTGAAAAATAACATAGGGTGGAACATTAAGGCGTTTAGCCTCCCTTCGGCGCAGGTCGGTGAGTATTTTAATGAGAATTTCGTCTAAGACTGCCGTTTGTCCAATTGGTTCACCATCATCTATTTTTTCCTTATCGTAATTATGATTAATGGGAATTTTGAAAGACGATGGTTTTTCAATAAACGATAGCCCCTTTGTTGTCATTTTGATGATTCCATAAGTTTCAATATCTTTTCGGAGTAATCCATGAATAAGCGTTTGTCTGAAAATGGAATTCCAAAATGTATCATCAAAATCTTTGCCTTCTCCGTAGTGCGGTTTTTGGTCAAATTTGAAATCCTTAATTTGTTTGGTTTCTTTACCCATGATAAAGTCAACCAGCACTTTGATGCCAAAATTCTCCTGAAGCATTAATACCGAATTTAACGCAGTCAAAATTTGCTCCTTAGCCTCTACTCTCTCTTTTGGATGTCGGCAATTATCACACATTCCTTTACACCTTTCCTCCGGAAATTCTTCTCCAAAATAATGTAATAAAAATTGCCTCCTACAGGAGTTCGTTTCTGCGTAAGCTATCACTTCGGATAATAGTTGTGCCCCCATATCTCGTTCTGCAACGGGCTTGTCTCTTAGGAATTTTTCTAACCTTAAAATATCCTTATACGAGTAGTAGGCTACGCAGCGACCTTCCATACCGTCTCTTCCTGCTCTTCCTGTTTCCTGATAATAATTTTCTATACTTTTTGGAATATCATAATGAATGACAAAACGTACATCCGGTTTGTCTATGCCCATTCCAAATGCAATAGTTGCAACGATTACATCAATATCTTCCATCAGGAATGCATCCTGAGTAGAACTTCTCGTTTTTGCATCCAAGCCGGCATGATATGGCGCAGCTTTGATGTCATTGACTAATAACATTTTGGCAATTTCTCCGGCTGATTTACGGCTCTGTACATAAATAATCCCGGATTTGCCCTTTATGCTTTTGATGACCTGAACAATATTTTTTATGGTTTGATCCTTTTTGCCTTTTGGACGCATCTCATAATAAAGATTGGTCCGGTTAAAGGAGGAGATGAAAATATTGGCATCATCCATATTTAGATTCTTGACAATATCCGTCTGTACTTTTGGTGTGGCTGTTGCTGTAAGGGCGATGATGGGTATTTCAGCGCCAATACCATCCAGCATAGTGCGGATCCTTCTGTACTCAGGTCTAAAATCATGTCCCCACTCTGATATACAGTGTGCTTCATCTACTGCGACAAAAGAAACATTAGTATTCCTGAAAAATTCTATATTTTCTTCTTTTGTGAGTGTCTCCGGCGCAACGAATAACATCTTGGTCCGATGATCTCTAATATCCTGCTTGACCAGCTTCATTTGACTTTTAGTCAATGATGAATTCAAGAAATGGGCAACTTCATCATTTTTGCTGTACCCTCGAATTGAATCTACCTGATTCTTCATCAAGGCGATTAATGGCGAAATGATAAGTGCGGTGCCTTCTTTCATTAAGGCGGGTAATTGATAACAGAGTGATTTTCCCCCTCCTGTTGGCATTATGACAAATGTATCTTTACCGTCTAGTACACTTTGTATGATGGCTTCCTGGTTGTCTTTGAATCCGTCAAAGCCAAAATGAGTTTGAAGTGCATCATGCAATTGATTGGTCGTGTCGATCATGGTTTATTTCTTTAAGTGGCTGAATTTAAATACCCAGCGCTTTGCAGAGAAGAACAATTTTGTTCTTTGTTTTTGTGTTTGTTTAAAAATTGAGTGTTGTTTAGTAAAAATAACCTTTAATCTTAAAGTTTAAAAGTAATGTTTTTTATAATAAAGTGTAGAGTCGATTTGTAAATCGGTTTTAAAAATACACTTTTTTTTAAAAGTTTCTAAATTTTCCTTTAAAAAATACACTAGATACACCATTTTTGGCGGAATATATTTCGTAATATCTTAGTTTTTTGAGAAAACGGACACAAAAATAATAAATTCAATTGATGAAGTCAACAGAATTAGTATTAAAAACGGCATTGCGTACATTAGACATCGAACAATTAACTTTGTTGGACCTTAAAGAGAGCATTAACGACTTTTTTTGCAAAGGGGTGGAGGCCGTATTTGCATCAAAAGGCAGGCTTATTATTACAGGAATTGGGAAAAGTGCCTTGGTGGGGCAAAAAATAGTGGCAACATTAAATTCTACCGGTACGGCTGCTTTGTTTATGCACGCCGCAGATGCCATCCATGGGGATTTGGGAATGATTCAGTCCGACGACATGGTTTTGTGTATCTCTAAAAGTGGAAATACTCCCGAAATTAAAGTTTTGGTCCCCTTTCTTAAAAGATTGGGTAATCAGGTGATCGGTATGGTCGCCAATCCTGATTCTTATCTCGGTAAACATTGTGATTTTTTATTCCATACGCCTATTCGACAGGAGGCCGACCCCAATAATCTGGCTCCAACGGCCAGTACCACTGCCCAGATGGCTTTGGGGGATGCTATGGCGACAGCTCTACTTGCCTTACGTGGTTTTACGCCGAATGATTTTGCAAAATATCACCCAGGTGGAGCGCTGGGGAAACAGCTCTACCTTAAAGTGGAAGAGGTGTATTCGAATAATGAAAAACCGGCAGTCCTTCCTAATGCCACCTTGCGGGAAATTATTGTAGAAATGACCTCCAAGCGTTTGGGGGCAACTGCCGTCGTCGATGAAACTCAAAAATTACTCGGCATTATTACCGATGGCGACCTGAGAAGAATGCTCGAAAAGGAGGAAGATGTTAGCACCTTGAACGCAAAGGAAATAATGACTCCAAATCCTAAATCGGTAACAGCCGCTACCTTGGCAATGAAAGCCTTACAAATGATGCGGAAGTTTAGTATTACCCAATTAGTCGTGGTGCAGGGCGAGCAGTATTTAGGTATTTTGCATTTGCATGACTTATTGCGTGAAGGTTTGGTGTGATATACCCTCATTTTAATCCACCCCACTTTGTCAGGCTGACCGGATTTATTTTTGATCTGCCGAACAACCCAAAGGAGTAGGGCAATCGCA
>CAZNCI010000071.1:0-4741 GCA_964571475.1 uncultured Saprospiraceae bacterium | reverse complement strand
CATGGGGAATTGCTGAATTTCGATTCAAAAACCTTTTGTATCTTTGTTCATCATTATTAAATAGATACTTTTTGAGCAATCCCTACCACGATATTCAATCGACTAGTTTATATGTTACAGTTGTTTTGCCTTTAGCTGTAGCTAAACCCTATACCTATTATGTACCTGAAGCATTTGTTGATCAAATACAAAAAGGCGTTAGAGTGGAGGTGCAGTTTGGGCGAAATAAATTTTATACGGGTATTGTTAAAGATGTACTAAATGAGGCACCTGAGGGGGTTAAACCCAAGGAGATACAGTCCGTAATGGATCAATTACCCATTGTTACAGATCAACAATTCACTCTGTGGAGCTGGATGTCAACCTATTATCACTGTACACTTGGTGAGGTGATGAATGCCGCCCTTCCCGCTCACCTAAAGCTTTCAAGTGAGACAGTATTGTCAACGAGCCCATTTTTTGATAACAACTATGATGGCTTGTCTAATGACGAATATCTGATTATGGAGGCATTGTCTTTTAATGATGAGTTGACTATCAAAGATGTACGGGATATTATTGGAAAAAAAACCATTTATCATATCATTAAATCCTTAATGGAAAAAAGAATAATCCAGCTGAAGGAGGATATGAAACAAAAGTACCAACCTAAGAAAATTATCTGTGTTCGATTACAGGAGCCTTACGCTTCTGAGCCTAATCGTTTGGTTGAAGCCTTTGAACTGACTGCTAAATCAGATCGACAGACGAGAGCCTTGATGGCCTTTATTCAGCTTAGTAAACAGCAGGAAGTCGTTCGGAAGTCGGACGTTTACGCAAAAAGTGATACCGATACTTCCGTTATTAAAGCCCTGATGAAAAAGGGAATATTGATTGATTATGAAAAAAATATAAGCAGAATTGCCGGGTTTGAAGATGAGGTGACGGAGGCTGGAGACTTGTCTCCCCGTCAGGTAGAGGTGCTCAATGAGCTGCAATCGTGTTTTGAAGAAAAAACAGTAGCCCTCCTTCATGGGGTGACAGGCAGTGGCAAAACCCGAATTTATATCGAAATGATAAAGGAAGTCATTGATAAAGGAGGGCAGGTGCTTTATTTGCTACCCGAAATTGCGTTGACCACCCAATTGATCCGACGATTGCAACAAATTTTTGGAGACCAAATTTCCGTTTATCATAGCCGAATGAATAATAACGAAAGAGTCGAGTTGTGGATGGCGGCTATGCGTGACAAACCGATTATTATGGGACCCCGGTCAGCCATGTTACTTCCCTACCAAAATTTAGAGCTGATCATTGTTGATGAAGAGCATGACCCCTCTTTTAAACAACGCGATCCGGCTCCTCGGTACAATGGTCGGGATGCTGCTATTTATTTAGCACATATTTTTGGAGCAAAGGTTATTTTAGGGACGGCTACTCCTTCTTTGGAGTCTTATTATAATGCTAAAAAAGGAAAGTATGGTCTCGTTAAATTAATGGAACGTTTCGGTGGTGTTCAGCTGCCAGAAGTCGTCGTTGTCGATGCCAAAAGAGAACTAAAAGAAAAAAAATTACAATCTCATTTCACAAGTGTGCTTCTGGAGGAATTAAAAGCAACTTTAGAGCGGGGAGAACAGGCTATTTTATTTCAAAACAGAAGAGGTTATTCCCCGACTTATCGTTGTCTGGATTGCGACTGGCATAGTGAGTGTATCAATTGTGATGTTAGCCTTACTTATCATAAGTTTCACAATAAACTGAAGTGCCATTACTGCGGTTATCAAAGTAATCTACCCGATAAATGCCCGGGCTGTGGAGGCGTAAATCTTAATTTATTAGGATTTGGTACGGAGAAAATTGAAGATGAATTGAAAATATTTCTCCCCGATGCTAATATTGCCAGAATGGATTTGGAGACCGCCCGATCCAAAAAATCACTCAATAGAATTATCAATGATTTTGAAGAAGGGCGTATCAATGTCTTAGTCGGTACTCAAATGGTCACCAAAGGGCTGGATTTTGATAATGTAGGCTTGGTTGGTGTGTTAAGTGCGGACCAACTACTGCAATTCCCCGACTTTAGAGCAACAGAACGCGCCTTTCAATTGATGGTGCAGGTCAGCGGGCGAGCCGGGCGGAAGCAAAAACAGGGGAAAGTATTAATTCAAGCTTTTAATACGGCTCATCCTGTGCTTAAAGAAGTCATTGAAAGTAATTATAAGGAATTTTTTCAAAGAGAAATTACAGAGCGACATGATTTCAATTACCCTCCTTTTCAGAAGCTGATTAAAGTCACACTCCGGCATAAAAAACCAGCGAAAGTCAATGATGGTATGCGAATTTACGCCCAATACCTCAAATCAAAATTAGGCAATTGGGTGATTGGTCCTGCTGTTCCCTACGTCGCAAGAGTAAGGGGCTTTTATATTATTGACCTATTGGTGAAAATCGATAATAATCCCAAAAAATTACGCTTTGCTAAAAAACACATCAAGGCTGCCACCGAATTATTGGCAAAAGAAAAAGGCTATTCTTCCGTTCGTGTGACGGTTGATGTTGATCCGGCTTAGGTTTAAACCCTGGCTGCTAAAAAAGAAAAATATGAACATCATCACAAATAAATCAAGCAGGCTATTTTTCCTGTTAGGCGGTTTCTTCATCGCCAATGCGCTCATCGCAGAGTTGATCGGTGTGAAAATATTTGCACTGGAAGATACTCTCGGTATCGAACCTTGGAATTTTAACCTCTTCGGACAAAAAGGGGCGCTCCAATTCTCCGCTGGCGTATTATTATGGCCCATCGTATTTGTAATGACTGACATCATCAATGAATATTATGGAACTAAAGGCGTGCGGTTTTTATCCTACCTGACCATGGGCTTGATTGCTTATGCCTTTGTGATGATTTTTGGCGCGATCCATTTAGCTCCGGCCGATTGGTGGCAGGTTCAAAACGAGGCCAATGGCGTTCCCGATATGCAGGCGGCTTTTCGGGCGAATTTTGGGCAGGGATTATTCATTATCATTGGTTCTATTATGGCATTTCTGGTCTCACAGATGGTAGATGTCTTTTCTTTTCATTGGATCAAAAAAAATACCGGGGAACAAAAATTATGGCTTCGGGCGACTGGTTCGACTGTTATTTCTCAGCTTTTTGATAGTTTTGTGGTCCTGTATATTGCCTTCAAACTTGGGCCTTCCATCACCGGTACTTTGAAGCCGTGGCCCTGGTCTTTATTATTCGCCGTCGGTATCGTACAATACATATATAAATTCTTAATGGCATTGATAATGACTCCGGCGATTTACTGGGTACATCACATTATTGAAGGGTATTTGGGTACAGAATTGGCGCAGCAAATGAAAGATGAAGCGGCAAATTCATGATTCTTGAGCCACTAGGGCGTTACCATCCTCCCGATGGTCGGCTGCCCTCCATATACCTCACGCAAGGAGGGTGGACAATACCTCGCTCATGGCTTTGGCCGTTTGGTCCCAACTGAATTTTTGACTGCGAAGCAAACCCTTTTGGCTCATCTCACGGGCTAAGTTTTTATCAGTATATACTTTCTCCATGGCATAGCTTATAGCTTCGGTATCTGTCGGAGATACAAGAATGCCGGCATCCCCACATACTTCCGGCAAAGAGGAGACATTACTGGTAATAACCGGCGTTCCCGCCTGCATGGCTTCCAGGACAGGTAGCCCAAATCCTTCAAATTGGGAGGGATAGACCATGGCAATTGCACCGGCGGTAAGTAATGGCAGTACTTCATCTTCGAGGTAACCAGGAAAGTGGATGTCACTTTGATGAGTGGCTTCGTCAAAAGCCGTTTTAACAGGGCCAGTCTGCCAGGCAAACCGCCCTCCAATTAACAGCTTAATAGGTGATTTTGTCCTTTTTTTAAATTGGTCAAAAGCCGTAATGATGCGGTGTACATTCTTTCGCGGATGTACGGCCCCTGCATAAAAAAAATAGGGCTGCCCTTCCGAAAATTGTGAGCGAATATCTTTTTTTTGTTTATCTGAAATAGGTTGGAATGAATCTCTGCATCCATTGGGCGCTACGCGAATTTTTTCCGGACGGATACCATAAGTTTTAATAATATCCGACTGGGTATATTCCGATACCGTCAGTATCTTTTTTGCTTTTCGCAAATAGCGGGGAACAAAATAATTGTAGTAACTCCTAACCAGAAACGGAACCTGCTCCGGAAAGTGATGATGAGCAATATCATGCACCACCATCAATGTTGGCGTATCAGTACTCAATGAACAATAACCATCAGGTGAAATAAAAATATCCGCCTGATACTTCTTCAGTTGTCTGGGAATAGCCCATTCAAACCACAAATACCACAAAAATGGGTGACGTGCAGGAGGCGCCACAACAACCCCGCTCACATTATCCGCAAAAATAAATGCCTCATCATAAGCACGATCAAAAAAAAAGATAAATTCATCCTCAGGTCGCATGGCCACCAATCGGCGGAGCACCTCAAAGGAATACCACCCAATCCCTTCGAGCTTCCCCTTTAATAAAAATCGTGCATTGACCGCTATTTTCATACGTTATTTTAATTGATTTCTGTCCAGAGGTTTCAGTCTTCAGTCCGCAGTCTTCAGTCCGCAGTCTGCCGACTGAAGACTGCCCACTGCCCACTGCCGACTGCCAACTGCCAACTGCCCACTGCCAACTGCCAACTGCCCACTGCCAACTGCCAACTGCCAACTGTCAACTGCCGACTGCCCACTGCCAACT